>NZ_JBHWEL010000024.1:23166-112189 GCF_042734135.1 Streptomyces sp. NPDC059668 | reverse complement strand
TTTTTTAAAGCTTATGAGGGATTACGTTTTATCAGGGGTTTTGGTGGGTTGGTTTTTTTTTTTAAGAGACTGTTTCTGGGGGGGGCGGTTTGGTGTCGGGGGGTGCTAATGGGCCGTTACGACCTTTGTGGTTGGGGCCCCTTCAAGGAGCTCGCGAGGAGCTACCAGGAGATCAGATCGACAAGAACTACTTGTTGATCTTGATGACCTGGCCGGCGCCCACGGTCCGGCCACCCTCACGGATGGCGAACTTCAGGCCCTCCTCCATGGCGACGGGCTGGATGAGGGAGACCGTCATCTCGGTGTTGTCGCCCGGCATGACCATCTCGGTGCCCTCGGGGAGGGTCACAACGCCCGTCACGTCCGTCGTACGGAAGTAGAACTGGGGACGGTAGTTGTTGAAGAACGGCGTGTGACGGCCGCCCTCGTCCTTGGACAGGATGTAGGCCTGGGCCTCGAACTCGGTGTGCGGCGTGACCGAACCGGGCTTGATGATGACCTGGCCGCGCTCGACGTCCTCGCGCTTGATGCCACGGAGGAGCAGACCGACGTTCTCGCCCGCCTGGCCCTCGTCGAGCAGCTTGCGGAACATCTCGATGCCGGTGACCGTGGTGGTGGTCTTCTCCTGCTTGATGCCCACGATGTCAACGGTCTCGTTGACCTTGAGGACACCACGCTCGATACGACCGGTGACGACGGTGCCACGACCGGTGATCGTGAAGACGTCCTCGATCGGCATCAGGAACGGCTTGTCGACGTCACGCTCGGGCTGCGGGATGTTCTCGTCGACGGCCTTCATCAGGTCGAGGACGGACTGGCCCCACTCCTTGTCACCCTCAAGGGCCTTGAGCGCCGAGACCTTGACGACCGGAAGGTCGTCGCCCGGGAACTCGTACTCGGAGAGCAGCTCACGGACCTCGAGCTCGACGAGCTCCAGGATCTCCTCGTCGTCCACCATGTCGGCCTTGTTCAGGGCGACGACGATGTACGGAACGCCGACCTGGCGGGCCAGGAGCACGTGCTCCTTGGTCTGCGGCATCGGGCCGTCCGTGGCGGCGACAACGAGGATGGCGCCGTCCATCTGCGCCGCACCCGTGATCATGTTCTTGATGTAGTCCGCGTGACCGGGGCAGTCGACGTGGGCGTAGTGACGGGTCTCCGTCTGGTACTCGACGTGCGCGATCGAGATGGTGATACCGCGCTGGCGCTCCTCAGGAGCCTTGTCGATCTGGTCGAAGGCCGAGGCCTCGTTCAGGTCCGGAAACGCGTCATGCAGCACCTTGGTAATGGCGGCCGTGAGGGTCGTCTTACCGTGGTCGATGTGACCGATGGTGCCGATGTTGACGTGCGGCTTAGTCCGCTCGAACTTCGCCTTCGCCACTGGGGTCCTCCTACGGAGTGGTTCTGTACGCCTTACTCATCGGCGCCAGGTGATCTTTGCTGGGGTGCCGCCCGCCGGGATTCTCCCTTACCGGTCGAGTCCCGGCGGTCGGTGTCAAGCCTAAAGCGTGCAAACGGTGTGCGTTACTCGCCCTTGGCCTTCGCGATGATCTCCTCGGCGACGTTCCGCGGAACCTCGGCGTAGGAGTCGAACTGCATCGAGTAGCTTGCGCGACCCGACGTCTTGCTGCGGAGGTCTCCGACATAGCCGAACATCTCCGAGAGGGGCACGAGGCCCTTCACGACACGGGCACCGGCCCGCTCCTCCATGGCCTGGATCTGACCACGGCGGGAGTTGATGTCGCCGATGACCTCACCCATGTAGTCCTCGGGCGTGGTGACCTCGACGGCCATCATCGGCTCGAGCAGCACGGGGCTGGCCTTGCGCGCGGCCTCCTTGAAGGCCTGCGAACCGGCGATCTTGAACGCGAGCTCGGAGGAGTCGACCTCGTGGTAGCCACCGTCGAGAAGAATGACGCGGACGCCCGTCATCTCGTAGCCCGCCAGGATGCCGAACTGCATGGCCTCCTGCGCACCGGCGTCCACCGACGGGATGTACTCCCGCGGGATACGCCCACCAGTGACCTTGTTCACGAACTCGTACGCCGGACCGTCGGTCTCGGTGATGGGCTCGATCGCGATCTGCACCTTGGCGAACTGACCGGTACCACCGGTCTGCTTCTTGTGGGTGTAGTCGTGACGCTCGACGGCCTTGCGGATCGTCTCGCGGTACGCGACCTGCGGCTTGCCGACGTTGGCCTCGACCTTGAACTCACGCTTCATACGGTCGACCAGCACCTCGAGGTGCAGCTCGCCCATACCGCCGAGGATGGTCTGGCCCGTCTCCTCGTCCGAGTGGACGTGGAAGGAGGGGTCCTCCTCCGCGAGACGCTGGATGGCGACACCCAGCTTCTCCTGGTCACCCTTGGACTTGGGCTCGATGGCGACCTGAATGACCGGCGCCGGGAAGTCCATGGACTCCAGGATGACCGGGTGCTTGTCGTCCGAGAGCGTCTCACCGGTGGTGGTCTGCTTCAGGCCCATGACGGCGACGATGTCGCCGGCGCCCACCGCCTCGATCTCCTCACGCTTGTTCGCGTGCATGCGGTAGATCTTGCCGATGCGCTCCTTCTTGCCCTTGACGGAGTTCAGCACCGCGGTGCCGGCCTCCAGGCGGCCCGAGTAAACCCGGACGAAGGTGAGCTTGCCCAGGTGCGGGTCGCTCATGATCTTGAACGCGAGCGCGGAGAGCGGCTCGTCCACGGACGGCTTGCGCTTGACGACGACCTCGGGGTCCTTCACGTCGTGGCCCTCGATGGCCTCGACGTCAAGCGGGGTCGGCAGGTAGCGCACGACCGCGTCGAGCAGGGGCTGGACGCCCTTGTTCTTGAACGCGGTGCCACAGAACACCGGAGTGACCGTGACGTCCTTGGACTTGCCGGACGCGATGGTGATGCGACGGATCGCGGCGTACAGCTGCTCCTCGGTGGGCTCCTGGCCCTCCAGGAACAGCTCCATGATCTCGTCGTCGTTCTCCGCGACGGCCTCGACCAGCTTGCCGCGGTACTCCTCGGCAGCCTCGGCGTGCGTGGCCGGGATGTCGACGACGTCGTACATCTCGCCCTTCGCCGCCTCGGCGGACCACACGAGCGCCTTCATGCGGACCAGGTCCACAACGCCCTTGAAGTCCATCTCGGCACCGATCGGAAGCTGCATGATCAGCGGCACCGCACCGAGGCGGTCCTTGATCATGTCGACGCAGCGGTGGAACTCCGCGCCGGTCCGGTCGAGCTTGTTGACGAAGCAGATGCGCGGCACGCCGTAACGGTCGGCCTGACGCCACACCGTCTCGGACTGCGGCTCGACACCGGCGACACCGTCGAACACGGTGACGGCACCGTCGAGGACGCGGAGCGAACGCTCCACCTCGACCGTGAAGTCGACGTGACCCGGGGTGTCGATGATGTTGATCGTGTAGTCGTCGTCCTCAAGCGGCCAGTGACAGGTGGTGGCAGCAGAGGTGATCGTGATGCCACGCTCCTGCTCCTGCTCCATCCAGTCCATGGTGGCAGCGCCGTCGTGGACTTCACCGATCTTGTAGCTGACGCCGGTGTAGAAGAGGATCCGCTCGGTGGTGGTCGTCTTGCCCGCGTCGATGTGGGCCATGATCCCGATGTTGCGGACCCTGGCCAGGTCAAGTGAAGTGGTAGCCATAAGGCTTCGGTCTTCTCTCGGTCTCGATGTGGGTAGCGACTACCAGCGGTAGTGCGCGAAGGCCTTGTTGGACTCGGCCATCTTGTGGGTGTCCTCGCGCTTCTTCACAGCGGCACCGAGGCCGTTGGACGCGTCGAGAAGTTCGTTGAGCAGACGCTCGGTCATGGTCTTCTCGCGACGGGCGCGGGAGTAACCGACGAGCCAGCGCAGCGCGAGCGTGTTGGCGCGACCGGGCTTGACCTCGATCGGAACCTGGTACGTCGCACCGCCGACGCGGCGGGACTTGACCTCGAGGGTCGGCTTGATGTTCTCCAGCGCGCGCTTCAGCGTGATGATCGGGTCGTTGCCCGTCTTCTCACGCAGACCCTCCATGGCGCCGTAGACGATGCGCTCGGCGGTGGAGCGCTTGCCGTTGAGCAGCACCTTGTTGATCAGCGACGTGACAAGAGGAGAACCGTAGACCGGGTCGATGATGACCGGGCGCTTCGGGGCGGGGCCCTTACGAGGCATTCTTACTTCTCCTTCTTGGCGCCGTAGCGGCTGCGGGCCTGCTTGCGGTTCTTGACACCCTGGGTGTCGAGCGAGCCGCGGATGATCTTGTAGCGAACACCCGGCAGGTCCTTCACACGGCCGCCGCGCACGAGCACGATGGAGTGCTCCTGCAGGTTGTGTCCCTCACCCGGAATGTAAGCGGTGACTTCGATCCCGCTGGTCAGACGCACACGCGCGACCTTACGCAGGGCCGAGTTCGGCTTCTTCGGGGTGGTCGTGAACACACGCGTGCAGACGCCGCGACGCTGGGGCGAACCCTCGAGTGCGGGCGTCTTGTTCTTCTCGACCTTGTCCTGCCGGCCCTTCCGGACCAGCTGCTGGATCGTAGGCACTACTTCTCCGGTTTCTGTGTGCCGAATGGTGAAGCTAACCTGGAACGCCACCGACCCACGCGGTCGGGTGTGTCGAATGCTGCAGATTCCCGCCGCGAGGCGAAAAGGGCGCAGATTACGGTGGCCGGTTACGGCTCGCCTTGCGGTTTGAAGGCACGCACGCGAGCCAGGGCACACCCCAGGCACAAGGTCTGAGCGTACCTACCTCACGGACTTCGGTCAAAACAAATGCTGTCCAGGGCGACACGCCGGACTTCCCACCCCCCTCGGCGGGGCTCGCCGGCCGCGTCCGCGACGGCCCGTCGGGGCCATCGCGACCGCCCGCGGCAGGCCGTGCCGTGGCCATGCCGTGGCCATCGCGACCGTCCGCGGCAGGCCGTGCCGTGGCCGCGGCGGCCCGGCACACACTCCACGCATCCTGGCCGAATCGCGCCCTTTCGGGCTCCGCGGTCTTGCGCTTTCAGTACGTTGATCCGTCCGCTGTGAGGACTGGGGGACGAGCATGACGACAGGGACGGTGGCCCATCCGTCGGACGACGGGGGCCTGGACGACCGGGTGCCCTTCCTGGCCCGGCTGGAGGCCGAGGACCGTTCGGCGCTGCTCGGGCTCGGCCGCACGCTGGACTTCGCCCAGCGCATCATTCTGCTGCACCAGCACGAACCGTCCGCGCACGTCCTCTTCCTCGTGACCGGCTGGACCAAGGTCACCGCCTCCGCCGCCAACGGGTACGAGGCGCTGCTCGCGCTGCGCGGCCCCGGTGACATCGTCGGGGAGTCCGCGGTACTGACCGGGCGGCCGCGGTCCGCGACGGTGACCGCCCTGGAGCCGGTGCGGGCGGTGGCCGTGGAGCACGAGCGCTTCCGTGATTTCCTCAGCCGTTCACCCGACGTCTCCTTCGCGCTCCTCGGCCTGACCGCGGACCGAACGCGGGCGGCCGACCGGCGGCGCCTGGAGTTCGCCTCGATGAGCGTGCGGCAGCGCTTCGCGGTCCTGCTCCTGGACCTGGCCCGTACGCACGGCCGCCGGACGGCCGAGGGCATCGAGCTGGCGGTGCCGCTGAGCAAGCAGGAACTCGCGGGCTCGGTGGGCGCGTCGCGCGAGATGGTGCAGCGGCTGCTCAGGGAACTCCGTGACAAGCAGGCCGTCTCCACGGGGCGGCGCACGCTGCTGATCCTGCGCCCCGACATACTCCGCCGCATCGCGGCCACGGAGTTCCCGGCCGGCGGGATCCCGTCCCCTCAGGCCCCTCAGGAGGCGGAGGGGCGGCTGCCGCGGGGCGGGGCGGACGGGGAGGCGTAGGCGCGGCAGGCGGCGCGAGGGGGGATGCGGCGGCGCGGGCGGAGTCGGGGGTGCGGGCGGAGTCGAGGGTGCCGGTGGAGTTCCCCGGTGTTCCCCGAAGCCCCCTCGGGGTTCCCCCGGCACCCGCTAGGTGTCCCCTCGCCACCCGGGGCCCCTCTGTGCACACGGTCACACTCCGAGTGGGTCATCCGCCCTCACGCCCCGGGGCGTGACGCCAGCAGGCTGCTGCTCTGCACGGCACACCTGCGAGAGGCGACCATGACCGACCCCGTGAGCCGCACGATCCTGTTGCTGGACATCGAGAGGTTCAGCGACCGGGACGACGTGGAGCAGGCGTACCTGCGGCGCATGCTCTACGACATCACCGACCGCGCCCTGGAGCACGCCGGCATCGACGAGACCCGGCGGCTGCGTGCCGACCGCGGCGACTCCGTGATGGCGCTCATCGACGCGAACGCCCCGGTGACCACCCTGCTCCGCGCGCTGCTCACTGAGGTCCCGGCCCAGTTGAGGACCGTCAACCGGATGGCGTCCCGCTCCGCCCAGATCCGTCTGCGCGGCGTTCTCGCCACCGGCTACGTCGCGGTCGACGCGCTCGACGGCTGGGTCGGCTCCGACCTGAACCACGCCTGCCGTCTGCTGGACGCCCACCCCCTGCGCGCCGCCCTGCGCGAGCGCGCCGACGACTTCGCGCTCTGTGTCTCCGACGCGCTGTACACCGGCGTCGTACGGCACGACCACCCCGGAGTCCCGGCCGCCGACTTCCGTCCGATCACGGTGGACAGCAAGAACGGCCCGCTGAAGGCATGGCTGCACGGCCCGCTCCCCCGCGACCCGGCACCCACGCGAGACCACGGTGAGACGGGGGCGGGGGGAACCGGGGCGCCGGGCGGTTCGGGGGACCGCCCGGCGCCCGCGGTCCCCCCGCGGGGCGGCCCCGGCGAGGACCGCCCGGCGCCGGCCGGATCAAGGGGAGCCCCGGCGCCGGGCCCCGCGCTCCGCATCGACGGCGGCTCCGCCGGCATCAGCGGCGGAGTGTTCGGCGGCGACCAGTACGGCGGGATCAGCGGCGGCCACTTCACCGGCGACGTCACCTTCGGGGAGCCCGGCAACCGGGAGCGGGACGGCCGGGAGCGACGCGGCCGGGAGCAGGGTGGCGGCGCGTGAGCACCCAGGAACCGGCGGGCCAGGGTCCCCCGGCCGGCACCCGCCCGGGCCAGGACGGCTCGGGCTCCGGACCCGGCGGCTCCGGCCCCGTGGCGGACAAGCCCGCCGGCACCCCCGTACCCGACGACACCCCCCGCGGCGACGACCACGACGCGTCCGAGGAGCACGACCAGCCGCAGAACGCCTGGTCGGCCCGGCGGGACCTGGTCGACCACAGCCCCCGGACCATGAACGTCGGCGCCAGGGCCCGCTTCGGCGGCGGCCTGCTCGGAGGCGACCAGCACGGCGGGATCAGCGGCGGCCACTTCACCGGCGACGTGTTCATGGGCGGCCGGACGGAGATCTACCACCTGGGGACGGCCGGCACGGCCTCGCCCGCACCGTCCGCCGGCGAGGTCCCGCGCTCCACCCTGGAGCGGTTGGACGAGAGCTTCGTCGCCGACGGCCGGGTCATGGCCGACCTGCTCGACCGGCTGCGCCACGAACGCGTCCTGGTCCTGTCCGGCGCCCGTTTCACCGGCAGACGTACGGCCGCCCTGATGCTCCTGCACCGCCTCGGCGCCGCACCCGTCCGCACCCTGGTGCCCGACACCGCCCCGGGCGCCCTCGCCGACGGGTTCACGGCGGAGACGGCGGAGAAGCGCGCCGGCGACCCCGCGCGCGGGTACGTCCTGTGCGACCTCGCCACCCGCCGGGACCGCCCGCTGCGCGAACCCCATCTGCTCGCCGTCCGGGACCGCCTCGCCGAGCAGGGCGCCTACCTGGTGATCACCGTCGGTCCCGGCGCCGCGCTGGAGGACGTCCCCGCCGTCCGCTGGGAGCCCCCGGCCGCGGCCGACGTCCTCGCCGCCCACCTGCGCGCCCGCACCGACGAGGAGAGCGCCGCCAAGCTGCTCGGACTCCCCGACGTCACCGAATTCCTGGGCCGCGGCCACCAGCTGCGGGAGGTCGCCGCCTTCGCCCGGCTGCTCGGGCGGTACGCGGCCGGAGAGGTGACCGAGGACGCCGTGGCGCGGTTCTCCCTCGGCTCGCTGGAGAACCAGGTCCAGGAGTGGTTCGAGGAGGACGAGGCGTCGATCCACCTGCGGGACAAGGCGTTCCTCGTCGCGCTGGCGGCCTTCGACGGCGGCCCGTACGCCCTCACCGCCGAACTCAGCGATCTGCTCTACCGCTTCCTCCAGGAGACCGAGAACCGGGCCCGCGTCCCGGAGGTCCCCGTCTTCGGCACGCACGTCGGCAAACGCCTCCACCTGGCCCGCGCCCACCGCTACGAGGAGGACGAGCACACCGAGTGGGGCCCGGTGACCCAGCGGAAGGCCGCGTTCCGCGACGACCGGGCCTCCCTCGTGCTGCTGCGCGAGGTGTGGACGGGTCACCCGTCCGCACGGCCCGCCCTGATCGCCTGGCTGCGCCGGCTCGCCGACGACGGCCGCCCGCTGGTCCGTACCCGGGCCGCCTCCACCGTCGCCGTGCTCGCCCGTACCGACCTGCCCTCCGCGATGGCCCTGGTCATCGAACCCTGGGGCATCTCCAAGCTGTTCCGGCACCGGCTCGTCGCCGTCAACGCGCTCACCCTCGCGCACCTCGTCGGCACGCCCAACATCCCGCGCATCCTCGACGACTGGTGCACCCACGACGATCCGCGGCTGCGCTGGGTGGCGGCACGGGCGTACGCGCTGATCGGACCCGAGCGGCCGGTACAGGCGCTCGCCGCGCTGCGCGGTGCCGTCCGCCGGCTGTACGCGGACACCCCCGACGACCTGGACGGCGAGATGGCGCGCGAACTCGCCGAGGCCGTGGAGCTGTTGCTCCTCTCCCCCGCCAGCGAGCCGGTTCTCGCCGAACTGCTCGGCCGCCTCGACGACGACCGTGCCGTGCACGACCTGACCCTCGGCGGCTTCGTCAACGCCTGCCGCCGCACCGAGGACGACGACCGGTACGGCACCCCGCTGGTCCTCGGCTGGTACGCGCGGGCGGCGACGGAGGGCTCGGCGGCCGCCCACGGCATCCCGGCCCTGTGGCGGGCGGCCCTCGCCGACCCCCGGGCCACCCGGCACGCGCTGGACGTGCTGCGCGACTGGGTGCTGATCGCCGACCGGACGCCGGCCACCGAATGGGCACTGGCCGCCCTGCTGCCCGCTCTCGTCACCTCGCCCGCGGAGCACCAGCGGCTGAGCCATCTGCTGCGGACCATGCCCGGTGAGGACGGGGCGCCCCCGCCCCTGGTGGCCGCCCGTCTGCTGACCACCCTTCCGGCCCGCTGACCGGGGCCCGCCGCCAGACCCTTCCGACCCAGGCGACCGGAGGCGAAGCGCCCCGGCGTTCCCGAGGAGACACGCACATGCCCACCTTCAACCGCCCGCCCGAGTGGCAGCAGCAGGCGGACCGGCACTCCGACCTGGTCGACCCGGTGCTCACCGTGCGCCAGCTGTCTCGCTTCGAGCTCTCGCTGAAGCACCTGGTCCGCATCGACCACGCCCTGGTCTTCTCCACCCCCAGGGGCGGCTACGAGACGTATCTGCCGCCCCGGCGTCCGACGCGCAGCGAGATCGCGGCGAAGCGGTACTCGGCCGTGTACGAGGTGGACATGGGCGTACACCCCCACTCGGCCGAACTCACCCTGCCGAGCGACAACGACGCCTTCGAGTTCACCGCGGCCCTCGACCTGTCGTGGCAGGTCCTCGATCCGGGCCGGTTCGTGGAGAGCGGGCACCGGAACGTGCCGGCGACGCTCATCGGCGAACTCCAGCAGGCGGCCCGGCCGGTGAGCCGCCGCTTCGCCATCGCGGACAGCGCGGCGGCCGAGCGGGAACTGCTCCAGGCGGTCACCGTCCTGGGGCCGCTCGGCGCACCGGCGGGACTGCAGGTCACCTGGACCCTGCGGCTCCGTCGTGACCAGGCGAACATCGAGCACCAGCGGCGGCTACAGGCCATCGACCACTCCGCCACCGAACAGGTGCGGGTGGCGCAGCGCGGCATGGAGGTCGACGTCGAGGCCGACCGCCGGTTCCGGCAGCAGGACGCCCTTCAGATCGACCGGGCCATGGCGTACGGCGGCCGGCAGCAGGAACTCGCGCTCCAGCAGCAGCGGTGGCAGCACGAGCAGGCGCTCCTGCACAGCGGGCAGCAGCACCAGCTCGCCCTCCAGCAGGGGCACCAGCAGATCGAACTCCAGAAGCTGGAGGAGGAGAAGATCGCCTTCTACCAGTGGCACCTCCAGCAGGGCGGCGTCCATGCCTGGGCACTGCATCTCGCCCAGCGCCCGGAGGACTCCCACCTCGTCATGTCCAGCATGCGCGAGGACCAACTCCGGATGATCCAGGCCCAGATGGATCTGGTGAAGCAGCTGCTGAACGGCGACACCGCCGAGGGCTACGAGCTGGAGGGTCCGAAGCAACTGGCCCTGCGCACGGTCAGCGACATCCTCAACCAGCGGCTCCCGGGGGTCCCGCAGACGCCTCCGCTGCTCCCGTCCGCCGCCGGCCCGGCGTATCCGGACCCGCCGCTGCCGGGGTACGCGCCCACCGGTCCCGGCCACGCCGCACCCCCGGTCCCCGGCGGGCCGCCGCTCCAGGGCCCCGCGGCAGGGGCCGGCGGCCTCGACGGCCCCACCGCACCGGCGCCCGCCTCCACCTCCGCGCCCACAGCCGCACCCGCGCCGGTGCCCGGGGCAGGTCCCGCCGCGCCGCCGCCGTACGGGGCGTCCGGGTCGTACAGGTCTTATGCGGGGCAGCCCGGCCCGGCGACGGATCCGTACACGGGTGCCCGGCCGGGACCGGTGGGCGGCCCGTACGGGGCCCCTGACGGCCCCACCTGGCAGTCCCCGCAGCCGTACGCCCCGGCGCCCCCGCTCGTGCCCCCACCGGTGCCCGCGGCCCCTTACCCGGGCGTTCCCGCCCCGCCGGCCGGACCCGTCGCGCCCGCGGCGCCGGCCTGGCAGCCGCCCCCGGGCTACGGCAGCACCCCGACCCTGCCCGCACAGGCCGTGGCCTCCGTCGCCCACCCGGCCGACGACGGTTCCCGGGCCGCCCCTCCGCGCCCGGACGTACCGGGACCCGCTGATCCGGAACTCGCTGATCCGGGATCCGCCGAACCCACGCCGGACGGCCCGGCGCCCGACGGCCCGGACGCCGGTGCCCGGGAGAGCGGCGCATGACCGCGCTCGACCCGGCACCCGTCCCGACGCCAGCCGGAGGCCCGGACGGGAACCCGGCGGCTCCGGACGGAGCCCCGTCCGGAGTCCCCGCCGCGGTTACTCCCCTTCCCGCCGGCCGCCCGGACGCCACCGCGCCCGAGATGGTCCGCCTGTGCGAGCGCCTCCTCGCGGACCTCCGCGCCGAGATCACCCGCGCCGACAGCAAGGCGTCGGTCCTGGTCGCCGCGCTCGGCATGACCGCGGGCGTCTTCAGCGGGCTGCTCGCGGGACACGACTGGACCCCGGCCGCGCTCTCCGTCCCGGGCGCGGCGCTGTGCTGGGCGGGCGTCGGCTCCCTCGCCCTCTCCCTGCTCGCCCTGCTGCTGGCCGTGCTCCCGCGCTACGGCGCCGCGGACTGGGCGCCGGGGCACCCGCTGTCGTACTTCGGCGACATCCAGCAGGCCGTACGGCTCGGCTGTCTGCCGACCGCCCTCGCCGACACCCGGCGTGATCCCACGGGGGGCCTCGCGAAGGCCCTCACCGAGACGAGCCGGATCGCCGCGCGCAAGCACCAGTGGATCCGCACCGGACTGATCGCCTTCTGCGTCGGCACGGTCCTGCTGCCCGCCTCGCTGCTGATCGGCTGACACCGCCCGGCCGCACACCCCGCTCGTCCCCCGCACACACGAAGGAAGCACCGTGACCCAGCCACCGCCCTCACCACCGGAGCACCCCCAGTACCCCGCACCGCCCCAGTCCCAGTCCCAGTCCCAGGCTCCTCCGGCCTACCCCGGACAACAGCCCCCGCCTTACCCGGGCCAACAGCCTCCGTCCTACGCGGGACAACAGCCCCCGTCCTATCCAGTCCAACAACCTCCGCCTTACCCCGGTCAACAGGCCCCGCCCTACCCGGGCCAACAGGCCCCGCCCTACCCGGGCCAACAAGCCCAGCCTTATCCAGGCCAACAGCCTCCGCCGTATCCAGGGCAACACCCACCGGCCTCACCACACCCACGACAGCCGCACCACCCGCAGCCCCCGCACCACCCGCAGGCCGCCGCACCGCCGGCCCAGCCCGCGTACCCGCAGGCCGGCATGCCCCCGATCCCCGCACCGGCCCTCTCCCCCGACGACCCCGCCCACCCGCACCACATCAGCACCGACCACGGCCGCGTCCACATCCGCAGCCAGCAGCGCCGCACCGACTCCACCGCCGTCGGCAGTCTGCTGCTCCACCTGCCGAACTTCCTCTGCAGCCTGTTCGTCGTCGGCCTGTTCTCCGCCTTCTTCGGCGACCTCGCGTTCCTCGTGGTCCTCGCCTGGCTGGCCAGCGGCGCACTCGTGTTCCACCGGCCCACGGAAAGCGCCATCGCGCGCCGTCTGCTCCACCTGCGCCACCCCACCCCGCAAGAACGAGCCAAACTCGAACCGGTCTGGCACGAGGTCACCGCGCGCGCCGGTGTCGAGGGCCGCACCTACGAACTGTGGGTGGAGGACAGCGACGGCCTGAACGCGGTCGCCGCCGCCGGCCACATCGTCGGGGTCACCCGCTTCGCCATGAACCACCTCCCCAACGGGGAACTCGCCGCGGTCCTCGCGCACGAACTGGGCCACCACGTCGGCGGCCACGCCTGGTCCTCGCTGCTCGGCTACTGGTACGCGCTGCCCGGCCGGCTCGCCTGGCGGGTGCTGCGCGGGTTCGCGAGCATCGTCTTCAAGGTGTCGCGCGCGTTCTCCTGCTTCGGGGCCGCGTTCGTCGTGCTGGTCCTCGGCGGCCTCGCCCTGGCCACGGTCAGCACGCTGTACGGGCTTCCGCTGCTCCTCCTGGCCGTGCCGTACGCGCTCGCCGCCGTCGGGCGCCGGGCCGAACTCCGCGCCGACCAGCACGCGGCGGCCCTCGGCTTCGCCCCGATGCTGGCCGCCGTCCTCCACAAGCTGCACCAGCAGGAGCAGTACGAGACGGCCGCGCTCACCGCCCGCAACGGAGGTGTGGCCCCGCCGGAGAGCTCGCTCAGCAAGCTGCTCTCGTCCCACCCGGACCACTACACACGGCTGCACCACCTCCAGCCGTATCTCCAGCCGCCCGGCTGACGACAGCGGAGCCGGGGCAGGCCGGACCGGCCGGGCCAGGCCGGACCCCCGGGCCCGCGCCACGGACTCCGGAAGGCAGGCCGGCCGTTCAGCCCCCGGCCGCCTCAGCCGCCGGACGCGACCCCCGCGATCACGGCGAGCATCACGAACAGCGCCCAGCCCCCGACGGACAGCCAGCCCAGTACGAGACCGGTCATCGCGAGGCCGTCACCGCTCTCCCCGGTACGGCGTATCTCCGAGCGCGCCGAGTGTCCCAGGACCACCGCGGGAATGCCGGTGGCGCCGAGCGTCACCACGGTGAGCAGGCCGCAGACCATGGCGCCGACCGCCTTCCCGTTGGTCACCGGACGCGGCGCGGGCAGGAACGTCTGCGGGACGACGACACCGGCTCCGGCCGTCATCGGTACGGGGCCCTGCGGCAGGTCGCCGACGAGCACGGCCAGCTCACCCACCGTCCTGGCCGCGTACGCCCGCGCCACCCGTTTCTCGAACTCGTCCTGCTCCAGGCGGCCTTCGCCGAAGCCGGCTCTCAGCACATCCACCGCCCGCTCCCGGTCGGCGTGCGACGCGAGCATCGACTGCCCGCCCTGCCCATGCCCCTGCCACGGCTGCCACGGCGTCGGGTACGACACGGAAATGCCTCCCCCCAGACGGATACCTCCATGATGCTCCAACGCGGCATTTCCGGCACGGGTTCCCGCAGGACGTCCGTACCCCCGTACCGGGCCGGAGAACGCCGACGGGCGGCCACCCACGAAGGGTGACCGCCCGTCAGTTGACATACGCCTTACTGGTTGTACGGACCGTAGTCGTAGTCCTCCAGCGGAACGGCCTGGCCGGAGCCCGTGCCGAACGGCGAGTAGTCGATGTCGTCGTAGCCGACGGCCGAGTACATCGCGGCCTTGGCCTCCTCGGTCGGCTCGACCCGGATGTTGCGGTAACGGGACAGACCCGTACCGGCCGGGATGAGCTTACCGATGATGACGTTCTCCTTGAGGCCGATCAGGGAGTCGGACTTGGCGTTGATCGCCGCGTCCGTCAGAACCCTGGTCGTCTCCTGGAAGGACGCCGCCGACAGCCACGACTCGGTCGCCAGCGAGGCCTTGGTGATACCCATCAGCTGCGGACGGCCGGAGGCCGGGTGGCCGCCTTCCTGCACCACACGACGGTTCTCGGTCTCGAACTTCGAACGCTCGACCAGCTCGCCGGGCAGCAGCTCCGCGTCGCCCGACTCGATGATCGTCACGCGGCGCAGCATCTGCCGGATGATGATCTCGATGTGCTTGTCGTGGATCGACACACCCTGCGAGTTGTAGACCTTCTGGACCTCGCCGACCAGGTGGACCTGGACCGCGCGCTGACCGAGGATCCGCAGCACGTCGTGCGGGTTGGTGGCACCGAAGGTGAGCTTCTGGCCCACCTCGACGTGGTCACCCTCACGCACCATGACCTTGGCACGCTTCGAGATCGGGAACGCCGTCTCGTCGCTGCCGTCGTCCGGGGTGACGACGATCTTCTTGGTCTTCTCGGTCTCCTCGATACGGACGCGGCCGGCCGCCTCCGAGATCGGGGCGACACCCTTGGGCGTACGAGCCTCGAAGAGCTCGACGACACGGGGCAGACCCTGGGTGATGTCGTCACCGGCCACACCACCGGTGTGGAAGGTACGCATCGTCAGCTGGGTACCGGGCTCACCGATGGACTGGGCGGCGATGATGCCGACCGCCTCACCGATGTCGACCAGCTTGCCGGTGGCCAGCGAACGGCCGTAGCACATGGCGCAGGTACCGACGGCGGACTCGCAGGTCAGGACCGAGCGGGTCTTGACCTCCTCGATGCCGTGCTTGACCAGCTCGTCGATGAGGACGTCGCCGAGGTCGGTGTTGGCCGGGGCCAGCACCTTGCCGTCGACGGTGATGTCCTCGGCCAGCGCACGGGCGTACACGCTGGTCTCGACGTTCTCCGCCTTGCGCAGCACGCCGTCCGCGCCGCGCTCCGCGATGTGCAGCTTGAGGCCACGGTCGGTGCCGCAGTCCTCCTCGCGGATGATGACGTCCTGGGAGACGTCGACCAGACGACGGGTGAGGTAACCCGAGTCGGCGGTACGCAGAGCGGTGTCCGCCAGACCCTTACGGGCACCGTGGGTCGAGATGAAGTACTCCAGCACCGACAGGCCCTCACGGAAGGAGGCCTTGATCGGACGCGGGATCGTCTCGTTCTTGGCGTTCGACACCAGACCACGCATACCGGCGATCTGACGCATCTGCATCATGTTTCCTCGCGCACCCGAGTCGACCATCATGAAGATGGGGTTCGTCTTCGGGAAGTTCGCGTTCATCGCCTCGGCGACCTCGTTGGTCGCCTTGGTCCAGATCGCGATGAGCTCCTGCGTGCGCTCGTCCTTGGTGATCAGACCACGCTCGTACTGCTTCTGGACCTTCTCGTCCTGCGCCTCGTAGCCCTTGACGATCTCCTTCTTCGCCTCGGGAACGACGACGTCGGAGATGGCCACGGTGACGCCGGAGCGGGTCGCCCAGAAGAAGCCGGCCGCCTTCAGGTTGTCGAGCGTCGCCGCCACGATGACCTTGGGGTAGCGCTCGGCGAGGTCGTTGACGATCTCGGAGAGCTGCTTCTTGCCCACCGAGTAGTCGACGAACGGGTAGTCCTCGGGCAGCAGCTCGTTGAAGAGCGCGCGGCCCAGGGTCGTACGGAGGCGGAAGGTGTCACCCTGCTGCCACTCCGGCTCACCCTCCTCCTGCGCCGGCGGGGTCCAGCCGCGCGGCGGGATGGTGCCCACCGGGAAGCGGATGTCGACCGCGGACTGGAGAGCGAGCTCCCCGGCGTCGAACGCCATGGTCGCCTCGGCGGTGGAGCCGAACGCCCGGCCCTCGCCCTTGACGTCACGCAGCTCGCCGTCCGTGGTCAGGAAGAACAGACCGAGGACCATGTCCTGGGTCGGCATCGTGACCGGGCGGCCGTCGGCGGGCTTGAGGATGTTGTTCGAGGACAGCATCAGGATGCGGGCCTCGGCCTGCGCCTCCGCGGAGAGCGGCAGGTGGACGGCCATCTGGTCACCGTCGAAGTCCGCGTTGAACGCGGTGCAGACGAGCGGGTGGATCTGGATGGCCTTGCCCTCGACCAGCTGCGGCTCGAAGGCCTGGATGCCGAGGCGGTGCAGCGTGGGCGCACGGTTCAGCAGAACCGGGTGCTCCGCGATGACCTCTTCCAGGACGTCGTACACGACCGTGCGGCCGCGCTCGACCATCCGCTTGGCGCTCTTGATGTTCTGCGCGTGGTTCAGGTCGACCAGGCGCTTCATCACGAACGGCTTGAAGAGCTCCAGCGCCATGGCCTTCGGCAGACCGCACTGGTGCAGCTTCAGCTGCGGACCGACGACGATCACGGAACGCGCGGAGTAGTCCACGCGCTTGCCGAGCAGGTTCTGACGGAATCGACCCTGCTTGCCCTTGAGCATGTCGGACAGCGACTTCAGCGGACGGTTGCCGGGGCCCGTGACCGGGCGACCACGACGGCCGTTGTCGAAGAGCGCGTCGACGGCCTCCTGGAGCATGCGCTTCTCGTTGTTCACGATGATCTCGGGGGCACCGAGGTCGAGAAGGCGCTTCAGGCGGTTGTTGCGGTTGATCACGCGGCGGTACAGGTCGTTCAGGTCGGAGGTCGCGAAGCGGCCACCGTCCAGCTGCACCATCGGACGCAGGTCCGGCGGGATGACCGGCACGCAGTCGAGCACCATGCCCTTGGGGCTGTTGCTGGTCTGCAGGAACGCGGAGACGACCTTGAGGCGCTTGAGCGCACGGGTCTTCTTCTGGCCCTTGCCGGTGCGGATGATCTCGCGGAGGCGCTCGGCCTCCTCGTCGAGGTCGAAGGACTCCAGGCGCTTCTGCAGCGCCGCGGCACCCATCGAACCGTCGAAGTACGTGCCGAAGCGGTCACGCAGCTCGCGGTAGAGGAGCTCGTCGCCCTCCAGGTCCTGGACCTTGAGGTTCTTGAAGCGGGTCCACACCTCGTCGAGACGGTCGATCTCGCGCTGCGCACGGTCGCGCAGCTGCTTCATCTCACGCTCGGCACCCTCGCGCACCTTGCGGCGCACGTCGGCCTTGGCGCCCTCGGCCTCCAGCTCGGCCAGGTCGGTCTCGAGCTTCTTGGCGCGGGCTTCCAGGTCGGCGTCGCGGCGGTTCTCGATCTGCTGACGCTCGACGGAGACGTGGGCCTCCAGCGAGGGCAGGTCGCGGGTGCGGCGCTCCTCGTCGACGTACGTGATCATGTACGCGGCGAAGTAGATGACCTTCTCGAGGTCCTTCGGGGCGAGGTCGAGCAGGTAGCCCAGCCGCGACGGAACGCCCTTGAAGTACCAGATGTGGGTGACGGGAGCGGCCAGCTCGATGTGGCCCATCCGCTCACGGCGCACCTTGGCGCGAGTGACCTCGACGCCACAGCGCTCACAGATGATGCCCTTGAAGCGGACGCGCTTGTACTTGCCGCAGTAGCACTCCCAGTCCCGGGTCGGACCGAAGATCTTCTCGCAGAAGAGTCCGTCCTTTTCGGGCTTGAGGGTGCGGTAGTTGATGGTCTCGGGCTTCTTGACCTCGCCGTGGCTCCACTGACGGATGTCGTCAGCGGTGGCCAGACCGATCCGGAGCTCATCGAAGAAGTTGACGTCGAGCACTATGCGTCAATCCCTCTCAGGGTTGTAAGTCATGGGGTCTGATACGGGGGTCCTGGGGCCGGCCGGGGGCTCGTCGACGTTCATCGTCGAGCCCCCGTAACCGGACTCCCGTCAGACCTCTTCGACGCTGCTCGGCTCGCGCCGGGACAGGTCGATGCCGAGCTCCTCCGCCGCGCGGAAGACGTCCTCGTCGGTGTCACGCATTTCGATGGACATACCGTCGCTGGACAGCACCTCCACGTTGAGGCAGAGAGACTGCATCTCCTTGATGAGCACCTTGAAGGACTCGGGGATGCCGGGCTCGGGGATGTTCTCGCCCTTGACGATGGCCTCGTAGACCTTCACGCGACCGGTCACGTCGTCGGACTTGATGGTCAGCAGCTCCTGGAGGGCGTAAGCGGCGCCGTACGCCTCCAGCGCCCACACCTCCATCTCACCGAAGCGCTGGCCACCGAACTGGGCCTTACCACCCAGCGGCTGCTGGGTGATCATCGAGTACGGACCGGTCGAACGGGCGTGCAGCTTGTCGTCGACCAGGTGGTGGAGCTTGAGGATGTACATGTAGCCGACCGAGATCGGCTCCGGGAACGGCTCGCCGGAGCGGCCGTCGAACAGCGGCGCCTTGCCGGTCGGGAGCACCATGCGCTCGCCGTCACGGTTCGGGATCGTGTGGTTCAGCAGACCGGCCAGCTCGTCCTCACGCGCACCGTCGAAGACGGGGGTGGCGACGTTGGTGCCGGGGGCGACCACGTCGGCCTCGATGGCCTGAAGGCGCTGCGCCCAGTCCTCCCCGAGGCCGGAGACGTCCCAGCCGCGGCTGGCGAGCCAGCCGAGGTGGATCTCCAGGACCTGTCCCGGGTTCATTCGGGACGGGACACCCAGGGGGTTGAGGATGATGTCGACCGGGGTGCCGTCCTCCAGGAACGGCATGTCCTCGATCGGCAGGATCTTCGAGATGACGCCCTTGTTGCCGTGGCGGCCGGCGAGCTTGTCACCGTCCGTGATCTTGCGCTTCTGCGCAACGTAGACACGAACCAGCTGGTTCACGCCCGGCGGCAGCTCGTCGCCCTCTTCACGGTCGAAGACGCGGACGCCGATGACCTTGCCGATCTCACCGTGCGGCACCTTCAGCGAGGTGTCGCGCACCTCGCGCGCCTTCTCACCGAAGATCGCGCGGAGCAGGCGCTCCTCGGGGGTCAGCTCGGTCTCACCCTTGGGCGTGACCTTGCCGACGAGGATGTCGCCGGCGACGACCTCGGCACCGATACGGATGATGCCGCGCTCGTCGAGGTCGGCGAGGACCTCCTCGGAGACGTTCGGGATGTCCCGGGTGATCTCCTCGGGGCCGAGCTTGGTGTCACGGGCGTCGACCTCGTGCTCCTCGATGTGGATCGAGGAGAGGACGTCGTCCTGCACGAGGCGCTGCGACAGGATGATCGCGTCCTCGTAGTTGTGACCCTCCCACGGCATGAACGCCACGAGCAGGTTCTTGCCGAGCGCCATCTCGCCGTTCTCGGTCGCCGGACCGTCGGCCAGCACCTGGCCGGCCACGACCCGGGCGCCCTCGTCCACGACAACCTTCTGGTTGACGGACGTGCCCTGGTTCGAGCGGGAGAACTTGTGCAGGCGGTACGTGGTGTACGTGCCGTCGTCGTTGGCGGTGGTGACGTAGTCCGCGGAGACCTCCTGGACCACACCGTCCTTCTCCGACTTGAGCACGTCGCCGGCGTCGACGGCGCAGCGGTACTCCATGCCGGTGCCGACGAGCGGCGCCTCGGACTTGATGAGCGGAACGGCCTGGCGCATCATGTTCGCGCCCATGAGGGCACGGTTGGCGTCGTCGTGCTCCAGGAACGGGATCATCGCGGTCGCGACCGACACCATCTGGCGCGGCGAGACGTCCATGTAGTCGACGTCCTCACCGGGGACGTAGTCGACCTCTCCGCCACGACGGCGGACCAGGACGCGGGACTCCTCGAAGCGGAGCTCGTCGGTCAGCGGCGCGTTGGCCTGCGCGATGACGAACCGGTCCTCTTCGTCGGCCGTCAGGTAGTCGACGTCGTCGGTGACGACACCACCCGTGACCTTGCGGTACGGCGTCTCGACGAAACCGAACGCGTTGACCCGGCCGTAGGAGGCGAGCGAGCCGATCAGGCCGATGTTCGGGCCTTCGGGGGTCTCGATCGGGCACATGCGGCCGTAGTGCGAGGGGTGCACGTCACGGACCTCGAAGCCGGCCCGCTCACGGGAGAGACCACCCGGGCCAAGAGCCGACAGACGGCGCTTGTGGGTGAGACCCGACAGCGGGTTGTTCTGGTCCATGAACTGCGACAGCTGGCTGGTGCCGAAGAACTCCTTGATGGAGGCGACGACCGGCCGGATGTTGATCAGCGTCTGCGGCGTGATCGCCTCGACGTCCTGGGTCGTCATGCGCTCGCGGACGACGCGCTCCATACGAGCCAGACCCGTGCGGACCTGGTTCTGGATGAGCTCGCCGACGTTGCGCAGACGACGGTTGCCGAAGTGGTCGATGTCGTCGGTCTCGACGACGATCGAGGTGCCGTTGTCGCCGACGGTCTCGGTCTCACCCGCGTGCAGCTTCACCAGGTACTTGATCGTCGAGATGATGTCCTCGACGGTCAGGATGCCGGCGTCCAGCGGGGCTTCGCCGCCCAGCTTCTTGTTGACCTTGTAGCGGCCGACCTTGGCCAGGTCGTAGCGCTTCGGGTTGAAGTAGAGGTTCTCGAGCAGCGTCTGCGCGGCCTCACGGGTCGGGGGCTCACCCGGACGCAGCTTGCGGTAGATGTCGAGCAGCGCGTCGTCCTGGCCCTGGGTGTGGTCCTTCTCCAGGGTGGCGCGCATGGACTCGTACTCGCCGAACTCCTCGAGGATCTGCTCGGTGGTCCAGCCGAGAGCCTTCAGGAGAACGGTGACGGACTGCTTGCGCTTGCGGTCGATGCGGACACCGACCATGTCGCGCTTGTCGATCTCCATCTCCAGCCAGGCGCCCCGGGAGGGGATGACCTTGGCGGAGAAGATGTCCTTGTCGGACGTCTTGTCGATGGAGGAGTCGAAGTAGACGCCCGGCGAGCGGACCAGCTGGGACACCACGACACGCTCGGTGCCGTTGATGACGAAGGTGCCCTTGTTGGTCATGAGCGGGAAGTCGCCCATGAAGACCGTCTGGGACTTGATCTCGCCGGTCTCGTTGTTGGTGAACTCGGCGGTGACGAAGAGCGGGGCCGCGAACGTGAAGTCGCGCTCCTTGCACTCGTCGATGGAGTTCTTCGGGGGCTCGAAGCGGTGGTCCCGGAACGTCAGGGACATCGACCCGGAGAAGTCCTCGATCGGGGAGATCTCCTCGAAGATCTCCTCCAGACCGGACTTCGTGGGGACGTCCTGTCCGCTGTCCAGAGCCGCCTCGACACGAGCCTTCCACGCTTCGTTTCCGAGCAGCCAGTCGAAGCTCTCGGTTTGCAGCGCAAGAAGGTTCGGAACCTCGAGGGGCTCCTTGATCTTTGCAAAGGAGATGCGCAGCGGGGCGGTGCTGGCGCCGTTGTTCGTATTCGCGGTCGAGGCAGTGCGCGAGGCGGCCAAGAGGGGGTCCTTCCGAGGGCTCGGACTCACTACGCGCGTACCGGCCCCCCACCGGGGCACAGAGACGGACTGTTCCCGACTCGGCCCAAAAGGCCAGGTCAGAGATAATCCGGTCGTCGGTGTCCAAGCGAGGGCATGCCCCTGGTGACGGGCAGGAGGCAGCTAACAGGCAGCGCAAAGGGTCAGTGTAGCCACTAGGCCCACTGATGTCCAGTCCCGGTTTTCTGAGACCCTCGTTGTCGTCAACACCTGCGGCAAGCCACGCCCTCAATGCACATCGATACTGCCCTCTTCGTCGCCGATCCATGCCTCGGATCCGGATCGTTGTGACGACGCGTCCTGAGAATTGCGCGCTGCGTGCCGTTCGTCAAGGCCCCCCATGCCCAAAGCAAGTGCCGCGATCGTCACGTGCAACCTGTCTTGCAGCCCGTCTTGCAGCCCGTCACGGGCTCGGCCGGAGGCACAACGAAGATCACCATACTCGTCGCGAACGACAGTGCAAGGCAGCCGCTGCCGGACCCCCTGAACGCCGAAGAGCGACCACCCAGTTGGGTGATCGCTCTTCGGTGCGTCAGCGTTACAGCGCCACGAGGGCGACTGTGACAGCTCGCGAGGGAGCCCTCAGCGGGCTCCTGGGACTACTTGACCTCGACGGAGGCGCCGGCGCCCTTGAGGGACTCGGCAGCCTTCTCGGCGGCCTCCTTGGCGACCTTCTCGAGGACGGGCTTCGGAGCGCCGTCGACGAGGTCCTTGGCCTCCTTCAGGCCCAGCGAGGTCAGCTCACGCACGACCTTGATGACCTGGATCTTCTTCTCGCCGGCACCCGTGAGGATGACGTCGAACTCGTCCTGCTCCTCAGCGGCCTCGACGGCGGCGGGGCCGGCCGGACCGGCAACGGCGACCGCGGCGGCGGCGGTGACGTCGAACTTCTCCTCGAAGGCCTTCACGAACTCGGAGAGCTCGATGAGGGTGAGGTTCTCGAACTGCGCGAGCAGCTCTTCCTGGGACAGCTTCGCCATGATGGCGTCCTTCCACTTATTCGGCAGGTGCCGGATGTACTGGTGAGGCGGGCGTACGTTCGGCCCGCTGCGACCGTCGCCTCAGGCGGCGGTCAATGCGCGAGCCGAATTACTCGGCACCGCCCTGCTCGGCCTGCTTGGCACGAAGCGCCTCCGCGGTGCGGACGAACTTCGAGGGAAGCGCCTGGAAGAGCTGAGCAGTCTGCGTCTGCTTGCCCTTGAAGGCACCCGCCAGCTTGGCGAGCAGAACCTCGCGGGACTCGAGGTCCGCAAGCTTCTTGATCTCGTCGGCGGACAGCGCCTTGCCGTCAAGGACACCGCCCTTGATGACGAGGTTGGGGTTGTCCTTGGCGAAGTCACGAAGACCCTTCGCCGACGTCACCGGGTCACCGGTGATGAAGGCGACCGCCGTCGGACCGTTGAAAAGGTCGTCGAGCGTGGAGATCCCGGCCTCGTTGGCCGCAATCTTGGTCAGCGTGTTCTTCACCACGGCGTACTGGGCGTCTTCACCGAGCGAACGGCGCAGCGTCTTGAGCTGCGCCACGGTGAGACCCCGGTACTCGGTCAGCACGGCGGCGTTCGAGCTGCGGAACTGGTCCGCGAGCTCGGCTACCGCGGCAGCCTTGTCGGGCCTTGCCATAGAGCGTCGGCCTCCTTCCGGGTGATGAGGACCGCTCGGAAGGGGCTGGGCAAACGAAACGCCCCGGCGCAGGCGCACGGGGCGTGGCTCGACCGGCAGGTCCGCAAGCTGGGCAAGCGAACTCCGGGAGCACATCCACGGTCACCTACGCGGGTCGTCCGCAGTTTCAGCGGATCCTTCGGCCACCCTGCCCTCTTACGAGCGCAAAGCAACGACCAGCGGTCTTTGGCTTCTCGGGAACAGTACGTGAAGGGCGCACTGTCAAGCAAATCCGCTCGACAGCGCCTGTGTTCAGCCCGCCTGGGCGTCCTTCATCATCTCGGCCAGGTCGACGGTGTCCTTGGCCGGCGGGGCCTTCACCGTCACCGGCTTGTTGTAGTCCAGGAAGGTCACGGTCACGTCGAACGGGCCCTTGTCGGCGGCGGCGCGCACCCGCACCTGCTTGGTGTGGTCGTCCGGTCCGACCCACAGGTCCATGGTGAGCTTGTCGGCGCCCAGGTCCTCGTACTGCTTCAGGCTCTTCTCGCGCTTCTCCCGCGTCGCCTTGTCCTCGTCCTTGAGGCCGGCGCGGAGGTCGTCGAGGGTGACCGTGCCCGCGTAGTGGGTGGTCCGGACGCCGTCGACCTTCTCGGCGCCGACCTTCTTCACGTCCTTGGAGCCGGTCAGGAAGGTGGACTCCTGCGACGGGTCCTGGCCGGCCTGGCTCGGCACCTTGCCGGCGCCGGCGCCCTTGGCGGCCCCGGAGAGGTCGAACTTCATCCAGCTCTTGCCGTCCAGCTCCTTGGCCGCGGCCTCTCCCCCGCCCAGGTACATCGCCTCGTCGACGACCCGGATCTCCATCTTGCCGTCCGCGCCCTGGTCGAGAGCGTTCATCTTCATGCTCATGGCCATCGGCTTCATGCTCATCGCCGCCTCGGCCTCGACCCGGCCGGTCTCCGGGACCTTGCCGGTCATCCGGTAGGTGAGGGAGGTGATGGCCTCCGTGTTCTTCGCCGCCTTGGCCACGGCCGCGGCGGGCGTCATCTTCGGCGACTCGTCACCCTTCGCGCAGGCGACGGTGCCGCCTCCGAGAGCGAGGGCGGCCAGCGCCGCCCCCGTCGCGCCACGACGCACGGAACCACGCACAGAGAACATAAGGATCCCCCCCAGGGAACACTTGAACGATTCACAGACTCGGACCGAGCGTAACCCAGGGGGCGCGAGTGGTCTTCCGAATTCTTTTGGATTCCTTGAACCTCCGCGGCCTCAGCCGGCGGCGCCCTGCGTCTTCAGCAGGTCCTTGAAGTCCGCCGTGTCGCCGGCCGGCGGCTCCTGGGCGGAGACCTTCACCCCGTAGTCGCTGTAGTACGTGGTCGAGGACATCGTGCCGGTCGAGAGGTCGCCCTTGGAGACGGCCTTGACGAGCAGGTCGTCACCGTCGACCCAGATGTCGACGTCCTCCGTCGTGATGCCGGCCTGCGTGAACTGCTTCTTCAGGGCGTCCAGCTGCCCCGCGGAGAGGTGCGAGCTCCTGGCGGCGAGGTCCGAGACGTCCACCGTGCCCGCGTAGTGCGTGGTCTGCTTGCCGCGGACCTTCTCCTCACCGACCTTCTTCACGTCACCGGAGGCCAGCAGGAGCTTCACCGACTGGTTCGGCGAGCTGTTCTGCATCTGGTCCTTCAGGAAGGCTCCGGAGCCGCCCCCGAGCTTCGCCAGGTCGTCGTACGCGTACCGGATCCAGTGCTTGCCGCCGGACTGCCGGGCGAAGGTCTCGCCCATCTTCGCGTAGTAGGCGTCGGACAGGTAGCGGGCCTGCATGGACGTCGCGCCCACCTTGCGCATGGTCTCGGCCATCGTGCCGCCGGTGTAGGTGATCGTCATGTCGCCGATGAGGCCGTCGCCCCAGCCCATGACGCCGTTCGACTTCATGGACATCAGCGTGCCCATGGTCGTCGTCGACTCGACCCTGGCCGAGTCCGCGCCGTCGGTGGACTTCTCGGCGGACTGGAGCGCCGCTATGGGGCTGACGCGGGTCGGGCTCTTGTGCGCCGCCTTGTCGTCCTTTCCGGACCCCCCCGACGAGCCCGAGGAACAGGCGGCCACTGTCGTCAGCGCGCTCACCAGAGCGATCGCCAGGGTCACTCGGCGCGCGGTCGTGCTCTTCATCTGTCCCACCCCTATGCAGATCCTGAGAGCTGCACGCTAACGCAGCCCACTGACACCGGTATCGGAACAGGTGCCCGGAAACAGGGACGGGCCCCGCACCTCGAAAGGTTGCGGGGCCCGTACCAAGAACGCGTATGCGACGCGGTCACCGGGGTGAGCGGAGGGCTCAGACGGCGGCCGGGTCCTCCTCGACGAGGAGGTTGCGGGTGCGGTTCGGGTCGACGGGAACGCCGGGGCCGATCGTGGTGCTGATCGCGGCCTTCTTGATGTAGCGACCCTTGGCGGCCGACGGCTTCAGACGAAGGATCTCGTCGAGCGCGGCGCCGTAGTTCTCCACCAGCTTGGACTCGTCGAAGGAGGTCTTGCCGATGATGAAGTGGAGGTTCGAGTGCTTGTCGACGCGGAACTCGATCTTGCCGCCCTTGATCTCGGTCACGGCCTTGGCCACGTCCGGGGTCACGGTGCCGGTCTTCGGGTTCGGCATCAGACCACGCGGGCCGAGGACACGGCCGAGGCGGCCGACCTTGCCCATGAGGTCCGGGGTGGCGACGACGGCGTCGAAGTCCAGACGGCCCTTCGACACCTCGTCGATGAGCTCGTCGGAGCCGACGATGTCGGCGCCCGCGGCGAGTGCGGCCTCGGCACGGTCACCGGTCGCGAAGACCAGGACCCGGGCGGTCTTACCGGTGCCGTGCGGGAGGTTCACGGTGCCACGGACCATCTGGTCGGCCTTGCGCGGGTCGACACCCAGGCGGAAGGCGACCTCGACGGTGCCGTCGAACTTGCTCGTGGAGGTCTCCTTGGCGAGACGGACGGCCTCGAGCGGGGCGTAGAGCTTCTCCCGGTCGATCTTGGCGTCCGCAGCGCGGAGAGACTTGCTGCGCTTGCTCACTACTGCTCCTGATGTGTTCTGAGGAGTCGTGGTGCGGGCCGAGCAGGCCCTGCCACGTCATTCTCTGTGCGGCTCGCGCCGCGTGGCCTACGAAGGTGGGCGTCAGCCCTCGACCGTGATGCCCATGGAACGGGCGGTGCCGGCGATGATCTTCGACGCGGCGT
The DNA here is from genome assembly GCF_042734135.1 of Streptomyces sp. NPDC059668. Classification (NCBI taxonomy): domain Bacteria; kingdom Bacillati; phylum Actinomycetota; class Actinomycetes; order Kitasatosporales; family Streptomycetaceae; genus Streptomyces; species Streptomyces sp. NPDC059668. Next base: position 85,814 of record NZ_JBHWEL010000024.1, on the reverse strand, counting down.
CCAGGTCGTTGGCGTTCAGGTCGGGAAGCTTGGTCGTGGCGATCTCACGGACCTGCGCCTGGGTGATCTTGGCGACCTTGGTCTTGTGCGGCTCGCCCGAGCCCTTCTCGACACCGGCGGCCTTGAGGATCATCTTGGCGGCCGGCGGAGTCTTGGTGACGAAGGTGAAGGAGCGGTCCTCGTAGACCGTGATCTCCACCGGGATCACCCAGCCACGCTGCGACTCGGTCGCGGCGTTGTAGGCCTTGCAGAACTCCATGATGTTGACGCCGTGCTGACCGAGCGCGGGGCCGACCGGCGGGGCCGGGTTCGCCGCACCGGCGTTGATCTGGAGCTTGATAAGCCCCGTGACCTTCTTCTTCTTGGGAGGCATGTGCTCTCTCCGGGTCCTAGTGAGAGTTTTCAGCTTCCGTCCGGTTCATCCGGATGGAGGCATACCGCACAACGATAACGGGTATCTATGCGGGGCCAAAAACCGAGCAGGTCAGACGGGCTGCGTGAGCCCGTCTGACCTGTTCGGAAGACGTACGTCCAGAAGCCGCTAGTTCTTCTGGATCTGGTCGAAGGAGAGCTCGACCGGGGTCTCGCGGCCGAAGATCTCGACGAGGCCCTTGACCTTCTTCGAGTCGGCGTTGATCTCGTTGATGGTCGCCTGCAGCGTGGCGAACGGGCCGTCGGTGACGGTGACCGAGTCGCCGACCTCGAAGTCCAGCACCTGGACCTCGACCTTGCGCTGCGGAGCGGGCTTGCCCTCGGCCTCGGCGGCCTCACGCGCGGCCTTCTCCTCGGCCTCCGGGGCGAGCATCTTGACGATCTCGTCCAGGGTCAGCGGGTACGGGTCGTAGGCGTTGCCCACGAAGCCGGTGACGCCGGGAGTGTTGCGGACGACGCCCCAGGACTCGTTCGTCAGATCCATGCGCACCAGCACGTAGCCGGGGAGCTTGTTCTGGCGGATGGTCTTGCGCTCGCCGTTCTTGATCTGCGCGACCTCTTCCTGCGGCACCTCGGCCTGGAAGATGAAGTCCTCGACGTTCAGCGAGACGGCACGCTGCTCGAGGTTGGTCTTCACGCGGTTCTCGTAACCGGCGTAGGTGTGGATGACGTACCACTCGCCGGGGAGGGTGCGGAGCTCCTCGCGGAGGGCCTCGACGGGGTCGACGGGCTCGGCCGGCTCGGCCTCCGCCTCATCGGCGTCCTCGTCCTCGGCGTCCTGGGCTTCTTCGGCGTTCTCGCCGAGAGCGTCCGCGGGGACGTCCTCGTCCTCGACGTCCTCACCGGACTCGTCCTCGACGTGCAGCGCCGTTTCCTCGGCGGGCTCGCCGGCGGCGGCATCGGCAGCCTCGAACTCGTCCACGACGTCCGCTCCCTCGACGATGTCGAGCTCGTCGTCAACGGACTCGACCGACTCGCTGGCGTCGTTCAGGTTCGGGTCAGACACGGTGGCTGCTTCTTCCTGGATACATGGGGGTGGAACACGCGAAAGGGGCGCCGGTGACGGCGCCCTTCGCTCTCGGCTCAGCCGAAGACGTACTTGGCGGCGTGGTTGAGCCCATAGTCAATCACGGTCACCAGGCCAATCATGATGACGACGAAGACGATCACCACTGTGGTGTACGTCGTCAGCTGATTGCGAGTCGGCCAGACGACCTTGCGGAGCTCCGCGACGATCTGGCGATAGAAGGTGGCGAGGCGCTTCAGCGGGCCCTTCTTGGCACGCTTACCACCCTTGCGAGCCTTCTTTTTGGACTCGGGCGCCTCGGCATCAGGCATGTCGATGGAGCCCACGGCGTCCGTCACTCGTCCTCACCTGATTCCGGGTCGTGGCCGTGCCGCGCCCGGTTGAGCCGCACGGCGGTGCATTGCAGTACGTACATGCGTGCACACATCCTGGCGAAGGAGTGTGTAGCAGGGCCGGAGGGACTTGAACCCCCAACCGCTGGTTTTGGAGACCAGTGCTCTACCAATTGAGCTACGACCCTTTGGTTTCCCCCAACGTACCGCATCCGCCCGAGTGCTCGCTGTGCGCACGGTGGGTGCGGCCGGTGAAGGCCAACGAGGTGAGAGTGTACGTGGTCCGGGGCCGGTCGTCGAACAGAAAGTGTCCGTACGGGCTTTGCCCGTCGGAGATCGACCTGTGGGCGCCGCGCGTCCGGACTGGTGTTCTCACGCTGTTCAGTCTGTGAAACCCGCGTGCCGCGGGTGTTTCCGGTCTGAAACGATGGGCCCCATGAGCGCTGCAACCCCTCCCACCGAGCGCCGGGTCTCCGCCCGAGTCGGCGCGATCTCCGAGTCCGCCACTCTCGCCGTGGACGCCAAGGCCAAGGCCCTCAAGGCCGCCGGGCGGCCGGTGATCGGCTTCGGCGCCGGTGAGCCCGACTTCCCGACCCCGGACTACATCGTCCAGGCCGCCATCGAGGCCTGCTCCAACCCGAAGTACCACCGCTACACGCCGGCCGGCGGCCTGCCCGAGCTGAAGGCCGCCATCGCCGCCAAGACCCTGCGCGACTCCGGATACGAGGTGGAGGCCGCCCAGGTCCTGGTGACCAACGGCGGGAAGCAGGCCATCTACGAGGCCTTCGCCGCCATCCTCGACCCGGGCGACGAGGTCATCGTCCCGGCCCCCTACTGGACGACCTACCCGGAGTCCATCCGTCTCGCCGGCGGTGTCCCGGTGGAGGTCGTCGCCGACGAGACCACCGGCTACCGCGTGTCGGTCGAGCAGCTGGAGGCCGCCCGTACCGAGCACACCAAGGTGCTGCTCTTCGTCTCCCCGTCCAACCCGACGGGCGCGGTCTACACCCGCGAGCAGATCGCGGAGATCGGCCGCTGGGCCGCCGACAAGGGCCTGTGGGTCCTGACCGACGAGATCTACGAGCACCTGGTCTACGGCGACGCCGAGTTCCACTCCCTGCCCGTGGTGGTGCCCGAGCTCGCCGACAAGTGCATCGTCGTCAACGGCGTGGCGAAGACGTACGCCATGACCGGCTGGCGGGTCGGCTGGGTCATCGGCCCCAAGGACGTCATCAAGGCCGCGACCAACCTCCAGTCGCACGCCACCTCGAACGTCTCCAACGTGGCCCAGGTCGCCGCCCTGGCCGCCGTCTCTGGCGACCTGACGGCCGTGGCCGAGATGCGTGAGGCCTTCGACCGCCGCCGCAAGACCATCGTGCGGATGCTGAACGAGATCGACGGCGTCCTGTGCCCCGAGCCCGAGGGCGCCTTCTACGCGTACCCCTCGGTCAAGGCCCTGCTCGGCAAGGAGATCCGCGGCAAGCGCCCCCAGGACACGGTGGAGCTCGCCGCGCTCATCCTGGAGGAGGCCGAGGTCGCGGTCGTCCCGGGCGAGGCCTTCGGCACGCCCGGATATCTGCGTCTGTCGTACGCCCTGGGCGACGAGGACCTCGTCGAGGGCGTCAGCCGGATCCAGAAGCTGCTGGGCGAGGCGCGGGACTGACACCCCGAACGCTCTCGCACGTCTCCAGGACGTCGACCGCGTCGCCGCGGCGTCCCGCGTCATCGCCGCCGCTTTCACGGCTCCAGGCCGTTTTCGCGCTCCACGCGCGTGTGCGGGCCGTTTCCCCCCGGGGAGACGGCCCGCTTCTTCGTGCGAGCAAGACCACTAAAGGGGAAAGCGCTACCGGGACGGCCCGGACGTGCGGCAGGATCCTGGAATGGAGCGCGTACGTGATCTCTCTGAACTGCCGAAAGCCCATCTGCACCTGCACTTCACCGGTTCGATGCGGCCGACCACCCTGCTGGAACTGGCCGACAAGTACGGCGTCCGGCTGCCCGAAGCCCTGACCGAGGCGCTGACCAGCGGGGAACCGCCGAAACTGCGGGCGACCGACGAACGCGGCTGGTTCCGCTTCCAGCGGCTGTACGACGCGGCGCGGTCCTGTCTCAGAGAGCCCGACGACATCCGGCGGCTGGTGCGCGAGGCCGCCGAGGAGGACATCAAGGACGGCTCCGGGTGGCTGGAGATCCAGGTCGACCCGACCTCGTACGCGCCGCGCCTGGGCGGGCTCATCCCGGCGCTGGAGATCATCCTGGACGCGGTGGACTCGGCCGTGCGCGAGACCGGCATCGGGATGCGGGTCGTGGTGGCCGCGAACCGGATGAAGCACCCGCTGGACGCCCGCACGCTGGCCCGGCTCGCGGTGCGCTACGCCGACCGGGGCGTCGTCGGCTTCGGGCTGTCGAACGACGAGCGGCGGGGCATGGCCCGCGACTTCGACCGGGCCTTCGCGATCGCCCGCGAGGGCGGACTGCTGTCCGCGCCGCACGGCGGCGAACTGGCCGGTCCGGCCTCGGTCCGCGACTGCCTGGACGACCTGCACGCCACCCGGATCGGGCACGGGGTACGCGCCGCCGAGAACCCGAGGCTGCTGAAGCGGCTCGCGGAGCGCGGCATCACCTGCGAGGTGTGCCCCGCGTCGAACGTCGCCCTGGGCGTGTACGAGAAGGCGGAGGACATCCCCCTGCGCACGCTCTTCGCGGCCGGTGTCCCGATGGCCCTCGGCGCCGACGACCCGCTGCTGTTCGGCTCCCGGCTCGCCGCCCAGTACGAACTGGCCCGCCACCACCATGGCTTCACGGACGCCGAGCTGGCCGAGCTGGCCCGCCAGTCCGTACGGGGCTCGGCGGCGCCCCAGGACGTCAAGGGGAAGCTGCTGGCCGGGATCGACGACTGGCTGGCCGCCCCGGGCGCCTGAAGCGGCCGCGCGGCGGGTACTCATGGCCCGGCCGATCCGGTCCCACGACTGCGGGCGGTCCGGTTCGACGACTCCGGGCGGTCCCGGCGCCGGTCCGTCCGACGGGAGCACCCGTGAATCCGTCCCGAGGGGAACAGACCATGGAACTGACCGTCTTCGGTGCCACCGGCGGGGTCGGCCAGGAGATCGTCCGGCAGGCACTGGCCGCCGGCCACCGGGTCACGGCCGTCGTACGGGATCCGGCGCGGCTGTCCGTCAGGGGCGAGGGCCTGGAGATCCTCCGCGCCGACCTCACCGACCCCGAGGCGCTGCGTCCCGCGGTCCGGGGCCGGGACGCGGTCCTCTCGGGGCTCGGCGCCCGCAGCCGCAAGGACGCCGGGGTGGCGACCCGGCTGACCCGTACGGTGCTCGACGCGATGCGGGCCGAGGGGGTGCGGCGGCTGCTGGTGGTGAGCGCGGGGCCGGTCGGTCCCGACGCCGAGGGTGCCTCCTTCGCCGACCGTGCGGCGCGTAGCCTGATCTCGGCGATCCTGAAGGACGTCTATGCCGATCTGAGGGGCATGGAGGACGAACTGGCCCGGAGCGCGACCGACTGGACGGTCGTGCGCCCGCCGCGGCTGCGGAACAAGCCGGTGACCGGCTCGTACCGGACGGCGGTCGGGGGCTTCCCGCTCAGGGGCCGTTTCATCGCGCGCGCCGACGTGGCGCACGCGATGCTGGCGATGATCACCGACGCGGGCACGGTGAAGCAGGGCGTGGGTGTCGCCTACTGAACAGGCGCCCGGCCCGACGCCGTCTCCAGAGACGCACGCCGTCTCCAGAGGCGTACGCCGTCTCTAGAGGCGCACGCCGACCGTCACCGGCTCGTTGACCAGGGTGATCCCGAACGCGTCACGGACGCCGGCGACGACCTCCCGTGCCAGCGCGAGAAGGTCCTCGGTGGTGGCCCGGCCGCGGTTGGTGAGGGCCAGCGTGTGCTTGGTGGAGATCCGGGCGGGCCCGGAGCCGTACCCCTTGGTGAATCCGGACTTGTCGATCAGCCAGGCCGCGGAGGTCTTGGTGTGTCCTTCGCCCGCCGGATAGGCGGGCGGCACGACGTCGGAGCCGAGCCGCTGCGCCACGCGCGCGTGGAAGGCGGCGAACTCCTCGTCCGTGAGGATCGGGTTGGTGAAGAACGACCCGGCGGACCAGGTGTCGTGGTCCTCGGGGTCGAGCACCATTCCTTTGCCGGAGCGCAGCTTCAGGACGGTCTCGCGGGCGGCGGAGAGGGGCACGCGGTCGCCGGCCTCCACGCCCAGCGCGCGAGCCGTCTCGGCGTACTTGACCGGTGCCGAGAGCCCCGCCGCGTCCTCCAGCTCGAAACGGACGCGCAGCACGACGTGACGCTCGGGGTCGGCCTTGAAGCGGCTGTGGCGGTAGGAGAAGGAGCAGTCGGCGTTCGTGAGCGTGACCGTCTCGCGCGTCTTCCGGTCGTACGCGATCACTTCGGTGATGGTCGACGACACTTCCTGGCCGTACGCGCCCACGTTCTGGATCGGGGTCGCGCCTGCGGAGCCGGGGATGCCTGCGAGGCACTCGATGCCGGCGAGACCGGCCTCGACCGTACGGGCGACCGCGTCGCTCCACACCTCGCCCGCGGCCAGCTCCAGCCTCGTCCCGTCGAGCGCGAACCCGCGCGTCGCGACGCGCAGGGCGGTTCCGTCGAAGCCCTTGTCGCCGATGACCAGGTTCGATCCGCCGCCGATCAGCAGCAGCGGGGTACCGGTGTCGTCGGCCTCGCGGACGGCGGCGATCACCTCGGCGTCGGTCGTGGCGGTGATCAGCCGGGTCGCGGGCCCCCCGAGCCGGAAGGTGGTCAACGGGGCGAGCGGGGCGTCGTGGAGTTCCTGCACGCGCCCAAGACTACGAGAAGGCTCGGGGCTCCCGGCCCGCGGTAGGCGCGGTGCGGCCGCGGGGCCACCGTCCGCGCCGACAGACGGAGTGCGGAGGCGTGCGGCGTGCGGCGTGCGGCGTGCGGCGTGCGGCGTGCGAACGGCCCCGCCGTGGTGGCGGGGCCGCTTCGTGTCGTACGGGATGCGGGCGACAGGTTCAGTGGGAGGCGGTCTCCAGAGCCGGGACCGGGGCGGGAACGAGGGCCGGGCCCTCGGCGACGGTCTTCGACCGCGCCGCACGCCGCGCCGACGGGATGAGCAGCACGGCGACCCCCGCCAGGGCGACCATCGCGGAGCCCACCACCAGCGCGGGCCGCAGGCCGTCCACGAACGTCGTCGCGGTCTCGTAGCCGCCCTGCGCGGAGAAGATCGACGACATCACCGCGATGCCGAGCGCGCCGCCCACCTCGCGCAGCGCGTTGTTGGCGCCGGAGGCGATGCCCTGCTCCTGCGGACGGACGCTGGACATGACCAGGTTGGACGCGGGGGCGAAGTACAGGGACATTCCGATGCCGCTGATGATCAGTGCGGGCAGTTGCTCGGCGTACGAGACGTCGGCGGCGACCACCACGGCGTAGTAGGCGAGCCCGACGGCCTGCAGGAAGAGCCCGGTGGCGACCACGGGGCGTCCGCCGACGCGGTCGGAGAGGTAGCCGGCGATCGGCGCGACGAGCATCGGCATACCGGTCCAGGGCAGCATCCGCAGCCCCGCCTCGGTGGGCGAGTAGCCGAGGACGCCCTGCATGTACTGGCTGAGCAGGAAGATCGAGCCGAACATCCCGAGGAACATCAGCAGGCTCGCGGCGTTGATCCCGGCGAAGGCGCGGGAGCGGAAGAGCCGCATCGGCAGCATCGGGTTCTTCGCCCGGATGCCGTGCAGGACGAAGGCGGCGAGCAGCGCGGCACCGGCGAGCAGGCCGGTCAGCACGACCGGGCTGGTCCAGCCGTCGGCGGGCCCGCGGACCAGGCCGTACACGATGCCGAAGAGGCCGCCGCTGGCGAGCAGTGTGCCGGGGATGTCGAGCCGGGCACCGGCGCCGTGGGACTCGGCCAGACGCAGCCGGGCGAGCGGGAGGAGGGCGAGCCCCAGCGGAACGTTCAGCCAGAAGATCCAGTGCCAGGACACGTGTTCGGTGAGGCTGCCGCCGATGAGCGGCCCGGACGCGACCGCGAGTCCGTTCACGGCGCCCCAGATCCCGTACGCCATCCCGCGCCGTGCGGCCGGAACGGCCGCCGTCAGCAGGGTCAGCGTCAGCGGCATCATGATGGCCGCGCCGACGCCCTGGACCGCACGGGCGGCGATCAGGGAGTCGATGCCGGGGGCCATCGCCGCGGCGGCGGAGGCGCCGGTGAAGACGGAGAGGCCCACGAGGAAGAGCCGGCGGCGGCCGAAGCGGTCACCCAGGGCCGCGCCGAACATCAGCAGGACGGCGAAGGTGAGCGTGTACGCGCTCACGGTCCATTCCAGGTCGTCCAGCGCTCCTCCGAGGTCCTTGCGGATGGAGGGCAGGGCGGTCGTGACGACGAGATTGTCGAGGGCCGCCATGAATCCGGCGACGCTGGTGATGACGAGGGCCCAGGTGGCTCCCCCGCGCCGTGCTGTCTGCTGTGACATCGCTCCCCCAAGAGTGATTCACTCGAGTTGATTAGTTATTGATGACTAACTTTCGCGCTCATGAAAAGGCGACTCCCGCCACCTTCCCGATGAACGCCTATCCGCCCGAAACCCCGGCGCGTCCGGCCACCCGCGCCTCCGGATAGATCCCTTCCCAGACCCGGTGGCCGGCCGGAAACCCCATGGCCACGAAGCAGTTGATGAGCATCCCGTATGCCAGGAAGTTCGTCGTCTCGCCCACGTCGGCCCCGAGCGGCAGATGGACCGTGTCCCACAGTCGCGTCCATCCGCCCCGCACCGCCTCACCGAACTCCCGGTCGCCGGCCTCCTCGGCGGCGGCCACCGCGGTGTACGTCTGCATCTGCATGAGCAGCCGCTCCGGATGCTCCGCGATGACCCGCGTGTAGGCGGTCGCCATGGAGTGCAGGGCCTCCTCGCCCTCCAGCCCCTCGGAGGCCTCCTCGAAGGTGCGGCGGATGTCCTCGAGGCAGCGTTCGGCCGCAGCGAGGAAGATCGCCTTCTTGCCCGGGAAGAGCCGGAAGAGGTACGGCTGCGAGACGCCCACACGCTTGGCGATCGCCTCGGTGGAGGTGCCGTAGTAGCCGCCGCGGGCGAACTCGCTGATCGCCGCGCGGATGACGCTTTCGCGCCTCTCCTCTGCGCTCATCCTGACCATGCGAGAAAGTTAGTACTCAATCACTAACCAAGTCAAGGGGGTTCGGGAGATGGGGCGGAACGTGTCCCCTGGGGCTCGCGGGGCGTGCCGCGAGGTGGGGGCTGCGGGACGCGTGGTGGGGCGCGCCGGTGAGGAAGGGTAAGGGGCGTCCGCAATGGACGGACGCCCCTTACCGCTACCGGATGCTGGTTGCCGGTTGCCGGTTGCCGGTTGCCGGTTGCCGGTTGCCGGGGCCTGGACATACGAACCGCCGCCGAAACCGAACCGGCCGCACACCCCGCCGCCAGGCCGGCCCCACGACCCACTGTCAGGCCGACCGCACGACCCACCGTCAGGCCGTTCGTACGACCCACCGCCGGGTCAGCCGCACGTCGGGCCCGTCAGGCCAGTCGTACGACCGCTCGCGACATGCCCAGGACCTTCTGGCCCGCGCTCATGGCGGTGAGGTCGACGCGGACGGTGTTGTCGTCCAGCTTGGCCGCGACCTTGGCGCTGACCTCCACGGTCGCCCCCTTGTCGTCGTTCGGCACGACGACGGGCTTGGTGAACCGCACGCCGTACTCGACCACCGCACCCGGGTCGCCGACCCAGTCGGTGACGACGCGGATCGCCTCGGCCATGGTGAACATGCCGTGCGCGATGACGTCGGGGAGACCGACCTCGACCGCGAACTTCTCGTTCCAGTGGATCGGGTTGAAGTCCCCGGAGGCGCCCGCGTACTGCACGAGTGTGGCGCGTGTCACGGGGAACGTCTGGGCCGGAAGCTCCGTACCGACCTCGACATCACCGTAAGTAACCTTCGCCGCCATGATCAGCCCTCCGCCCGCGCCACGAGTTTGGTGATGGCCGTCACCACGTGCTCGCCCGTCTCGTCGTGGACCTCACCGCGGATGTCCAGGATGTCGTTGCCGGCCATGGACTTGATCGCCTCGATGGTCGAGGTGACCGTGAGCCGGTCACCCGCGCGCACCGGCCGGGTGTAGGCGAACTTCTGGTCACCGTGCACCACACGGCTGTAGTCGAGACCCAGTTGGGGGTCTTCGACGACCTGCGCCGCGGCCTTGAAGGTGATGGCGAACACGAAGGTCGGCGGGGCGATCACATCGGCGTGCCCGAGTGCCTTGGCGGCCTCCGGGTCCGTGTACGCCGGGTTGGTGTCCCCCACGGCCTCCGCGAATTCGCGGATCTTCTCCCGGCCCACCTCATAGGGCTCGGTGGGCGGGTAGGACCGCCCCACGAAGGACTGGTCGAGCGCCATGGGCCCGGAACCTCCTGGTCTTCAGCCGTGCGGCGGGTGCCGCGGTGGAGCGGATCCCGGCCGGTGCCGGCGCCGCCGCTGCGGCACTCGGTCCTGGCCGGAGGCCGGTGGCCGGCGCACCGCGTTCGGTACGCCGGGCACCCGACCGGTGAACGACGCGAGGCCGCCCCCGTTACTGGGGACGGCCTCGTGTACGAGCCTGAAATTATCGCGTTTCGCGGTGCGCGGTGTGCGCGTTGCAACGCGGGCAGTGCTTCTTCATCTCCAGTCGGTCCGGGTCGTTACGCCGGTTCTTCTTGGTGATGTAGTTCCGCTCCTTGCACTCCACGCAGGCCAGCGTGATCTTCGGGCGGACGTCGGTGGCAGCCACAGGAGTGCTCCTTGACGAACGGATGGGACATTAAGACGTTTAACGCATAGAAGAGTAGCCGATCGAAGGACCGACCCCACAATCGGCTACCGTCAGTAGCGGTGACCGGACTTGAACCGGTGACACAGCGATTATGAGCCGCTTGCTCTACCGACTGAGCTACACCGCTTTGATGTGATCGGGCCCCGCCTTGCGACGGGGACCTCCCACACCAGAGCCCCAATACGGAATCGAACCGTAGACCTTCTCCTTACCATGGAGACGCTCTACCGACTGAGCTATTGGGGCGAGCGATGAAGACATTACACGGTCCTCCGCCGATCGCCCAAATCCGTTTCGCGGCACCTGCCCCGGCCCGTTCCCGGCCGCTTCCCGACCGCTCACCGCGCCGCCTCCCACCCGTTCCTCACGCCCCTCCCGGACGATCCGTCACAGCCGTGGCGCACGACGCCCGCGCCCCTGGATCGCGGACGCATCCGCAGGTCCGGGGCCCTCCCGAGGGGCGGACCACACCGGTACGACTATTGCGCTCCTCCCCGACGAGGACGGCTCGCCACCCTAGGCTCGACCCACGCCACGTGATCTTGACCGCCTGCTCTCCGTCACCCCTTCGTCCGCGACAGCACTCTCCGCAACCGACTCCCGCAGTCGCCCCCGAGCCCCAGGAGCGCGATGCCCGACAGTCAGTCGCAGCCGCCCCACTCGTCGTCCTCCCCTTGCGGGCGGACCGACACCGCCACCCTGTTGCTGTGCGGAGCGCGGCTCACCGACGGCCGGACCGTGGACGTACGGCTCGGCGGCGGACGCATCGAGGCGGTCGGTACGGCGGGCAGTCTGGCGACAGAGCCCTCCGGAGCGCGGACCCCGAAGGTGGACCTCGGCGGCTACCTGCTCCTGCCGGCCCCGGCCGAGCCCCACGCACACGGCGACACGGCCCTCACGGCCGAGGGCGACGGCCCCGTCTCGTACGACCCGCACGAGGTCCAGCGCCGGGCCACCGAGGCCGCGTTGCTTCAGCTCGCGCACGGGGCGACGGCCCTGCGCTCGCACGTGCGTGTCGGCGACGTACAGGGGCTCGGCGCACTGGACGCGGTGCTCCAGGCACGGCGGGCGCTGCGAGGGCTCACCGAGCTGTCGGTGGTGGCGATGCCGCGTGTGCTCAGCGGGATCGCCGGGGCCGACGGGCTCGCGATGCTGCGGGACGCCGTGAAGATGGGCGCCTCGGTGGTGGGCGGCTGCCCGGACACCGACCCCGATCCGACGGGGTACGTGGAGGCGGTCCTGGAACTCGCCTCCGAGCACGGCTGCCCGGTCGACCTGCACACGGACGCCACCGACCCCGCCCGGCTCGGACGGCTCGCGGCGATGGCGGGCGGACTGCGGTCCGGGGTGACCTTGAGCCCGTGCGCCGGGCTCGGCCGGCTGCACGCGGAGGCGGCGGCCCTGGCGGCCGACCAACTCGCCGCCGCGGGCGTCACCGTGGTGTGCCTGCCACAGGGCGGCTGCGGAGGCACGGAACGCCGCGGGACGGCCCCGGTACGGCTGTTACGGGCTGCCGGAGTACGGGTCGTGGCGGGCGGCGGCGCGCTGCGGGACGTGGCGAACCCGGTGGGCCGCGGGGACCCCTTGGACGCCGCGTACCTGCTGGCCTCGCGGTACGGACTGCGCCCCGAGGACGCGTACGACGCCGTGAGTTCCGGGGCGCGGTACGCGCTCGGGCTGCCCGAGGTGCGCGTGGAGGCGGGATTCCCGGCCGAGTTGCTCGCGGTGCGCGGGGACGGGCTCGCGGGTGCACTGTCGCTCGCGTACAGCCGGATCGTGGTGCACTGGGGGCGCGTGGTGGCGCGGACCAGCGCCGTACGTGAGTACTGCGACTCCGCGGCGGCGCTGGAGCTGCCGCGGCAGGGCGGCGGAGATCCGGCCTGACGCTCCCTGCCTTCCCGACCCTCAGAAGCGGTCCGCTCGCCGTGCGTTGAGGGGAGAGGGTCGAGGGGCGAGGGTCGAGGGGCGAGGGTCCAAGGTCGGGGCTTCAGGGCCGGGGCTTCAGGGCCGGGGCTTCAGGGCCGGGGCTTCAGGGTCGAGGGTCCAGGAGAGACGAGAGACGGAAAAGGTCCGCAGCCTCCCCTCTCCCTCTCCCCCCTCCCTCAGTTTCCTGCTCCCCCGGTCCTGTGTCCGATCACCCGTTCGTTCAGGATCACTCTCGTGGCCCGCGAGTTGTCCACAGGTCATGCGGCGAACGCGTGCGTCCGGGCGTACGGTCGGAAACATGCGCATTGTCATCGCTGGAGGTCATGGTCAGATCGCGCTGCGGCTGGAGCGCCTGCTCGCCGCGCGCGGTGACGAGGTCGCGGGGATCATCCGCCGCGCGGAGCAGGGCGACGATCTGCGGGCGGCCGGTGCCGAGCCGGTTCTGTGCGATCTGGAGTCGGCCTCGGTGGACGAGGTCGCCGCCCATCTGCAGGGTGCGGACGCGGCCGTCTTCGCGGCGGGCGCGGGCCCGGGCAGCGGCACGGCCCGCAAGGACACCGTGGACCGGGCCGCCGCGGTCCTGTTCGCGGACGCGGCGGAGCGGGCGGGGGTGCGGCGCCACGTGGTCGTGTCCGCCATGCGCGCGGACCCGTCCCATCAGGGCGACGACGTGTTCGACGCGTACCTGCGCGCCAAGGGCGAGGCCGACGAGTACGTACGCGGCCGTACGGCCCTGGACTGGACGATCCTGCGCCCCGGCGGCCTGATCGACGACGCCGGGACCGGCCTCGTACGCCTGGAGGCCTCGACGGGCCGCGGCACGGTCCCGCGCGACGACGTCGCGGCCGTCCTCGCGGAGCTGGTGGACACCTCGGCGACGGCCGGGCTCACTTTGGAACTGATCAGCGGTTCGACCCCCGTCTCGGTGGCGGTCAAGTCGGTGGCGGGCAACTGACTGCTGACCACAGCGGCGACCTGACCGGAAACGGGGGTCCGGCAGGCGGAACCGGGACGGGCGACGGGGCTGCGCGGGAGTGGGCTGCACAGAGTCGGGCTGTTCGGAGCTGAGACGGGAGTCCGAGGGCCGCCAGGGGTCGCCATCAGAGTGTCAAGGTGTCGGGGTGTCGGGGTGTCGGCGTGTCGGCGTGTCGGCCGAGCGGGGCCTGAACCGTTCAGAACAGCGGGAGCTGACCGGGAAACTCGGGGACGGCGTACCCGTCCAGCGCCGGCTGCGCGGCCCCCAACTGCGCCTGCCTGCGCGACCCTGGGCACGAGACCAGTTCCCCGCTGCCTCGCGCTCCCGGAGGATCGTGCCGGGCGAACCGTCCCGCGACGACGGCGATCTCCCGGCGGCACTCGGGGCAGTTCCTGCGACGCGATGACATGAGATCAGTGTGCCCTTACGACACCCGGCGCGCCCTCCCCATAGACCTCGCCCGTCACCGCCGTGCCCTGCCCCTGGGCGTACGCCCGCGCCAACCACCGTACGGACGGCAGCCGCCGCGACCACAGGGGCCCCACACGAAGAAACCCCCTCCGACCTGCGTCAACGCAGATCAGAGGGGGTTTACCTTCATGTGGCGGCGCCAGGATTCGAACCTGGGAAGGCTGAGCCGGCAGATTTACAGTCTGCTCCCTTTGGCCGCTCGGGCACACCGCCGGGGTTGCTGCCCTGAGACCGCTTTTCGGCGGTGCTCTCTGGCAACGACGTAAACGATACCTGATGCCCAGGGGTGCTCCGCCACCCGATTGATCTGCGCTCGAAGGGGAGCGGGTGACTAGGCTTATGCGGATGCGGCCGGGGGCCTACGCCGGGCTCGACGGCCGCCCCTACGCACCCCGATACAAGGAGCCACAGGACATGGCCGACTCCAGTTTCGACATCGTCTCGAAGGTCGAGCGGCAGGAGGTCGACAACGCCCTCAACCAGGCCGCCAAGGAGATCTCGCAGCGCTACGACTTCAAGAACGTCGGTGCCGCCATCTCCTGGTCCGGCGAGAAGATCCTCATGGAGGCCAACTCCGAGGAGCGGGTGAAGGCCATCCTCGACGTGTTCGAGACCAAGCTGATCAAGCGCGGTATCTCGCTGAAGTCGCTGGACGCGGGGGAGCCGCAGCTCTCCGGCAAGGAGTACAAGATCTTCGCGTCCATCGAGGAGGGCATCTCCCAGGAGAACGCGAAGAAGGTGGCGAAGATCATTCGCGATGAGGGCCCCAAGGGCGTGAAGGCCCAGGTGCAGGGCGAAGAGCTGCGTGTCAGCTCGAAGAGCCGTGACGACCTGCAGGCCGTGCAGGCCCTGCTCAAGGGCAAGGACTTCGACTTCGCGCTTCAGTTCGTGAACTACCGGTAGTCGTCGGCCCGTTGCGCGTACGGCGCGAACGACCGTGTGTACGAGGAAGGGTGGGTGCCGGGGGCGCCCACCCTTCTCGTCTGCCGGCTGCCGCCTCAGGGACGCGCGGTCAGCGGCGCGAGTCGCCGAACAGGATGCGGTAGAGGATCAGCAGGACGAGCGAGCCGCCGATCGCCGCCGCCCACGTGGCACCGTCGTAGAAGTGCTTGCTGACCGGGTGGTCCAGCCAGCGCGCGGATATCCAGCCGCCCAGGAAGGCCCCCGTGACCCCGATGAGGGTCGTGCCGATGAAACCGCCCGGGTCACGACCCGGCAGCAGGAATTTGGCGATGGCTCCGGCCAACAGTCCCAGAATGATCCAGCTGATGATGTTCATGCCCTGAACCTGCCTCTCCGCGCTGTGCCTGTGCTGTCCTCCTGCTCCGGCCCGGCCGCGTCCATGCCTGCCGGTTCGAGCAGTCGGTGGTGGATACCGGTGTTCGTGGCGCGTTGCCGGGAAGGACGCCTGGCCGGCGCCGGGTGGTTGCAACGATCAATAGGGTGCGGCACATGACACAGTCCGGTTCTTCTCTGCGGCGCACGCTGGGTGTGACGGACGCCGTGGTCATCGGTCTCGGTGCGATGGTCGGCGCGGGGATCTTCGCGGCGCTCGGCCCCGCGGCACGGGCGGCCGGTTCGGGGCTGCTGCTCGGGCTCGCGGTCGCCGCCGTGGTCGCGTACTGCAACGCGATGTCCTCCGCGCGGTTGGCCGCCCTGTATCCCGCCTCGGGCGGCACCTACGTGTACGGGCGTGAGCGGCTCGGGGCCTTCTGGGGGTATCTGGCGGGCTGGTCGTTCGTGGTCGGGAAGACGGCCTCCTGTGCGGCGATGGCGCTCACCGTGGGCACGTACGTCTGGCCGGAGCAGGCGCACGCGGTGGCGGTCGCGGCCGTGGTGGCCCTCACCGCGGTGAACTACGGCGGCGTGCAGAAGTCCGCCTGGCTGACGCGGGCGATCGTGGCGGTGGTCCTCGCGGTCCTCGCTTCCGTGGTGGTCGTGTGTCTCGGCTCGGACGCCTCCGACGCCGGGCGGCTCCAGGTCGGGGTCTCCGGCGGCGTGGGGGGCGTGCTCCAGGCGGCGGGGCTGCTGTTCTTCGCCTTCGCCGGGTATGCGCGGATCGCCACGCTCGGGGAGGAGGTACGGGAGCCCGCGCGCACCATTCCGCGCGCGATCCCCACGGCACTGGGCATCACGCTGGTGGTGTACGCGGCGGTCGCGGTGTCGGTCCTTTCCGTGCTGGGTCCGAGTGGGCTCGGGCAGGCTCCGGCGCCACTCGCGGACGCGGTACGGGCGGCCGGGGTGCCGGGTCTCGTGCCGGTGGTGCGGGTGGGCGCGGCGGTGGCGGCGCTGGGTTCCCTCCTCGCCCTGATCCTGGGTGTGTCACGGACGACGCTGGCCATGGCCCGCGACCGTCATCTGCCGGGCGCCCTGGCCGCCGTACATCCCCGCTTCCAGGTGCCGCACCGGGCGGAGCTGGCCGTGGGCGCCGTGGTGGCCGTGGTGGCCGCGACGGTGGACGTCCGGGGCGCGATCGGGTTCTCCTCCTTCGGTGTGCTGGCCTACTACGCGGTGGCCAACGCGTCCGCCTGGACACTGAGGCCGACTCCGGCGGCGCGGTTCGTGCCGGTCGTGGGATTCGTCGGATGCGTGACGCTCGCGTTCGCCCTGCCCTGGGTTTCCGTGATCGTGGGCGCGGCTGTGCTGGGGGTCGGCGCGACCGCGTACGGCGTGCGGAAGAGGGCGGCTTCGCGGTAGTCGCGAGTGTCGGCCGGGCGTCAGGCGACAGGCGACAGGCGACAGCAAGTGGTTGCAGGTAGCTCGCTCGTCGCCGGGCGTCGGCTGTTGGTTGTCGTCGCGGTGGCTCGGGGGCGGAGAAGGGGTCGGGCTGGGGACACGGCGCGGGCCGGCCCGTGGCAAGGCGGTCGGTTACGAGGCCGGTGTCGCCGTGGTGCGGGTGCGGAAGTCGGGCCAAGGGGTCAGGTCCGCGTCGCCGTTGGACTCCTCGTACCAGCCGGTGCCCGCCAGCCAGACGCGCAGCCAGGCCTCGAGGTCGGGCGCGTCCACGTACCAGGCGTGGTCGGCCTCGTGGGCGTTCGGCTCGAAGAGCAGGACCGTGGCTCCGGGGCTGTGGCAGTCCACGCACGCGTACATCCCGCAGCCCCAGTGGGATATCGGCAGGACGCCCTCCGGCCACGGCCAGTCCGGGTCCTTGCGGCCGCTCTCGCGGTGCGCGAGATACTGCGGAACGGCGGCCGGCTCACCGGACGGCGAGCCGTCGAGCAGCGGCAGCAGGCCGTACTCCGGACCGAATCCGCCGTCCCCTATCCGCAGGTAGAGCGCGGTGAGCAGGGGCGGCAGCGCGAAGCCCAGGGCGGCCTCGGCGCGGACGAGCGACGCCGCGTCCACGGGTTCGGGGAGCGAAGGCCAGCCCCATGGGCGGGTGTTGCGGGCCTCCGTGCCGACCCTTGCCAGCAACTGCTCGATTTCGGTCATGGGTTCATGATGCAGCGCGCCACCGACATTCGGGCAGCCTGTGGAAAACCCTCGGGCGGGAGCGGACAGCCTTCGGGCGAGGCGGGCGAGGACGCGCTCGTCGCCGCGCGAAGGGAGGGGCCTAACGCGCCGCGAACGGCTGGTCCGTACGCACGATTTCGCGTCCCAGCGGGAGCAGCGAGACCGGGATGAGCTTGAAGTTGGCGATGCCGAAGGGGATGCCGATGATCGTCACGCACAGCAGGACGCCGGTGACGATGTGGGCGAGGGCGAGCCACCAGCCGGCGAGGACCAGCCACAGGACGTTGCCGATGCAGGAGGGCGCGCCGGCGTCCTGACGCTCCACCGTCGTATAGCCGAAGGGCCACAGGGCATAGACGCCGATACGGAAGGCGGCGATGCCGAAGGGGATGCCGATGATCGTGATGCACAGGAGCACGCCCGCGGCGAGGTACGCGAGGAACAGCCAGAAGCCGCTCAGGACGAGCCAAATGACGTTCAGAATTGTCTTCATCGCTGGCGACCTGCCATCTGCTCGAGCCGGGAGATGCGCTCCGCCATGGGCGGGTGCGTGGAGAACATCTTCGACATTCCCTGTCCCGGACGGAAGGGGTTCGCGATCATCATGTGGCTCGCGGTCTCGATGCGCGGTTCCGGCGGCAGGGGCAGCTGCTTCGTGCCGGCGTCGAGCTTGCGCAGGGCGCTGGCGAGAGCGAGGGGGTCGCCGGT
Organism: Streptomyces sp. NPDC059668; assembly: GCF_042734135.1. Taxonomy (NCBI): domain Bacteria; kingdom Bacillati; phylum Actinomycetota; class Actinomycetes; order Kitasatosporales; family Streptomycetaceae; genus Streptomyces; species Streptomyces sp. NPDC059668. Next base: position 67,673 of record NZ_JBHWEL010000024.1, on the reverse strand, counting down.
GAGCTGGGCGCCCGAGGCGTCCGCCTCGTACTCCCTGGAGCGGCTGATGGCGAGCTGGATGAGGGACGCGGCGAGCGGGCCAAGGATCATGATCAGCAGCATGCCGAAGATGCCGGGGCCCTCGTCGTCGTTCGAGCGTCCGACCGGGATCAGCCAGGCGAAGTGGACCAGGAACATGATCACGGAGGCGAGGGCGCCCGCGACCGACGAGATCAGGATGTCGCGGTTGTAGACATGGCTGAGTTCGTGGCCGATGACACCGCGCAGCTCGCGCTCGTCCAGGATGCGCAGGATTCCTTCGGTGCAGCACACCGCCGCGTTGCGTGGATTGCGGCCCGTCGCGAACGCGTTCGGTGCCTCCGTCGGTGAGATGTACAGGCGCGGCATGGGCTGGCGGGCCTGGGTCGAGAGCTCGCGGACCATGCGGTACAGCGCCGGGGCCTCGAACTCGCTCACCGGGCGGGCGCGCATCGCGCGTAGAGCCAGTTTGTCGCTGTTCCAGTACGCGTACGCGTTCGTCCCGATCGCGATGACCAGCCCGACGACGAGGCCGGTACGCCCGAAGAAGCTGCCGATGACGATGATGAGTGCGGACAGTCCCCCGAGGAGTACGGCTGTCCTGAGCCCGTTGTGCCGGCGGTGCACGGTACGCCCTCCAAGTGGTGCGGCAGGGGAACCCTTTGCTTGCTGATGCTCTGCTTCCACTCTTCAGTGGACCCTCCCGTACTGGTCAACGCCAGGCGGGGAGCACTAGTTCCCTTGTGCGCACGGCGGGGCGTGTCGGCCGTCCGGGTGAGCGTAGACGTCGTCCCACGCGCGGGTGGCCCGCGGATGCCGTGTGCGGGTGACCCGGGAACGGCGCACGCGGGTGTCCCGGGGGCGTCAGAACAGGCCGGTCGCCGAGAAGCGCAGGACCAGCTGGGGCGCGCCGGACAGGGCGATGCCCAGGACCGCCGTCAGGGCGATCGCCGCGGTCAGCGGGGCGGGTACCGGGCGCCTCTCGACCGCGCCCTCGGGGGAGCGGAAGAGCAGCGTCGTCCACTGGAGGTAGTAGAAGAGCGCGATCACGACGTTGACGGCCATCAGCACGGCGAGCCAGCCGAGTCCCGCGTCGACGGCCGCCGAGAAGACGGTGACCTTCGCGAAGAGCCCGATGACGCCCGGCGGCAGTCCTGCCAGGCAGAGCAGGAAGAAGCCGAGGAGGAGGGCGGAGAGGGGGCTCCTCGCGTACAGGCCTCGGTAGTCGCTGATGCGGTTCAGGGGGCTTGTGCGGGCGACGAGGGCGGCCACCGCGAAGGCGCCGAGGTTCACGGCCGCGTACATCAGGGCGTACGCGACGGTGGATCCGATGGCCTTTTCGGCGTCCTTGGAGTAGGCGGCGGACGCGATCGGCACCAGGAGGTAGCCGGCCTGGCCGACGGAGGACCAGGCGAGCAGCCGTACCGCGCTGTGCGCGCGCGTGGCCTGCTGCCGCAGGGCGCCGACGTTGCCGACGGTCATGGTGAGAGCGGCCAGCGCGGCGAGCGCCGGGCCCCAGACGTCCGCGTAGGAGGGGAACGCGACGACGGTGACGAGGATCAGCCCGGAGAAGCCGACCGCCTTGCCGACGACCGACAGGTAGGCGGCGATCGGCAGGGGCGCCCCGACGTAGGTGTCGGGCACCCAGAAGTGGAAGGGCACGGCGGCCGTCTTGAAGGCGAAGCCGACGAGGGTGAGGACGACGCCGGCCTGGGCGAGTGTGTGGAACTGTCCGTCGACGTGCTGGATCCTGTCCGCGATCCGGGTGAGGTAGAGGGTGCCGGTCGTGGCGTAGACGAAGCTGACGCCCATGAGGCTCACGGCGGTGGCGGTTACCGAGGACAGGAAGAACTTCAGGGCCGCTTCGGAGGACTTCTTGTCGCCGTGCTTGATGCCGACGAGTGCGAAGGCGGGCAGGGAGGCGACTTCCAGGGCGACGATGAGGGTCGCCAGGTCGCGCGAGGCCGGCAGCAGGGCGGCGCCCGCGGCCGAGGAGAGCAGCAGGAACCAGTACTCCCCTTCGGGCAGGCCCTTGTTGGCGTCCTTGAGGGCGGTGACCGACAGCAGGGCGGCGAGGAGCGCTCCGCCGAGGACGAGGAACTGGATGACGAGCGTGAAGCGGTCCGCCGTGTAGCTGCAGGGGCCGGTGTCGCCCGTCAGGCAGAAGGTGGCGCGGTCGCCGTCCAGGAGGGGCAGCAGCATGACCGCGGAGGCGGCGAGTCCGGCGACCGAGACCCAGCCGAGGAGCGCCTTCCTGCCGTCCCCCACGAAGAGGTCGGCGACGAGCACGACGAGTCCGACGACCGCGGTGATGGTGGGTGGCGCGATCGCGAGCCAGTCGACGGACTGGACCATGGAGCTCATCGGGTGCCTCCTGCGAGGAGCTGCTGTACGGCCGGGTCGGTCAGCCCGAGGAGGGCCTTCGGCCACAGGCCGGCGACGACGGTGAGGACGACGAGCGGTGTCCAGGCCGCGAACTCGTAGCTGTGGACGTCGGCGAGCTTCGGGGCCTCGGGCCGCGGGGTCGCGCCCATGCACACCCTGCGTACGACGAGGAGCATGTACGCGGCGGTGAGGAGGGTGCCGAAGGCGGCGATGGCCATGAAGGTCAGGAACGCCGGGCGGCTGAGGTCGTCGGCGGGTTTGAACGCGCCGAACAGCGCCAGCATCTCGCCCCAGAACCCGGCGAGGCCCGGCAGTCCGAGCGAGGCGACGGCGCCGAAGGCGAGCAGCCCGCCCAGACGCGGGGCCTTGCCGTACAGCGCGGCTCCCGTCTCCTCGGCGAGGGTGTCGAGGTCGGTCGTGCCCGTGCGGTCCTTCAGCGCCCCGACGAGGAAGAAGAGCAGGCCGGTGATGAGGCCGTGGGCGATGTTGGCGAACAGCGCGCCGTTCACGCCGGTCGGGGTCATGGTGGAGATGCCGAGCAGGACGAAGCCCATGTGGCCGACGGACGAGTAGGCGATGAGCCGCTTGAGATCGCCCTTCGCACCCTGTTTGACCAGGGCCAGACAGGCCAGGGATCCGTAGATGATCCCGACCACGGCGAAGGCGGCGAGGTAGGGGGCGAAGGTGTGCAGGCCGTCCGGTGCGATCGGCAGCAGGATCCGGACGAAACCGTACGTTCCCATCTTCAGCAGCACACCGGCCAGCAGTACCGAGCCGACGGTGGGCGCGGCGGTGTGGGCGTCCGGCAGCCAGCTGTGCAGCGGCCACATCGGCGTCTTGACCGCAAGCCCGACACCGATCGCCAGAACGGCGATGACCTGCACGGATGTGGTCAGCGAGCGGCCGTTGTCAGTGGCGAGTGCCACCATGTCGAACGTGCCCGCCTTGATTCCGATCAGGAGCAGGCCCAGCAGCATGACGACCGACCCGAGCAGGGTGAAGAGGATGAACTTCCAGGCGGCCGCCTGGCGCTGTGCACCGCCCCAGCGGGCGATGAGGAAGTACATCGGGATGAGCACCATCTCGAACGCGAGGAAGAACAGCAGCAGATCGAGGACGGCGAAGGTCGCGAGGGTGCCGGACTCGAGCACGAGGACGAGTGCGACGAAGGCCTTCGGGGTCGGGCCCGCGGGCATCTTGAAGTAGCTGTAGAGCGCGCAGAGGAAGGTCAGCAGCGCGGTCAGGACGAGAAGGGGGAGGGAAATGCCGTCGGTGCCGAGGTGGATCCGCACGTCGAGTGCGGGGATCCAGCTGATGTCCGTCGTGGCCTGCATCTTCGACGGGTGGTCGTGGTCGAAGCCGAGCGCGAGGACGACCGCCGCGATGAGCACCGCGCCGGTGACGATCACGCCGTGCCGCAGCACGGCCTGCTCGGGCGACTTCCCCTTCAGCCCGGGCGGGGCCGGCAGCAGGGCGGTGGCGGCGCCGAGGAGCGGGCCGACGACGATGAACGCCAGAAGGATCTGCATCACGGATTCACTGATATCGATCACGCCAGCTCACGCTCCTGTGGCGACGAGGAGGGCGGCGACCACCAGGACGACGGTGCCGGCGAGCAGCGCGCTCACATAGGTCTGCACATTGCCGGTCTGTGCGCGCCGTACGGCGGCGCCCAGCCAGCGGGGTAGGGCGCCCGCGGCGCGGACGTAGGTGTCGACGACCTCGCGGTCGAGGAACCGGACGAGTGAGGCTCCGGCCTGGACCGGGCGGACGAACAGCACGGTGTACACGGCGTCGAGGTGGAAGCCGACGGCCGCGTGCCGGTGCAGCGGGCCGAGCAGCAGGCGGCCCGGGTCCGCGGGGTCGGGTGCGTAGGCCACGTCTCCGAAGGCGGGCGCGTGACTGGCGATCGCCTCGGCCTCGACCTGTCCGGCGTCGCCCTCGGGGTGGGCGGCGACGGCGCCCAGCGGGACGCGGGCCGCGAGCACGGTGGTCTGCCGCCAGGCGCCGTAGGTGACGAGTCCGCCGACCAGGGCGAGCCCCGTGCCGAGGACGGAGGTGGTGAGTACCGGTGTCAGGTCGCGGCCGTCGAACCAGTCGGGCAGCTGTCCGTACAGCAGCCCGAAGGCGAGCGACGGGACGGCGAGCACCCACAGCACGGCGGTCATGGTGACGGGCTGCCTGCCGTGGTCGGGGGCCTCGGCGCCCCGGCCGCGGAAGGCCAGCAGCCACAGCCGGGTGGCGTACGCCGCGGTGAGCACGGCGGTGACCAGGCCGGCGACGAGGACGATCCAGCCCGCGGCGCCTGGGGCGTGTTCGGTGTGGCCGGTGGCGACGTGTTCGGCGGCGCCCAGGACGGCTTCCTTGGAGAAGAAGCCGCTGAACGGCGGGATGGCGGCGAGTGCGAGCAGCGCCACCGTCATCGTCCAGTAGGCGTCGGGGACGCGGGCGCGCAGGTCCTTCATCCGGGACATGACGGCGAGTGAGTTGGTGCCGGAGGCGTGGATGATCACGCCGGCGGCGAGGAACAGCAGCGCCTTGAAGGCGCCGTGCGCGAGGAGGTGGAAGACGGCGGCACCGCGGTCGCCGACGGCGAGGGCGCCGGTCATGTAGCCGAGCTGGCCGATCGTGGAGTACGCGAGGACGCGCTTGATGTCGTCCTGCGCGAGTGCGGCGAGTGCGGAGCCGGTCATCGTGACGGCGGCCATGACGGCGAGGACGGTCATCGCGGCCGACGAGGCCTGGAAGACGGGGAGGAGCCGGGCGATGAAGTACACACCGGCGGCGACCATCGTCGCGGCGTGGATCAGCGCGGAGACGGGTGTCGGGCCCGCCATGGCGTCCGGCAGCCAGGTGTGCAGCGGGAACTGCGCGGACTTGCCGGCGACACCGGCGAGGAGCAGCAGGGCGATCAGCGTCGGGTGGTGCAGTCCGCCGCCGGCGACGGTGCCGAGGACCGTGCTGATGCGGAAGGACCCGGCATCGGTGGCCAGGGCGAACAGGCCGATGAGGAAGGGGACGTCGCCGAGTTTGGTGACCAGGAAGGCCTTGAGGGAGGCGGCGCGGGCCTCGGGGGTCTCCCAGTAGTGGCCGACCAGGAAGTACGAGCAGATGCCCATGACCTCCCAGCCGACCAGCAGCACGATCAGGTCGCCCGAGTACACGACGAGGAGCATCGCGGAGGTGAAGAGGGAGACGAGAGCCGCGTAGGAGGGGTAGCGGGGGTCGTCGCGCAGGTAGCCCGTCGAGTAGATCTGCACACAGGTGGCGACGACGCCGACGAGTACGGCGACGAGGGCGGCGAAGCCGTCGATGTACAGGGCGAGCTCGATCGGGACCGAGCCGGTGGGTGTCAGCTCCGTGGCGGCGCTGACGACCTGGTCCCCGCCCTGGCGCACAGCGACGAGGACGGCGATGACGAGCGAGGCGAGGGGCGGGAGTACGGCGAGGGGGCGGACGAAACCGGGGGCCGTGCGGCCGAGGAGGAGTCCGGTCACGGCGCCGAGGAACGGCAGGAGGGGGACGAGGACGGCGAGGGTGGTCGTGGTCACGCGGCGGCCTCGGCCTTCTCGTCTGCCGGGACGGGGGCCTCTTCGGGGCCACCGTCGTCGGGGCCGTCACTGTCCGGGGCGTGGCTGTCGGGGTCGTCGTCGGGGCCGCCCGTCTCGGGGCCCTCGGCGGTGTCGCGGAGTCGGTCGATGTCCGCGGTGCCGCCGTTGCGGTGGACGGCGAGGACGATCGCCAGGCCGATGCCGATCTCGGCGGCGGCGATGGCGATGGTGAACAGGGTCAGGGCCTGCCCGGAGTGGAGCGTGTCGCGGGCGGCCTTGGAGAGCCAGACGTCGAAGGCGACGAGGTTGAGGTTGACGGCGTTGAGCATCAGCTCGACGGACATCAGGACCAGGATCGCGTTGCGGCGGGCGAGGACTCCGTACAGGCCCGTGCAGAAGAGGAGGGCGGCGAGCACGGCGGGATAGACGAGGTGCATCAGCGGGCCTCTTCCTTCTCCGAGGACTTCGCCTTGCGGGAGAGGACGATCGCCCCCACCAGGGCGGCGAGGAGGAGGACGGACAGCGCTTCGAAGGGGAGCACCCAGTTCTGGAAGAGGCTGGCTCCGGTCACCTCGGTGGAGCCGGCGGCGGGACCGGCCAGGTCGACCCAGGTGGTGCGGAAGGCGTCGGCGACGACCCAGACCAGGGCGGCGGCCGCGGCGACGGCCACGGTCAGGGCGGCCCAGCGGTTCCCGGAGTCGGCGTCCGGGGAGCGGCCGATGGGAGCCCTGGTGAGCATCAGTCCGAACAGCAGGAGGACGACGACGGAACCGACGTAGATGAGGACCTGTACCCAGGCGATGAACTCGGCCGTGAGCAGGAGGTATTCGACGGCGATGCCGCCGAGCGCCACCACCAGCCACAGGGCGGCGTGCACCAGTTGCTTGGTGGTGACGGTGACGATCGCGGCGCCGAAGGTGACCAGGCCGACGAGGAGGAACGTGATCTCGACGCCGGTCGGGGAGAGGAAGCCGTGGCTCCCGGCGGCGGTGGTCGTGGCGTGTGTCGCGAGGGTGGTGGCTGCGGTGGCGGCTGCGAGGCTCACGCGTCACCGTCCTGTGGTTCGGCGGGCTTGGACGGGTCCGTGGCCGGAGCCGTCGCTTCGGTCGCTTCGGTCGCTTCGGTCGCTTCGGTCGCTTCGGCTGCGAGCTTCTCGGCCTCGGCCGCCTCAGCCGCCTCGGCTGCCTGGGCGGCGAGTTTCTCGGCCTCGGCCGCGAGCTTGTCGGCGGTCTTGCGGGCGGCGGCCAGTTCCTTCGGCTCCTCGGCTCCGGGGTCGAGGGCGGGCGGGGCCGGAACCGTCCACATCCACTCGCGCAGCTTGTCGCGCTCGTGGGTGAGTTCGTGGATGTCGGTCTCCGCGTACTCGAACTCCGGTGACCAGAACAGCGCGTCGAAAGGACAGACCTCGATGCAGATACCGCAGTACATGCACAGGGAGAAGTCGATGGCGAAGCGGTCGAGGACGTTGCGGCTGCGTTCGCGTCCACCGGGGGCGGCGGGCGGGACCGTCTCCTTGTGGGAGTCGATGTAGATGCACCAGTCCGGGCACTCGCGGGCGCACAGCATGCAGACCGTGCAGTTCTCCTCGAAGAGTCCGATGACACCGCGGGAGCGGGGCGGCAGTTCGGGCTGGACGTCCGGGTACTGCGCGGTGACGGTCTTCTTCGTCATCGTGCGGAGGGTGACGGCCAGACCCTTGGCCAGGCCTGAGCCGGGAACGGGGGCCATGGTTACGAGATCACCACCTTGACGATGCCGGTGAGGGCGATCTGGGCGAGGGAGAGGGGGACGAGGAGGGTCCAGGAGAGTCTCTGGAGCTGGTCCTCGCGCAGGCGGGGATAGGTGACGCGGAGCCAGATCACGACGAAGGCGAGGATCGCGGTCTTCAGCAGGGTCCAGACCCAGCCGAGGCCGTCCGCGCCCCAGGGGCCGTGCCAGCCGCCCAGGAACAGGACGGTGGTCAGACCGCACAGGACGACGATCCCGGCGTATTCGGCGAGGAGGAAGAGCGCGAAGCGCAGGCCCGTGTACTCGGTGTAGGCGCCGAAGATGATCTCCGAGTCGGCGACCGGCATGTCGAAGGGGGGACGCTGGAGTTCGGCGAGGCCCGCCACGAAGAAGACGATCGCGCCGACGATCTGCCACGGCAGCCACCACCACTGGAACGCGTCGACGATGCCGGGGAGGGAGACCGTGCCGGCCGCCATCGCGACGGAGGCGGCGGTCAGCAGCATCGGGAGCTCGTACGCGAGCAGTTGGGCGGCGGTGCGCAGGCCGCCGAGGAGGGAGAACTTGTTGGCCGAGGCCCAGCCCGCCATGAGCGAGCCGAGGACGCCCACGCCCATCACGGCGAGGACGAAGAAGATGCCCGCGTCGACGACCTCGCCGACGGCGCCCTCACCCGGACCGATGGGGATGGCGAGCAGGACGAGGAGGTACGGGAGGAGGGCCACGGCCGGGGCGAGCTGGAAGATCCGGCGGTCCGCGCCCGCCGGGACGATGTCCTCCTTCTGCGCGAACTTCACGCCGTCGGCGACGAGCTGGGCCCAGCCGTGGAAACCGCCCGCGTACATCGGGCCGAGGCGGCCCTGCATGTGGGCCATCACCTTGTGCTCGGTCTGACCGACGATCAGGGGGAACGTCAGGAAGACGACGAAGACGACGACGAGCCGCAGGGCGACGTCGAGGGCGTCGTTCACGGCGTGCCTCCAGAGGGGTCGTCGGGGTCGGGCCGGCGTTCGTCGGCCTGGCGTTCGGCCGAGTGCTTCGGTTCGGACTCGGGTGCGCTCTCGGCCGTGCGCTTCGCGGTGTCCTCAGGCGCGCCCTCCGTGGGCTCCGGCGGCTCGGTCCCGGTCGGCTCCGTAGGCCCGGTCGGACTCTTCGGCGCTTCCTCGGGCGTGCCCTCGGACGGCGGCTCCGCCGGTGGTCGTGGGTGCGGCTGCGATTGCGGCTGCGGTTCTGGTTCCGGCTCGTCGAAGGCGGGGCGGGCGTGGTGCCACGGGGCGTCCGAGCCGCTCGGCGCGGTGGGACTCGACGGTGGCGCGGGGGTCGTCGGCCCGTCGGCACTCGCGGGCGTCGCCTCCGGGGTCTCCCCCGTTCGCTCGGCCCGCTGGGAGGCCGATCCCTGGCCGGCGCTGCGTGCGCGACGGGGTCCGGCAGGCGCTGCCGGAGCGGTCGGCCGGTCGGCGTCCGGACCCGAGGTCTGTTCATCGGCGGAGCCTCGACCCACCGGCGCCTGCCCCGTGGAGTCCTGACTCGCGGAACCCTGACCCGTGGAGTCCTGACTCACGGAACCCTGACTCGCGCTCCGCGCGCGACGGGGCGGCACCGCAGCACCGGCATCCGCACCCGCACCCGCAGGAGCACTGCCCCCCGCATCGGCACCGGCACCGGCACTGGCACTGGCACCGGCACCGGCAGCGCCGTCCCCCGCGCCGGCGGTGGCCGTCTGGCTGGCGGAGCCGTCTCCCGCCGTACGTGCCCGGCGCACCGGACGGTCGCCGGCGGCGGCGCGGGGGCCGCCCCGGGCCGGACGGGCGGGGGCCGGCGGGAGCTGGCCCTTCAGTGGACCCCAGTCGTTGGGGTCCGGGACTCCCGGCGGAAGCATCTGGCGGCGCTTGGGCCCGCCGTGGTCGGACTCCCCCGGCTCCTTGGCGCCGGGCCAGGCCTTGGCCACGCGGGCGGCGAGCACGAAGTCCTTGCGGAGGGGGTGCCCCTCGAAGCCCTCGGGGAGGAGGAGCGGGTCGAGGCCGGGATGGCCCTCGAAGGTCACGCCGAACATCTCGTGGGTCTCGCGCTCGTGCCAGCCGGCGCCCGCGTACACGGAGACCGCCGAGTCCAGGACGGGTGCCGAGTGCGGGACGGTCGTGCGGACGAGGAGGCGGCGTACCGGTGACAGGGCGACCACGTGGGCCGCGACGCGGAAGCCCGTACCGGGTTCGTCGACGGCGCTCAGCCAGTCGAAATAGCTGCAGCCGAGGGTGGTCCGGGCCGTGTCGAGGGCCGCGATCCAGGAAGCGGGCGGTACGTCGACCGTCAGGACCTCGTACGACTCCTCGGCCGTGGCCTCCGGGCCGAAGAGTTCCTCCACGGGTGCGGGGAGCCAGCCGGTCACTTGTCACCCTCCCCGGAAACCGGATCCCCGCCGGTCACCGCGTTCCCACCGGTCACCGGCGGCTCCGCGGAGGCCCGGGTCTCCGCGCCCTTCGCGACCGGCGGGGCCACCAGCCCGCTCTGGAGCGCGGCCACCGACGGCCGCCGCGAAGAGCCGTAGCGCTCCCCCAGCGACTCCCTGGCGATCTTCTCCTGGAGCTTGAGGATGCCCTGGAGCAGTGCCTCGGGCCGGGGCGGGCAGCCGGGCACGTAGACGTCGACGGGGATGATCTGGTCGACGCCCTTGGTGACGGAGTACGAGTCCCAGTACGGGCCACCGCAGTTCGAGCACGCGCCGAAGGAGATGACGTACTTCGGCTCGGGCATCTGCTCGTACAGGCGCTTGACGGCCGGGGCCATCTTGTCCGTGACCGTGCCGGAGACGACCATCAGGTCGGCTTGGCGCGGGCCCGGCGCGAACGGGATCACACCGAGCCGGATGAAGTCGTGGCGGGCCATCGACGCGGCGATGAACTCGATCGCGCAGCAGGCGAGGCCGAAGTTGAAGACCCACAGCGAGTAGCGGCGGCCCCAGTTCAGGACCACCTTCATGGGCTCGGGGGCGAGGCGCGACAGGACGCCCAGCCGCTTCGGCTCCGGCAGCAGGACCGGCTGGTGCGAGGCCGTGCCCGATGTCGTGGCCGATGCCGCACCCGACGTCTTGCCCGAGGTCTTGGGGGTCACGTCCATGTGAGGACGCCCTTCTTGTATGCGTACAGCAGGCCCACGGCGAGGAAGCCGAGGAAGATGAACATCTCCACGAGCGTCGCGGCGCCGTAGCCGGGGGCGGCGAAGACGGTCGCCCAGGGGAAGAGGAAGATCGAGTCGACGGCGAAGATGACGTAGAGGAACGCGTAGACGTAGTAGCGGACCTGGGTGTGGGCCCAGCCCTCGCCGACGGGGTCGACGCCGCACTCGTACGTCAGGAGTTTCTCGGGTGTGGGGACGACCGGCCGCAGCAGTCGGCCCGCCCCGAAGGCGACGGCGACGAAGAGCACGCCCACGACGGCGAGCAGTCCGACGACCGAGTAGGACTGGAAGTAGCTCGCCGCGACGACGGTCGGTTCCGGCACGTCAGCCCCTCGCTCCCTGACCTCGTGGCGCACGCCGTGCGCCCGTCGGGCACGCTGCGATACGCCCTGTTCGACGATCTGTACGGACGGGAGTCTAGGGCCTGCTAAAGAAACGGTAAGCAGGCCGTCACACCCCGATTATCGTGGACACGTCATGGTCGAGTGCTGGACTCGTCCGGCTCGTGCGCCACGGGATTCCCGTCCGTCTCTCGCGATCGCTTTCCATTTGACCGCAGGACCGCGTCCGGCACAGCACGGAACGTCACGAAGGTAGGGCTTTCCCCAGTGGATCGGGGCGGGTCACCTCATGGCGCGGCGGCTCGCCGCCGGGCAGGCTAGCGAATATGACCGAACGCATCACCGCGAGCGTCCCGCCGGACGGGACACCCTCCGGGACGACCGCCGAAACGCCCGACGAGCCGTCCGGGGGAACGCCCGGCGCGACGCCGGACACCGACCGGCTGCCGTCCCCCCGCCTCGCCCTCGGCCGCCGCACCTGGCAGGAGATCGCGCACCTGCTCGCCAATCTGCCGGTCTCGATCTTCGGCTTCGTGTACGTCGTGACGATGGTCTCCACGGGCTCGGCGCTCGCGGTGACGGTGGTCGGACTCCCGTTGCTCGCCGGCGGACTGCTGGGCGCACGGCAGCTGGGCAAACTGGAACGCGCGCGGGCGCGGGCGCTGCTCGGTCTGCGGATCGACGAGCCGAGCCCGCTGCCGGTGCGCCGGACCGGCTTCTTCTCCTGGCTGTGGTCGAGCCTGAAGGACCCGGTGGGCTGGCGGACCGTGCTGTACGACCTGATCAGGCTGCCGTGGGGTGTGCTGACGTTCACGGTCACGCTGGTGTCGCTCTTCGTGCTGTGGCCGGTGCTGCCGTTCATCGCGCGGGGGCTGACCAACGTGGACCGGGCGATGGTGCGCGGGCTGCTGTCGCCCTCCGACGAGCTGGAGCGGCGCATCGCCGAGCTGGAGTCGGACCGGGGGGTCGTGGTCGACACGGCCGCGGCGGACCTGCGGCGCATCGAACGGGACCTGCACGACGGGGCGCAGGCCCGGCTGGTCAACCTCGCGATGGGACTCGGCCTGGCCAAGGAGAAGCTCCTGGAGGGGCAGGCCGACGAGACCGTCGCGGCCATGGTCGACGAGGCCCACGGCGAGGTGAAACTGGCCCTCCAGGAGCTGCGCGACCTGGCACGCGGCATCCACCCGGCGGTCCTCACCGATCGCGGTCTCGACGCCGCCCTGTCCTCGGTCGCCACCCGGTGCACGGTGCCGGTGAAGGTGACCGCCGACCTCCGGTCGCGACCGGCCGCGGCCATCGAGGGCATCGCCTACTTCACCGTCTCCGAGCTGCTGCAGAACATCAGCAAGCACAGCGGGGCGAGGTCCGCTTCCGTCGACGTGTGGCGGACGGACCAGCGGCTGCTCATACAGGTCCAGGACGACGGGCGGGGCGGCGCCCGGCTCGACGGCGGTACGGGGATGGCCGGGCTCGCGGACCGGCTCGGCGCGGTGGACGGGCTGTTCGTCATCGACTCACCGCCCGGCGGCCCGACCACCATCACGGCGGAACTGCCCTGGCGGGACCGGCAGGACGAGCCGGCGCGGTAGGCGTGCCGCGCGGATCAGGTGGGTCCGACCGGCCGGGCGTGCGGCGCGCCCGGCCGGTCCCGAGCGCGCGCTCGGGCCTCCGGCCTCCGCGCCCCGGGTCTCCCGGTCTCAGTGCCTCCGGGCCTCCGGGCCTCCGCAACACACCACCGGTCTCCGGGCTTCCGGGCTTCCGGGCCTCCGGGCCTCCGGGCCTCCGGGCTTCCGGGCTTCCGGGCTTCCGGGCTTCCGGGCTTCCGCAACAGCGCACCACCGGTCGCCGGGTCTCCGCACCCCCGCACCCTCGGGCCTCCGAGCCTCCGCACCCCCCGGTCCCCGGGTCCCCCGAGCCTCCCGGCCACCGCACCCCCGGGCCTCCCGGGTCACCCGACACCCCGGGGACCCCGGAGGCCCGTACCCCTGCGCCCCGCCCTGCGCCCTCGTCCCCCGGCACTCCCGTACGCCCTCACCCACCCCCACCCCCACCCACGCCCACGCCCCACCACCCCGACACCCCGACACCCGAGCCCGAGCCCGAGGTAGGGAAAACCCCCGCCCCAAGAGGCCGACCCGCTCCATGTCCCCCACGCTCCGCAGCCAGCAGGGTTGAGGTACGAGCCGACGAGCAGGACGAGTAGAACGGACGACGCCGATGGCCACCGAATACGGACAGGGGTACGGGCACGGGACCGGGCCCGGATTCCACGGGGCGGTCGCCGGGGAGCGGCGCCACCGCCTCCCCGCGGCGCTGCGGGCGCCGATCGAGGCCCGCAGCTGGCGGGAGTTCGGCTACGTGATGCTGGGCCTGCCGATCAGCATCGCCATGTTCACGTTCGCCGTCACGATGTTCTCGCTGGGCGCCGGCCTCCTGGTCACCTTCCTGGGGGTCCCGGTGCTCGCCGGAGCGCTGGCGGGCTGCCGCGGGTTCGGCGCGCTGGAGCGGGCGCGGGCGCGCGGGCTGCTCGGGGTCGAGGTGGCCTCGCCGGAGCGCGTGGTCGTACGCAAGCAGGGGGCGATGGCGTGGATGGGGGCGATCCTCAAGAACGGTTCGTCGTGGCGGCACCTGCTGTACGCGGTGCTTCAGTTCCCGTGGGCGGTGTTCTCGTTCGCGGTGGCGCTGACCTTCTGGGCGTACGGCTGGGCGATGCTGACGTATCCCCTGTGGTTCTGGCTCTTCCCGGTCTACGGCGGCCAGGGCGGCCTGCAGCTCTACGGCGACGGCACCCACAGCGTCTACCTGGACAACCCCTTCGAGATCACCGTGACCGCGCTGCTCGGACTGCTGATCACCATGGCGACGCCATGGATCGTACGGGCGCTGACGACGGTGGACCGGCTGATGGTGCTGGGGCTGCTCGGGCCTTCGCGGCTGGCGACCCGGGTGGTCGAGCTGGAGTCGGACCGTGGGGTCGTGGTCGACACGGCGGCGGCGGACCTGCGGCGCATCGAGCGGGACCTGCACGACGGGGCGCAGGCCCGGCTGGTCAACCTCGCGATGGGACTCGGCCTGGCCAAGGAGAAGCTCACCGAGGACCCGCGGGCGGCGGCGCGGATGGTGGACGAGGCGCACGGTGAGGTGAAGACGGCGTTGCAGGAGCTGCGCGATCTGGCCCGCGGCATCCACCCGGCGGTCCTCACCGACCGCGGTCTCGACGCCGCGCTGTCCTCGGTGGCCTCGCGCTGCACGGTGCCGGTGGCGGTGGACGTGGACCTTCCCGCCCGGCCCGCCCCGGCGATCGAGGGCATCGCCTACTTCACCGTCTCCGAGCTGCTACAGAACATCAGCAAGCACGCGCGGGCGACCCGGGCCACGGTCGACGTCTGGCACATCGAGAACCGGCTGATGCTCCAGGTCGTCGACAACGGCGTGGGCGGCGCGGACGTCTCCGCGGGCTCGGGTCTGGCGGGGCTCGCGGAGCGGCTGGACGCGGTGGACGGGATCCTGGTGGTGGACTCCCCCGCGGGCGGCCCCACCCGGATCACGGCGGAACTGCCCTGGCGGGGCTGATCCGCCCCGCACGACCGGTGCCGCGGCAGGGGACGTCCGCCCCGCCGCGGCACCCGGCACGCGCTCTCGCCGTTCCGGACGCCGCTCCTCTACGGGCAGACGCCGCCCGACGCGCGGCACCGGCCGGGCGTCAGCCCCCCTTGACGCCCCCGCGCCGCCCGATGGCGCCCCTCGCACCACCCCGTGATCCCTCTCGCCCCGGATGATCGCGGCTCGCCCCGGCGATTCCCGCCACCCCGGCGATTCCCGCCACCCCGGCGATTCCCGCCACCCCGGCGATTCCCGCCACCCCGGCGATTCCCGTCACCCGGGCGATTCCCGCCGCCCGGGCGCCCGCCGGTCCGAATGCTGGAATGCTGTGGGCTGTCGTACGAGCGGGGGCGCAACCGGCGCCGGCCGGGTACGGGCTGTGGGGGGCCGAACATCGTGGAGGACAGGGTGCGGGTGGTCATCGCCGAGGATTCAGTGCTGCTCAGGGAGGGCCTGACCCGGCTGCTGACCGACCGTGGGCACGACGTCGTGGCCGGTGTCGGTGACGGCGACGCGCTGATCAAGACCATCACCGACCTGGCGGCCGAGGGCGCGCTCCCGGACGTCGTGGTGGCCGACGTGCGCATGCCGCCGACGCACACGGACGAGGGCGTCAAGGCGGCCGTGCAGCTGCGCAGGCACCACCCCGGGCTCGGGGTGCTGGTCCTGTCGCAGTACGTGGAGGAGCGCTACGCCACCGAACTGCTGGCCGGTTCCAGCCGTGGCGTCGGCTATCTGCTCAAGGACCGGGTCGCCGAGGTGCGTGAGTTCGTGGACGCGGTGGTGCGGGTGGCCCAGGGGGGTACCGCGCTCGACCCCGAGGTGGTCGCGCAGCTGCTGGGGCGCAGCCGTAAGCAGGACGTGCTGGCCGGACTCACGCCCCGCGAGCGGGAGGTGCTGGGGCTGATGGCCGAGGGCCGGACCAACTCGGCGATCGCGCGGCAGCTGGTGGTGAGCGACGGAGCGGTCGAGAAGCACGTCAGCAACATCTTCCTGAAACTGGGGCTGTCTCCGAGCGTCGGGGATCACCGGCGTGTTCTGGCGGTTCTGACCTACCTCAACTCCTGAATGGCTGACACTGTGTCAGGTATACGGAAAGCGGTGTCCGGGAGGCCGGTACGAGGTTCGCGCGAGGTCGGCGCGAGGCCGGCGTGAGAACCAGAGGGTGAGCGGGGAGCGTCTTCGGGAGAACCATCGGGGGGCCAGCAAATCATGACAAGTCAGGGCGTCGAACCGTCTCAAAATGGTGTCCATCATGCGAACCGCCGAGGGAAGGCGACCCTTACGGACGTAGGGTTGGTCCTGGGAAGGCCTTCGGGAAGGCCGCTCCCAGACAGCCGCCTCGAAGGAGGTCCAGTTAAGTGACCAGCCAGGTCAGTAGCCCATCGGAGCAGGCCGACGAAGCCGTCGTAGGAGAACAGCGCAATCCGGCGGGGGCGAAGGACGTTCGCCGGCTCGACCGGGTGATCATCCGGTTCGCGGGCGACTCCGGTGACGGAATGCAGCTCACCGGCGACCGTTTCACCTCCGAGACCGCGTCCTTCGGCAACGACCTCTCCACACTGCCGAACTTCCCCGCCGAGATCCGAGCGCCCGCAGGCACCCTGCCGGGCGTTTCTTCGTTCCAGCTGCATTTCGCGGACCACGACATCCTCACGCCGGGCGACGCGCCGAACGTTCTCGTCGCCATGAACCCGGCCGCCCTGAAGGCGAACATCGCCGATGTGCCGCGCGGCGCCGAGATCATCGTCAACACGGACGAGTTCACCAAACGGGCGATGTCGAAGGTCGGTTACGCGACCAACCCGCTGGAGGACGGCTCCCTGGACGGCTACAGCGTCCACCCGGTGCCTCTGACGACGATGACGGTCGAGGCGCTCAAGGAGTTCGAGCTGTCCCGCAAGGAGGCCGAGCGCAGCAAGAACATGTTCGCGCTGGGCCTGCTGTCCTGGATGTACCACCGGCCGACCGAGGGCACCGAGAAGTTCCTGCGGACCAAGTTCGCGAAGAAGCCCGACATCGCGGCGGCCAACCTCACCGCGTTCCGGGCGGGCTGGAACTTCGGCGAGACGACCGAGGACTTCGCGGTCTCGTACGAGGTCGCCCCGGCCGAGCGCACCTTCCCGACCGGCACGTACCGCAACATCTCCGGGAACCTGGCCCTGTCGTACGGCCTGATCGCCGCCTCCGAGCAGGCGGACCTGCCGCTCTACCTCGGCTCGTACCCGATCACACCCGCCTCCGACATCCTGCACGAACTCAGCAAGCACAAGAACTTCGGCGTGCGCACCTTCCAGGCCGAGGACGAGATCGCGGGCATCGGCGCCGCGCTGGGCGCAGCCTTCGGCGGCTCGCTGGCGGTCACGACGACCTCGGGGCCGGGGGTGGCGCTGAAGTCGGAGACGATCGGGCTCGCCGTCTCCCTCGAACTGCCGCTGCTGGTCGTCGACATCCAGCGCGGCGGCCCCTCCACCGGACTGCCGACCAAGACCGAGCAGGCCGACCTGCTGCAGGCGATGTACGGCCGCAACGGCGAGGCGCCGGTCCCGGTCGTCGCGCCGCGCACACCCGCCGACTGCTTCGACGCCGCGCTGGAGGCGGCGCGCATCGCCCTCACCTACCGCACCCCCGTCCTGCTCCTGTCCGACGGTTACCTGGCCAACGGCTCGGAGCCCTGGCGCATCCCGGACATCGACGAACTCCCCGATCTGCGGGTGCGGTTCGCCCAGGGCCCGAACCACACACTGGACGACGGCACCGAGGTCTTCTGGCCCTACAAGCGCGACCCCAGGACCCTCGCCCGCCCCTGGGCGGTCCCGGGCACGCCGGGCCTCGAACACCGCATCGGCGGCATCGAGAAGCAGGACGGCACGGGCAACATCTCCTACGATCCCGCCAACCACGACTTCATGGTGCGCACCCGGCAGGCCAAGATCGACGGCATCGACGTCCCGGACGTGGAGGTCGACGACCCCTCCGGCGAGGCCGACACGCTGGTGCTGGGCTGGGGTTCGACGTACGGCCCCATCACCGCGGCGGTACGGCGGCTGCGGACGGCCGGGGAGTCCATCGCGCAGGCCCACCTGCGCCATCTCAACCCCTTCCCGCACAACCTCGGCACGGTGCTGGGCCGGTACGACAAGGTGGTGATCCCCGAGATGAACCTCGGCCAGCTCGCCACCCTCGTCCGGGCCAGATACCTGGTCGACGCGCGCTCCTACAACCAGGTCAACGGCATGCCGTTCAAGGCCGAACAGCTCGCCGAAGTGCTGAAGGAGGCCATCGATGGCTGAGACGACCACGGAAGGCGCGGACACGATCGAGGCACTCACTCTGGTGCCCAAGGCCGGGACCAGGCAGTCCATGAAGGACTTCAAGTCCGATCAGGAAGTGCGCTGGTGCCCCGGCTGCGGGGACTACGCGGTCCTGGCCGCCGTGCAGGGCTTCATGCCCGAACTCGGCCTCGCCAAGGAGAACATCGTCTTCGTCTCGGGCATCGGCTGCTCGTCCCGCTTCCCGTACTACATGAACACGTACGGCATGCACTCCATCCACGGCCGCGCGCCCGCCATCGCCACGGGACTCGCCTCCTCCCGCCGCGACCTGAGCGTGTGGGTGGTGACCGGGGACGGCGACGCGCTGTCGATCGGCGGCAACCACCTCATCCACGCGCTGCGCCGCAACGTGAACCTGAAGATCCTGCTGTTCAACAACCGGATCTACGGACTCACCAAGGGCCAGTACTCGCCGACCTCCGAGGTCGGCAAGATCACCAAGTCGACGCCGATGGGCTCGCTGGACGCGCCCTTCAACCCGGTGTCCCTGGCCATCGGCGCGGAGGCCTCCTTCGTCGCCCGGACCGTGGACTCCGACCGCAAGCACCTCACCGACGTCCTGCGGCAGGCCGCCGCCCACCCGGGCACGGCACTGGTGGAGATCTACCAGAACTGCAACATCTTCAACGACGGCGCCTTCGAGGTGCTGAAGGACAAGCAGCAGGCCGAGGAGGCGGTCATCCGCCTCGAACACGGGCAGCGGATCCGCTTCGGCACGGACGGCGCCAAGGGTGTCGTGCGGGACGCGGTGACCGGCGACCTGAAGATCGTCGCCGTCACCCCGGAGAACGAGTCGCAGATCCTGGTCCACGACGCCCACGCCCCGTCGCCGACCACCGCCTTCGCGCTCTCCCGGCTCGCCGATCCGGACACCCTGCACCACACCCCGATCGGCGTCCTGCGCTCCGTGGACCGGCCGGTCTACGACACCCAGATGGCCGACCAGCTGGACACGGCCATCGAGCAGAACGGCAAGGGTGACCTGGCCACGCTGCTCGCGGGCGGGGACACCTGGACGGTCGTCGGCTGACCCGACCCAGCGGTTCAGGAGGCCCGGGCGGCTGCCGCCCGGGCCTCGTCGTACGTGTGGCGGGCCTTCTCGACGTCGTCCATCCGGTCCTTGGTCCAGCCGGCCAGCGCGCGCACCTGCTCGGCGGCCTCCCGGCCGAGTCCGGTGAGCGAATAGTCGACGCGCGGCGGGATCACGGGTTTCGCGTCGCGGTGGACGAGACCGTCGCGCTCCAGCGTCTGGAGGGTCTGGGTGAGCATCTTCTCGCTGACCCGTCCGATCGCCCGGCGCAGCTCGCTGAAGCGGTGGGGACGGTCGAGGAGCTCGATCAGCACGAGCACACCCCAGCGGCTGGTGACGTGCTCCAGGACGAGGCGGTAGGGGCACATCGCCTCGCCGGTGTCGTACTTGCCGGACGCCGGCTCACCGGCGGCGGCCCTGCTGACTGCTCGGGTACTTACGGCCATGCCAGTACCTTACTTCAAAGTGGGTACTTTCCCATAGTTAGCGCTTCTCCTAGGGTTAGTGGCAGACCACCCCACAAGGAGCTGACCCATGAGCATCGTCGTCACCGGAGCCACCGGACACCTCGGCCGCCACGTCGTCGAAGGACTGCTGGAGAGGGTTCCGGCCGACCGGATCACCGCCGTCGTCCGCGACCCGGAGAAGGCCGCCGGCTTCGCGGCCCGCGGTGTGCGGATCGCGGTCGCGGACTACAACACGCCCGAGACCTTCGACACCGTCTTCTCCGCCGGCGACAAGGTGCTGCTGATCTCCGGCAACGAGTTCGACAAGGGCCGTGTGAACCAGCACCGGGTCGTCCTCGACGCCGCCAAGGCCGCGGGCGTCGCGCTCTTCGCCTACACCAGCGCCCCGGGCAGCCTGACGGCCGCCCTCGCCGACGACCACCGCGACACCGAGCGGGCCATCGCCGACTCCGGCATCACCTACGCCCTGCTGCGCAACGGCTGGTACAACGAGAACTACACCGAGAACCTCGCCCCCGTCCTCGAGTACGGCGCCGTCACCCAGGCCGCCGGGGAGGGCAGGATCGCCCCCGCCGCCCGCGCCGACTACGCGGCCGCCGCCGTGGCCGTGCTGACCGGCGAGGGCCACGAGAACAAGACCTACGAGCTGAGCGGCGACACCGCCTGGGGCTTCGCCGAGTACGCCGCCGAGGTCGCGAAGCAGTCCGGCAGGGAGATCGCCTACCACCCCGTCTCCGTCGAGACCTTCACCGGCATCCTGGCCGGGGCCGGCCTGCCCGAGCCCCTCGCCGCGGTCATCGCCGGGGTCGACGCCTCCATCGAGAAGGGCGAACTCGCCGCGACCGGCGGCGACCTGTCCCGCCTGACCGGGCGCCCCACCACGCCGATCGCCGAGTCGATCGCGGCCGCCCTGAAGGACTGACCCGCCCGGCCCCGCAGAGGGCCGACCCCTCGTGACCCGGAGGGGCCGACCCCGCCCGGACACCGGCCCGACACCCGTCCACCCCTGCCTGTCATGACCGTATGGCGATACGGACATGACAGGCAGGGGTGTGCGGCGCTACCTTCTTGGAGGCTGCACGGGAGCAGCTGTGCGAGAGAAAGGGCCGGTGGCCGTGCAGCACCAGGCGAGGAGCACGACCCGCTCCACAAGCTCCGGGCCGGCCAGGAGCGAGCAGCGCATCGGGCTGCTGAACGGCTTCGCGGCGTACGGGATGTGGGGCCTCGTCCCCCTCTTCTGGCCGCTCCTCAAACCCGCCGGGGCCCTGGAGATCCTCGCCCACCGGATGGTGTGGTCCCTCGCCGTGGTCGGTGTCGCGCTGATCGTGATGCGGCGCTGGGCCTGGCTCGGCGAGCTGCTGCGGCAGCCCCGCAAACTCGGGCTGATCACCGTCGCGGCGGCCGTGATCACGGTCAACTGGGGCGTCTACATATGGTCCGTGAACAGCGGGCACGTGGTGGAGGCGTCCCTCGGTTACTTCATCAATCCGCTCGTCACCATCGCCATGGGCGTCCTGCTCCTCAAGGAACGGCTGCGCCCGGCGCAGTGGGCGGCGGTCGGTGTCGGCTTCGCCGCGGTGCTCGTCCTCACCATCGGGTACGGGCGTCCGCCGTGGATCTCCCTCACGCTCGCCTTCTCGTTCGCCACGTACGGGCTGGTGAAGAAGAAGGTCAACCTCGGCGGCATCGAGTCGCTCGCCGCCGAGACCGCGATCCAGTTCCTGCCCGCGCTCGGCTATCTGCTGTGGCTCGGCGCGAGGGGGGACGCGACCTTCGCCGCGCACGGGGCGGGGCACGCGACGCTGCTCGCCGCGACGGGAGTGGTGACCGCGGTGCCGCTGGTCTGCTTCGGCGCGGCGGCCATCCGGGTACCGCTGTCCACGCTGGGGCTGCTCCAGTACCTGGCCCCCGTCTTCCAGTTCCTTCTCGGGATCCTGTACTTCCATGAGGCCATGCCGGCCGAGCGGTGGGCCGGGTTCGCGCTGGTCTGGCTCGCGTTGTCGCTGCTGACGTTCGACGCGCTGCGGACGGCTCGACGGGGGGCGCTCGCGCTTCGCGGGCGGGACGGTGTCGTCGGGCCCCGGGTCGCCCCGGCCGACGTGACTCCTGCGGACGCCAAGCCGTAACCCTGCCGGGGTGTTCCCGCCCCTCGTCCTCTTGGGGCTCCGCCCCGAACCCCGCCAAGGGGCTGCGCCCCCTGGACCCCCGCATCGCCCGAAGGCCTCGTCCTCAAACGCCGGACGGGCTGAAGGTGCGCGCCCGCACTGAAGAGCCGACGGCCGGTGCGGCGGTTGCCGCGTCGTGGGCGGAACCACTATGAGTGGCTCCATGACGCACACCCCACCCCTGCACTGGAAACTCGTCATCGACGCGGCCGACCCCCACGCCCAGGCCGACTTCTGGGCGGCGGCCCTCGGTTACCGCCTGGAGGACAACAGCGCCCTGATCGAACGTCTCCTGACCCTCGGCGCCGCACCGCCGGAGGCCACCGTCGAGTCGCACGGCCGCCGCGCCTGGCGTGACCTGATCGCCGTACGGCACCCGGACGACCCGTACGAGGAGGAGACCGGAATCGGGCAGGGCAGGCGGCTGCTCTTCCAGCGGGTACCGGAACTCAAGGCCTCGAAGAACCGGCTGCACCTCGACGTGCACGCGGGCCCCGGACGCCGCGCGGAAGAGGTGGCCCGCCTCCGGGAACTGGGCGCGAGCCTCCTGCGGCACGTCAAGGAACCGGGCGGCGAGTGGGTGGTGATGGCCGACCCCGAGGGGAACGAGTTCTGCGTGCAGTGACGCAGGGAGCCCCGGCCTTGACCAGATCGCGCCCTTGACGCCACGTCAGCCACAGCTTCACCATCAGGCACCCCATTCACTGTGGGATTCCTTTGGAATCCCCATGGAATTCGGAGCCCCCCACATGAAGCTCTCCGTTCCCGGGCGCGTCACCTCGGCCGCGATCATCACGGCCGTCACGCTCCTCACGACCGGTGCGATATCCGGCGCGGCGCCCGCCCGCACCACCGCGTCCCCCACCGCCGCGGCCGCCGCTCCCGACATCCCCGTGGCCAACGTCAAGAGCCACCTCGCCCAGCTCCAGTCCATCGCCACCGCCAACGGCGGCAACCGCGCGCACGGCCGTACCGGCTACAAGGCCTCCGTCGACTATGTGAAGGCGAAGCTGGACGCGGCCGGATTCACCACGGTCCTCCAGCAGTTCACGTCCTCCGGCCGCACCGGCTACAACCTGATCGCCGACTGGCCCGGCGGCGACACCGGCCATGTCGTCATGGCCGGCTCGCATCTCGACAGCGTGACGGCGGGCCCCGGCATCAACGACAACGGCTCCGGGTCCGCCGCGGTCCTGGAGACCGCGCTCGCCGTCTCCAGAGCCCAGTACCAGCCCACCAGGCATCTGCGGTTCGCCTGGTGGGGCGCGGAGGAGCTGGGCATGGTCGGCTCGAAGTACTACGTGAACAACCTGTCCTCGGCGAACCGGGCGAAGATCAGCGACTATCTGAACTTCGACATGATCGGCTCGCCGAACCCGGGCTACTTCGTCTACGACGACGATCCCACCATCGAGAAGACCTTCAAGGACTACTTCGCCGGCCTCGGCATCGCGACGGAGCCGGAGACCGAGGGCGACGGCCGCTCGGACCACTCGCCCTTCAAGAACGTGGGCATCCCGGTCGGCGGCCTCTTCAGCGGCGCCGACTACATCAAGACGGCGGCGCAGGCGGCGAAGTGGGGCGGCACCTCGGGGCAGGCCTTCGACCGCTGCTACCACGCCTCCTGCGACACCTCGTCCAACATCAACGACACGGCGCTGAACCGGAACGCCGACGCGCTGGCGTACGCCGTGTGGGGTCTGTCCTCCTAGGGCCTGTTGCGAAAGCCGCGCCTGCCTCGCGACGCGCCCCAGCGCCCCTCAGGTGGCGCTCCCGCCGGCGCGGGCGCGTTCGGCGAGGCGGCCCATGCGGGTACGGGCCGATTCGAGCTGTTCGAGGTCGTCGGCGGCGGGGCCGCCGTCGGCCACGAGCCCGGTCCACACCTCGATCAGAACGCGTCCGAGGTTCATCCCCTGCGCGGGATCACGGATGGCACGCCAGGCCGTGGCCGCGCTCTGCACGTTGCCGTACGCGGCGTCCGGGTCCCGCTGCTGACGCCGGACCCGGGCGAGGTCGAGCGACAGATGGAACGACCTGAGCGCATCCCCTGCCAAGTAGGCGATGTAGGCGGAGAGTTCGCCCAGCCGCAGCACCTCGGGGTGGTCGGGTCCCAGCGACCGTGCCGCTTCCGCCACGGCCTGCTCGGCCATCGTCGCCGCCTCCTCGATCCTGCCCTCCTTCACGGCTTCGTTGATCCGCGTCACGGGTTCCGCGAGGAACGCCGCGCCCTCCGTCTTCACGACCGGTGTCAGCACCGACTCGGCGACGGCGTCGAAGCCCCGTGCCGGCGTGGGCTTCGGCTCCGGCTCGGGCTCCATCACGGTCATGGCCTCCGCGGCCAGCGACCGATTCCGCGCGAAGACCACTCCGGTCGGCGGGGTGACCCGCGCGGGGGCGGGAGGCGCGGGCGGCAGCGGCTCGGGGACGGGCGGCATCTCCGGTGCCGGGCCGAACTCGCCGGTCGGGGCGACCGCGACGCCGGGCCGGACGTCCGGCACCGGCGCCTGGACCACCCGTAGGAGGTGCGTCGACGGGGCCTCGGGCCAGATCGTGGGTTCCGGGAGGGGCCCCGGCACGGACTCCGGCTCGGGCACCGCGTCGGAGACCGGCTCGGGCCACACCGGAGCGACCGGCTCCGCGACCGGCTCCGAGCCCGACTCCGGGGCGCGATGCGGGACCTGACCGTGGGCCGGCTCCGAGGTTCCGCCCGGAACCCGATCGCGGGCCGGGTCCGGGGCTCGCTCCGGAACCCGGTCCGGGGCCGGCGCCGGAACCCGGTCGGGGGCCGACCCCGGCATCGACCCCGTGGCTCGATCCGGAGCCGGGCCCGCGGGTGACCCCGAGTCCGACCCCGAGTCCGACCCCGAGTCCGGCTCGGTGACCCGGTCCCGGGCCGCCCCTGCGTCCGACTCCAGGACGGCTTCCGGAACCGGCCGGGAGACGGACCCCGAAGCCGTCTCCGGGACCGGCTGCTCGACAGGCTCCGCCTCAGGTACCGGCCCGGCGACGGGTTCCGCCTCCGGTACCGGACGGGCGACAGGTTCCGGATCCGCCTCGGGAGCCAGCCGGGCAGCAGAATCCGGAGCCACCTCAGGAAGCGACCTGAAGGCGGGTTCCGGAGCCGCCTCGGGGAGCGGCTCAGGGAGCGGCCGCGCGTCCCGCTCGGGCCTCGTCCCGGATGCCGGGTCCGGGGCCGGCTCGGGCGACCGGTCCGGCACCGGCCGGGGCGCCCGCGTGCCGTCCTCCCGCCGCGTCTCCGGCGCCGGGGACGGCGGCGGGGAGGCCGGGGCCGGCAGGGCCGACGGCACGGGCGGGGGCGGGGGCGGCGTTCCCACCCGCACCGGCTCGCCCGCGTACCGGCTCGACCCGTCGCCGTACACCTGGAGCGGGACGACGAAACCGATGCGTTCGTCGTGGACCCGGGCGAGGACGGGGCGCCCGGTGGCGCGGGCGATCCGGTGGAGGTGGTCCAGGACGGCGCCCTGGACGGTCTCACCGGGCGTGACGGCCAGGGGTACGCCCCCCACGGTGGCGCCCGCGGCGGCGTTCGGCACATGGACGTCGAGGACCGGCGCCGGCTCGCCCGCGTGTCCTCCCGGGACGGCCGCCGAGCGCTGCCGCTTGAGTTCCCGCTTCTGTTCGCGGCTGAGTCGAGACATTGGTTCCCTCACTCGGGGTGATCAGGGGAGGGTGATCAGGGGCGGACGGAGCAGCGGACCACCCGGTCCACGGGATCGGGCCCGCGCCGGGCACGACCGAGGCGGCAACGACCTCGTACGCATCCTCGACTCCCTCCTGCGGGCCGTACCCAGGTGTGTCCGGCACCGGTGCCGACGGCCGGCGCGTGATGGTGTGCCGGAGGCCCGTCGCCGTGGTGCCGGCCCAGCCTGCCCACCAGTCTCCCGGTTCTCGTCCGGTCCCGGCGTCACCATGGCGTCACAGGCTCGTTCCAGGAACCCGTCCCGCGCTGTTTAACCTGTCGGGGCGCCGTGAACTCCGGCGCGTCACGACCGGTGCGCCGATGACGGAGGGGACTGGCGATGGGAATCGCGCAGCAAGGGCCGGGCGGGCCCGAGATCTGGATCCGCGGGCCGGTGGAGGAAGCGGCGCCGCCACGGGCGGAGCACGGACAGCTCCTGGCGGGAGCGAGGCGGTTCGCCTGGGTCGCCACCCATGGCGGGGCCGGCACCTCGACCCTCGCGACGGTCTTCGGCGGCCAGGACGCGGGCCGCGAATGGCCGGCCGCCGAGCGCGACGAGCCGTGGTCGGTCCTCCTCGTGGGGCGTACGCACGCGGCGGGGCTGGAGGCCGTCTCGTACACGCTGGACATCTTCCGCCGGGGCGAGGCGCCGCCGGGGCTCGACCTCGAAGCCGTCGTACTGGTCGCGGACGCGCCCGGCCGGCTGCCCCGCCCGCTCGCCCAGCGGGTCAGGGCGCTGACCTCGGTGATCGACGTCCACCAGGTGCCGTGGGTACCGGCCTGGCGGATCGGCGACCTCGGTGCCCAGCCACCGCGCGAGAGCGCCGCGCTGGCCCGGCTGACCTCGTTCGCGGGGCGCCCCTGAAACCCCCGCGCCGGCCACTACGCGGTGATGTCCTTCGCCGTGAACCGCGCCCACGCCGCCGAGCCGAACACCACCGCGTACAGGCCCTGGAGGCCGAGGTTGCGGACGAGGTCGTCCCAGTACACCGGGTCGCGCATGAGGTCGGCGAAGGACAGCCAGTAGTGGGAGAAGAAGTACGGCTGGAGGGCGTGCAGCTGGGGGATCTGGTCGAGGATCTGGATGGTGATGAGGAGCCCGACCGTCGTCGCCATCGCCGCGATGCCGCTGTTGGTCAGCGTCGAGACGAACAGGCCGAGGGCCGCCACGCCGATCAGTGACGCGGCGACGACCAGCGCGATGAGGAACGCCCTGCCGAGCCCCTCGGCCAGACCGATCCGCGTTCCCGAGATCGTCGTCAGGTCGCCCAGCGGGAACAGGAGCGCGCCCACGGCGAGCGCCGAGACCGCCACCACCACCGTCGCGACCAGGCAGAACGCCATCGTGGTCGCGTACTTGGTGAGCAGCAGGCGGGTCCGGCCCGCGGGGGCGACGAGGAGATAGCGCAGGGTCCCGGAGCTCGCCTCGCCCGCGATGGCGTCGCCCGCGACGACACCGATCGCCATCGGCAGGAAGAAGGGCAGCGTCGCGGCGAGCGCCGTGAACACCAGGAACAGGCCGTTGTTGGTGACCTGCGCGATGAACGCCGGTCCCCCGCCTTCTCCGCCGCCGCCCGCCGACGATCCGTCCCGCGTCTCGATCCGGACGGCGACACCGATGAGGACCGGTACGGCCGCGAGGACGCCCAGCAGCGCGATCGTCCGCCAGCGCCGGAAGGTCGTGACGAGTTCGCTGCGCAGGAGCCCGAACGTCCACAGCGCCCGGCGCGTCCGCACGGCCGGGGTCCCGTTCTCCGGGGCCCCCGCCCCGCCTTGCGCGGACGTCGGCCTGTCCCGCGCGGACGACGCCCCGTCCCGCGCGGCCGGCGCCTTGCCCTGTTCGGCCGGCACGTCAGCCCGCGACATCGAATCCCTCCCCCGTCAGCGCCAGGAACGCGTCCTCCAGCGAGGCCCGTTCCACCGCGAAGCCGCGCACCCGGACGCCCGCCGTGACCAGCGCGGCGTTCAGTTCGGCGAGTTCGCGGTCCCGGTCCGGCGGCTCGGCCGTCACGCCCGTCTCGGTCACCACCACGTCCCCCACCCCCTGTTCCTTCAGGACGCGCGCCGCGTCCCCGGGGTCGGGCGTGGTCACCACGAGGCGGCCCCGTGCGCCCGCCGCGAGATCGGCCACGACGCCCTGCGTGATCAGTCTCCCCTGCGCCATGACGGCCGCATGGGTGCACACCTGCTCGATCTCGTCGAGCAGGTGCGAGGAGAGGAAGACGGTCGTGCCGTCCGAGGCCAGTTCGCGCACCAGGGAGCGGATCTCCCGCATGCCCTGCGGGTCGAGGCCGTTGGTCGGCTCGTCCAGGACCAGCAGCCGGCGGGGCTGGAGGAGCGCTGCCGCGAGCCCGAGCCGCTGTTTCATGCCGAGTGAGTACGCCTTGGCCTTCTTGCCCGCGGCGGCGGTGAGCCCGACCCGGTCGAGGGCCGACGCGACCCGTACGCGCCGGGTGCGCGGGTCGGCGGTCGGGTCGGCGGCGTCGTAGCGCAGGAGGTTGTCGCGGCCGGAGAGGAAGCCGTACAGCGCGGGGCCCTCGATGAGGGCGCCCACCTGCGGGAGCACGGCGCGGGCGGCGCGGGGCATGGCCCGGCCCAGCACCCGCGCCGTGCCGGAGGTCGGTTCGATCAGGCCCATCAGCATGCGGATGGTGGTGGTCTTGCCGGAACCGTTCGGCCCGAGGAAGCCGAAGACACTGCCCGCCGGGACGGTCAGGTCGAGGCCGTCCACGGCGAGCTGTCCGCCGCGATAGCGCTTGGTGAGCGCACGGGTGGCGATCACCGTCTCCGCCATGTCCGGTTCCGCGGCGGACAGTTCCTCCATGGGCTCCCTCGATTCGAGCTGCGCACGCGCCTACTGGGCGGCGTCGGCCGCCTTCACCAGCGCGGACTTGGTGACGGCACCCGCGTACACCTTGCCGTCGTCCGTGACCAGCGCGTTGATCAGGCGGGTCGAGAAGACCGTGCCCGAGCCGAACTTGCCGGAGACGTGGTCGCCGAGCGAGTCCAGGAACCCGGAGACGGGGCTGTTGCCGGACGCGGAGCCGGAGGGCACGCCCTGGCCGCCCGTCTCGAACTCGACGATCGAGCTCCAGCCCTTACCGACGGTCTTCATGCCGTCGAGTCCCTTGCCGGGCTTCTCACCGGGCTTCGGGGAGGCGTCCGGGAGCTTGCCGTGCCTGTCCTCGTCCTTGTCGGCGCCCTTGTCCGCGTGCTTGCCCAGGTCGTCGCCCTCGGTGACCTTCGCGCCCTTGGGCGGGGTGAAGTCGAAGGTCGAGGCGGCCGGCCTGGAGAAGTCGACCTTGGTGAAGCCCGCGTCCACGACGGCCGCGCCGCCGCTCGCCGGCGTCAGCGTGAACTTCAGCGGCACCCCGGTCTTCGCGTCCACCGCGACGCTGATCGCGCCGACCGTGGAGCCGGACTGCCTGGGCTTGATGAGCAGCTTGTAGGCGTCCCGGCCCGCGACCTGCGCCGTGCCGTCCACGGTCACGGAGGTCGTGTCGTCGACGGACTTCAGGGCCTCGTCGGCGAGCTCCTTGGGCGTGCTCGGGACGTCCTTGGGCGCCGCCCCGCCCCGCTCGTCGGACGCGGGCGCCTTCGAGTGGTACACCTCGTTCGACTTGCTGTCGTAGGCCCATACGTCGTCGCCGTTGCGGATGACGCTGTACTCGGCGGCGCTCTCCAGCAGGGAGACCTTGCCCTTGTCCGGGCCGTCGGCCGCGACGCGCAGCGTGTGCGTGCCGGAGGCCAGCTCCATGAGCTTGGACTGCGGGTCGGCGGAAGAGCCGCCGGAGTCCTGGGCGGCGCCGGACATCAGGCTGTTCTCCAGACCGCCCAGATTGGGCAGCCCGAGGTCGGTGCTGATCTTGACCGTGCCGGAGAGCTGCTGGACGTCGGACTTGGCGATCTTCTCGACGAGCTGCTGCGCGGTGATCTTCGGCAGGCTGGGGTCTCCCGAGTCGGCGAGCGCCGGGACGAGCCCGATGGTCGCCGCCGCCACTCCCACCACCGCGACCGGGACGACGTATCGCGCGGCCCTGCGGCGGCCGGCGCGCATCTCGTCGGCCTCGTCGCGCAGCCTTTCCGCCCCGGCGGTCCTGTCGGATTCGTTCGGTGCCATGTGTGCCTTACCTCCGTCGTCGGCGGCGGCCTGCCATCCTGCGCTTCCCCACCCCTATAGCCGCCATTCTCACCCGAATCAGTGAGGAGTGGTGTTCTCCATATGACCAAATCGGCCGGAGAGATGCGTCAGACCCCGGACGCAACTCCACGTACTCCTTCGGTATGACACGGGGAGGCGGTACCGCCCGCGACCCGTAGGGGTCGCCGGGGACACCGCCTCCCCAGGGGTGGGTCAGCGCTGCACGAACACGTAGTCCGCCTGGTAGGGGACGCCGACGATCGCGCCCGGTGAGCAGGACCCGGCCGGGGCCGCCCCGCCCACCGTGTTGAGGCGCAGGATCTCCTGCGTGCCGGCCAGCAGGCCCCGGTGGCTGCCCGACCGGGTGGCCTTGAGGTCCAGCTCGGGGATGTTCCCGTCGCCGTTCGGGGTCTTGGAGATCACCGCCCCGGTGACCGCGCTGTGGTCGGGCGCGACCCACTGAGGCGTCCCGGAATTGGGCTTCACGAACGTGTGCTCGATTCCGCCGCCGAGCAGCGCGCCGACGTCCCGCTGGGCGAAGGCGTGTCCGCCGCCCTCGGCCGGCTTGCACTCGTAGATCTGCCTGCCCTTGACCACGGACGCCTGGAAGTTGTCGAGGGCGTCACGGAAGTCGAAGGAGCCGGTGACCTGGTGGAGCTGGCCGCGGACGGCCCCGCCCGGGAACTCGGTGGTGTGCAGATTGGCGTAGAAGGCACCCGGGTCGCTCTTCAGCCGCTCCAGCAGGGCCGCGTCCCGGACCTTCACCGTGCCGACGACGTGGTGGCCCTTGATCCTCCCGAGCAGCTCGGTGAAGTCGACCTTGACGCCGCCGTTGGTCCCCTTGGCGCCCTGGTGGATGTGGAGCATGGTCGGCCTGCCGGTGCCTCGCCAGGTCACGGCGACGGACACCTTGTCCCCCTCGACCCTGATGAACTCCAGCGCCGCGGCGTCCTTGTCCCCGACCGCGGGGCCGCCCTGCACGGGCACCTCGTTGGCGCCGCGGAGGCTGGTGGCGAGCACGGTGCCGCCGCTGCCGCTGCCTCCGAGGACTCCGCCCCGCGTGCCGACGGTCCCGCCGGGGTGCCCTCCGCCGGCGGCGACCGCCGGGACGACGGTGGCGGCGACCCCGGCCGCGGCGGCCACCGCGACACCGGTCAGGATCAGACTCTTGCGATGCGCACTGAATGTACGAACCGTACGGAGCACAAGGTTCGTACGGGATGCGGCGGACGTACTGGATGCACTCGATGCACTTGATGCACTTGATGCACTTGATCCACTTGATCCACTTGATGCACTGGACGTGGCATTCGATCCCATGATCGTGTTTTCTCCCCGTACCGCAGCCGACGCCCCCTGCGTCAGCTTCTGTGCATCAGTACGGACCGGTTCCGAGCTTGGACTCAATCCAACTATGTGACACACGCCACATCGGTGGAGGTCCGCCCGCCACCGGGAACAACGCCTCTGGGTACGCCGCTGCGGACGCCGCCACGGGCGCCCTGCAACCGGCATGGAGGGAGGCCTCAGCCCGCCCGGTGCACCACCGCGTCCACGAGCTCCACCAGCGCGGCCTTCGCGTCGCACTCCGGCAACGGAGCCACCGCGGCCCGAGCCTCCTCCGCGTACCGCACGGTGTCCCGCCGCGCCTGCTCCAGCGCCGGGTGCGCCCGCAGCCGGGCCAGCGCCTCGGCGTGCCGGTCGTCGTCCGTCAGGTCGGAGTCCAGCAGCTCGCACAGCGCGATGTCCTCGGCGAGACCGAGCCGCTCCGCCCGCTCGCGCAACCGAAGCACGGGCAGCGTGGGGATGCCCTCGCGCAGATCCGTCCCGGGCGTCTTTCCCGACTCGTGCGAGTCCGACGCGATGTCCAGCACGTCGTCCGCGAGCTGGAAGGCCACGCCCAGCCGCTCCCCGTACTGCGTCAGCACGTCCACGACCGTCTCGTCCGCCCCCGACATCATCGCGCCGAACCGGCACGCCACGGCGACCAGCGAACCGGTCTTGCCGCTCAGCACATCGAGGTAGTGCTCGACCGGGTCCCGCCCGTCGCGCGGCCCCGCCGTCTCCAGGATCTGCCCGGTGACCAGCCGCTCGAACGCCTCGGCCTGGACACGCACGGCCTCGGGCCCGAGGTCCGCCAGGGTGTGCGACGCGCGCGCGAAGAGAAAATCACCGGTGAGGACGGCGACGGAGTTGCCCCAGCGGGTGTTCGCGCTGGGCACCCCGCGTCGCGCCTCGGCCTCGTCCATCACATCGTCGTGGTACAGCGTGGCGAGATGCGTCAGCTCGACGACCACGGCCGAGGGCACGACACCCGGCGCGTAGGGGTCGCCGAACTGCGCCGCGAGCATCACGAGCAGCGGACGGAACCGCTTCCCGCCGGCCCGCAGGAGGTGCTGCGCGGCTTCCGTGATGAAGGGGACCTCGCTCTTGGTGACTTCGAGCAAGCCCTCCTCGACAGCCGCCAATCCGGCCTGGACATCGGCTTCGAGAGCCTGGTCCCGCACGCTCAGCCCGAACGGCCCGACGACGGTCACGAGAGGTTCTCCTGTCTGCTGACGATCACATGGCGAACTCGGTCGATCATTCGGTCGATGACACGGTTTGTCGATGTGTCGCTGCCATCACTCAAGTCAGCGTATCCGGTCACGTTTCGATCACCACGAGCGCCCACCGTCCCCACTGTCGACTTCCTCCCGACTTCCCTCTCACCCGGCGTCCGATGTCTCCCGGGAGGCAGGCGGTCCCACGACCGGGCGGCGGCCGATCGCGAACGGTATGTTCGTGATCGGCTGATATGGCAGCAGATAAACCGAATCACGCGCGAGCACGAAGGACTGCTGAGGACACCGAGACGAGCATGCACATCCGTACGGCCTTCCCCTACGAGACGACCCACGAGGACCTCTGGATCCCTCTGGCGGACGGCACCCGGCTGTACGCACGCATGTGGCGCCCGCTGACCGAGGAACCCGTCCCCGTCCTGCTCGAATACCTCCCGGACCGCCTCAGCGACTCGACCGCGCCGCGCGACGCGCAGCGCCACCCCTGGTACGCGGGCCACGGCTACGCCTCCGTCCGGGTGGACGTCCGCGGCCACGGCAACTCGGAGGGGGTGCCCGCGGACGCGGCGGCCACCGAGCCCGCCGACGGGGTGGAGGTGATCCACTGGCTGGCCGCCCAGCCCTGGTGCACCGGCCGGGTCGGCATGTTCGGCATCTCCCGGGGAGGCGTCACCTGTCTCAGGATCGCGGCCCTCGGTCCCGAACCTCTCAAGGCGGTCGTCACGGTCTGCTCGGCCGACGACCGCTCCGGCGTCCACCACGCGGGAGGTGCCGTTCTCGCCACCGGCGCGCACGCCCGCGCGGCCGCGGCACTCGCCCACGTCGCCCGCCCGCCGGACCCCGCGCACGTCGGCCGGGCGATGTGGCGCGACCTGTGGGTGAAGCGCCTGGAGACGGTGGACCCGTTCATCCGTACGTGGCTGTCGCATCCGGGCCATGACGTGTACGGGAGTGACGGCGGCGTCCACGAGGACCACTCCGCGATCCAGGCGGCCGTCCTCGCGGTGGGCGGTTGGCACGACCCGTACCGCGACTCGGTGCTGCGTCTCGTCCAGAGCCTCCCGCCGGGCCGCGTACGGGGTCTGATCGGCCCCTGGTCGCACCAGTACCCGAACCAGGACCGATCACCTGGCCCGGCGATCGGCTTCCTCCAGGAGACGCTGCGCTGGTGGGACCACTGGCTCGGACCGCACGGCGCGCGCCCGCCGGCGCCGGCCGACCCGGACGCGAGGCCGCCGGCCGACCCGCACGCGGGCACGTCACCCGACCCGCACGCGGGAACGCCGACCGGCCCGGACGCGAGGACGGCGGTCGGCCCGGACATGAGGACGGCGGTCGGCCCGCACGGCTCGGTGATGGCGGAGCCCCTGCTGCGCTCCTACGTCATGGACGCGCACCCGCCGGCGACGGCCTACGCCTCCCTGCCCGGCCGCTGGGTGGGCGACACGGCCTGGCCCTCCCCCCTGGTCACCCCCGTCGTGTACGCGCTCCGGGGTGCGCCGGTGCTCGTGCGCTCCCCCCAGCACACCGGCGTGGACGCGGGTCGCCTCCGCCCCGCCGGGGGCGTCGCGGACCTGCCGCCGGACCAGCGGGAGGAGGACGCGAGATCCGCCTGCTTCGAGTTCGAGGTACCGGGAGAGACCTGGATTCTGGGCAGCCCGAGCGTGCGCCTGCGTCTGACCTCCCACGCGGCCCGGGGCCAGGTGATCGCCCGGGTGTGCGACGTGGCCCCCGACGGCGCCTCGACCCTGGTCACCCGGGGTGCCCTGAACCTGTCAGCGCGCTACGGTCGCGATCAGGCGATCTCCTGGGAACCGGGCACTACGGAGGACGTACGTTTCGACCTGGCCGCCATCGGCTATGCCGTCCCGCCCGGCCATCGTGTCCGCCTCTCCCTCTCCTCCGCGTACTGGCCCTGGATCTGGCCCGAACCGGGTTCGGAGGCCGGATTCACCCTGGACCCGTCGGCCAGCTCCCTCGAACTCCCGGTACGGACAAGGGAGTCCGGCCTCACGATCACCTTCGCGGAGCCGGAGCACTCCGTACCGCTCGGGGTGTCCTCCGCGGTCACTCTCGACGAACCCCGCCCGGAACGCCGGGTCGTTCACGACGTGGCGAAGAGTGAGTGGCACCTCGAAGTCGTCCCCCGCCCCTGCGGCACCCTGGTCCATCCGGACGGCCTCGAACACACGGAGGACGCGCTGGAGACGTACTCCGTCCGGGAGGCCGACCCCCTCAGCGCCCGCGCCCACTCCTCCTGGTCGGTCCGGCTGCACCGCCCGGTACCGGCCTGGGACGCACGGGTCGAGGTCCGCTCCGAAGTCACCTGCGACGCCCACGACTTCATCACCTCCAGTGAGCTGGTCTGCAAGGACGGCGACGAGGTGGTCTTCCACCGGACATGGGAGCGGAGGGTCCCGCGCACGGTGGGCCGGAGCCCCGCAGACGTCCTCGGCGATCCCGCGGAGCCGGCCGCGGAAGAGACCGGCTCCGGGTGAATTCCTGACGACCCCGGACGAGGGCCGCCCGCCCGCTTCCCGGGCGACCCGGCGGCGGTCGCACGCCTCGGCGTGACCCGGGAGGAGGTGGCGGCAGAAGCAACAGGATCTGCGCGTAAGGGGAGTTCGCCCGCCATCCCGGCACGAGGTGTCACGCGCGTTCCGAACACCGCTCCCGTGGGCTCCACTTCGGGCTCCACGAGGGCCGGCTCCCCCAAGGCGGCCCCGACGTGGACCCGTCCGCACGGGAGGCTCGCCCGGCTCCCGGCGGGCACTCAGCGGCCTTTTATATGCGCCTTATATGCCCGACTTGCCGCCATTGCCGGTTTATTCCTGGCCCGCCGAGTGAGTTGAGTCACGCGCGAAGGTCATCCGCCCGATGATCCCTGCCGATGACTACCCGTTTGCATAAGCCAAGTTGAGCGAAGAATTCCGGATTAATCGGGCAATTCATCTGCCCTTATGTCCTGATGAAAAGGATCTACACCGAGACATCAAGGCTTGTTCCGGACATGTGCTCTCGCATACCTTCACGTCACTCCGGACGGACCGCCAAATCCTGCCACCGACCGGAAACCACACCCGACCACACGCACGGCAGGAGCGGGGGACCCAGGTAAGTCGCCGATCCGGAGTCCGGAACGGCTAGGGGTTAAGTCGCACTCACCGTGCGGCCGGGCAGCTCCCGCCCGAACCCGACAGCTCACCTCGCAGGCGCCGGAGAGGAACTCGTCATGGCCGCAGCAGGTAGACACTGCCACCCGAAGACCCGCAGCACCCTCGTCCGCGGCATCCTCGCCGCAGGCACGGGCGCGGCGGTACTCGCCCTCCCGCTCCTCGGCGCGACCTGCGCACAGGCCGCCACGGGCGCCTCCGACGTCCAGCTCGTCACCTACAAGGTGGTCACGGGCGACACCCTGGTCAAGATCGCGCAGAAGTACCCCTCCAGCGGCGGCTGGAAGAAGCTGTACGAGGCCAACAGCGCGGTCATAGGTTCCAACCCGTCGGCACTCCGCCCGGGCCTCACCCTCACGGTCGGGACGAAAACCGTCCAGAACGCCACAAAGACGGCAAAGGTCACGGAGGCCGTCGCCAAGACCACGAAGGTCAAGACCAAGGCCGCCACCGCGACCACCGCCGCCGCGAAGACGTACACGAACGACCTCGACGGCTGGATCAAGCAGTCGCTGGACATCATGGCCAAGAACGGCATCCCGGGCACGTACAACGGCATCTACCGCAATGTCATGCGCGAGTCCTCCGGAAACCCCAAGGCCATCAACAACTGGGACTCCAACGCCGCGGCCGGCATCCCCTCCAAGGGCCTGCTCCAGGTCATCGACCCGACGTTCAAGGCGTACCACGTGCCCGGAACGTCCATGGACTCCTACGACCCGGTCGCGAACATCACCGCCGCCTGCAACTACGCCGCGGCGAAGTACGGCTCGATCGACAACGTCAACGGCGCCTACTGACGGGCGCCACGAGACCGGGGCGCCGGACCGGACCTCCGGCGCCCCGGGAAGCAAGGCCGGCGGGGAACCAGGGCCCCGGGGAACCCGCGTCAGCGAGAACCCGGGCCCCGGAAGAACCGGGGCTACGGAAGTACCGGGCTACGGAGCGGAGAGCGGGAACAGCCGCTCCAGTACCACCGCGATCCCGTCGTCCTCGTTCGACAGGGTCACCTCGTCGGCCACCGCCTTGAGCTCCGGATGAGCGTTGGCCATGGCGACCCCGTGGGCGGCCCAGTCGAACATGGGGATGTCGTTGGGCATGTCACCGAAGGCGAGGGTGGCTTCGCAGGCCAGCCCGAGGTGGGCGGCGGCGAGAGCCAGCCCGGTCGCCTTGGTCACCCCGCATGGCTGGAGTTCGACCGTACCGGGCCCCGACATGGTGACGGTGGCCAGAGAACCCACCACTCCCCTGGCCGCCGCGGCCAACTCGTCGTCGGACAGCAGCGGGTGGCGCAGCAGCACCTTGCTGATCGGCTCCGTCCAGAGGTCGTCGCGGCACCCGACCCGTACGGCGGGAAGCGTCGGGTGCGGCATCACGTAGCCGGGCTCGATGAGTGTCAGTCCGTCCACGCCGTCCTGGTCCACCGCCGCGTGGAGCAGCCCGACCTCCGCCTCGATCTTGCCGAGCGCCGTCTCCGCGAGTTCCCTGTCCAGGGTCACCGACCACAGCAGACGGTCCTCGCCCGCGTCGTAGAGCTGCGCCCCCTGCCCGCACACCGCCAGTCCCGTGCCGCCGAGTTCAGCGAGGAGCGGGCGCACTCGCGGCGCCGGGCGCCCCGTCACGACCAGGTGCCGGGCACCCGCCTCCACCGCCCCCGCCAACGCGACCCGGGTCCGGTCGGAGAGTGTGTCGTCGCCGCGCAGCAGCGTTCCGTCCAGGTCAGTGGCGATGAGTGAATATGCAGTCGGAGCGGCCATGATCCGAAGAATACGGATCGGACGACTCGTCGGCCCGGCGTGAACCGGACGACGTCCGGTATCCCGTCAGCAACACCGTTCACCGCACGGGCGGCGCGCGCGGGAAGACGTCACACCCACTCCGATCCGTCGCGCCGGACGCCCGGAAGCGTCGCGGCAGCGGCTCCAACACCCGCCGCGGAGCGGGCTGTTGCGGACCGGGCACGGACGGTCACTTCCGCGTGGTGGCGGGGCCGCGGCCCCCCGCCACCGCCCCGCCGCCGCACCCGCACCCGCACCCGCGACCGTCGTGCGTCATCTCAACCGTGAGCCGCCGCCAGGTGCTTGACCAGTCGTGGCGAGGCGAACTCCGTCCCGCACACGAACCGCATGACGGGCCCGTACGAGGCCGCCGCAGGCAAGCCCGTGAAGTACAGCCCGGGCACCGAGGACCGGTATCCGGCTCCGAGCTTCGGGGTCCCGCGGCTCACCGCCAGCTCCGTCCGCAGCGCGTGTCCCAGGAAGTCCATCGCGGCGAGGTCGACGCGGTAACCCGTCGCGGCGATGACGTGGTCGGCGGCCAGTTCCTCGGCCGAACCCCCCAGAGTCCGCACGGAGAGCACCGGGCCGCTCCCGGAGACCGAGGCACGCTCGATCCGGGCGATCTCGCTGACCTCGACCTTGCCCTCGAAGCGGTCCCGGAGCCACCACGCGCCGAGCGGGCCGAGCACCCGCCGGACGAGATGGTGCCGGGTGCCGGCGGGCAGATAGCGGTAGGGGTGCGGGTAGTAGCTGAGCGCCCACAGCGACCAGGCACGCCCGAAGGGCGACTCCGGGCGCAGCCGCGGCTGTCCCCAGGGCGGCGCGCCGAAGGCGACCCTGCCCCGGCCCCGGGACACCACGCGCACCCGCGCGCCCGCCTCCGCCGCGAGAGTGGCCGTCTCCAGGGCGGACTGTCCCGCGCCGACGACGATCAGTTCCTTCCCGGAGAAGCGGGTGAGGTCGTGGTGCTGGGAGCTGTGCGAGACGGGGCCGGTGGGCGCCGGTCCGTCCGCCGCCGCCTCACCGAGCTCGGTGGGCAGATGGGCGAGGCCGTACAGTCCGGTGGCCACGACGACCGCCCGTGCCGTGAACGACTCCCCCGAGTCCAGCTTCAGCTCGAAGCCCTCGGCGCCCCGCCGGTCGACGGAGACGACCCGTACCTGCTCCAGCTCGGGCACGAGCCGCTGCTGGAACCACTCCCCGTACGCGATGAACGTCTCGACCGGGATGATGTCCTCGTCCGTGACGAGCCGCGGTATCCCGGCCGCGTCGCAGTAGTCGCGGAGTGTGTGGCCCGGCTGCGGGGCGTCGATGCTGGAGGCGGCCGGGGTCGATTTGAGGATCATCCCCTCGGGCATGTGGTCGCGCCAGCTCACCATGGGCCGGCCGAAGACACGCACCGGGATGCCGCGCGCCCGCAGATGGGCGGCGGTGGACAGACCGAACGGGCCCGCACCGATGACTGCTACCGGATGAATCACGAAGTCCCCTCCCCAGGACGTTCTTGCGTCACTTCGTGGTCGTACTGGTACCGCTGCCACGGCGGTTGGCCCGCCACAGCTGGTACAGATGTCTCGCGCCCGGCCGCACGAAGCGGGCGAGCATCGTGAAGAACGGCCGCAGGTCGTCACCCGCGAGCCAGGCCAGCTCCGTACCGCTCGCGCGCGTCGGCGCGTGCGGGGTGGTGTAGCCGCTGCGCCGGTAGGCGAGCAGGGCCGGCAGGTCGATGTTCTCCACGATGTACCGGTGACCGGCCCGCTGTTCCCCTTCGGGAACGGTGCGCCCGGTCAGGTCGAGGTGCATGGCCCGGACGACGTCGATCCCCGACTCGTTCTCGAAGAGCCGGAACTGCGCGCCCATGCGGGGGTTGAAGTCGAGAAGCTTGTACTGGCCGTCGCGGCGGTCGAAGCGCAGGTCGAGGTCGATGACGCCGCTGAAGCCGATCTGTTTGATGAAACGTGCGGCGAGGTCAGCGAGTTCCGGATTGTCGACGACGTACGCGTTCGCCGTCATGCCCGCGTGCGGCGGCCAGGAGCGGACCTTCACGCCCGTGAACATCGCGAGCGGCGTCGAGTCCGCGTCGAAGTACGCGTGCACGATCCAGTCCTCCGCCTCCTCCCTGGGCAGGTACTCCTGGAGGATCACCCCCGGGTTCCCGCCCCAGTCCCGGGCGAGTGCCAGCAGTCCCTCCCGGGTGGCGATCCTCGTCGTCCCGTTGACCGCGGGCCGGCTGCGGCGTACGAACGCCTCCCGGTTCTTGGCCACGAGAGGGAAGCGGGCCGAGGCGGCGAACCGCTCGATCTCCTCGTACGACTGGGGAAAGACGGCCGCCGGACTGGGAATGCCGTGCTCCACGCACAGTTCGTGCAGGCCCTGCTTGCTGGCGAGGCGGCGGGGCAGTTCGGCGTCCACCCGGGGGAAGAGGAAGCGCTCCGCGAGCTCCTCCTGGTGTTCCGCTATCAGGACGGCGGCCTCCTCGTCCGTCGGGACGAGCACCGTCGGCCGCCCTATGCGACGGCCGATCCGCAGCAGCCCCCCGACCAGGCGCTCCGGCTGCTCCGTCCCCGTCGTCGGCCAGACGAAGGCACGGCGCAGATAGCGTGAGGCGGCGGCAGGCGTGTAACGGTCCTCGGTGATCGCGTACATCGGTATGCCCAGCCGCCCCAGGCTCCGGATGGCGCCCACTCCGCCGTGATGCAGCGGATAGTCACCGAATTTCACTATCAGCCCCGGAACGTCCCGGTCGGCGTCCACCGGCACACCACTGGCACCCCTGGTCACGGGTCCCCCCACGTGTCCCCCCTACGGACCGGACCCACCCCGTCCATGTCCACAAGGGACGCTAAGCCGGAATTGCACCGTCCGACAAGGGCTATTCGGACATTGCGAACTCTTTAGGCACTGCCCCAGCGCGGTCACTCCCCCGTAACGTGTGCCGCGACCACACGGAACGCGTGGAACACATGGATCACGGCGCGTACGACCACGAAAGCGAGGCACCACCCGATGCCCCCCTTCGATGTCCCCGAGGGCGATCCCTTCGGCCCGCACAACCTCCCCTACGGTGTCTTCTCCCGGCCCGGCTCGTCCGAACGGAGCGTCGGTGTCCGGCTCGGCGACCACGTCCTCGACGCGGGCGCGACGGCCCGGGCGCTCGGCTCCCCGTACGCCGAACTGCTCGCGCGGCCGACCCTGAACCCGCTGCTCGCGGCGGGCCGTACGGCCTGGTCCGACGTGCGTCGCGCGCTGACCGCCTGGGTGACGGTCCCGGCCCACCGGGAGACCGTGGAGCCCCGTCTGTACCCCCTCTCCGAGGTGACCCTGCACCTCCCGTTCGAGGTCGCCGACTACGTCGACTTCTACGCCTCCGAGAACCACGCCCGTAACGTCGGACAGATCTTCCGCCCCGACGCCGCGGACTCCCTCACGCCCAACTGGAAGCACCTGCCGATCGGCTACCACGGCCGCGCGGGCACGGTGGTGGTGTCGGGTACGGAGGTGGTGCGTCCGTCGGGCCAGCGCAAGGCCCCCACGGACGCGGAGCCCGTCTTCGGTCCGTCCGTCCGGCTCGACATCGAGGCGGAGGTCGGGTTCGTGGTCGGCGCCCCCTCGCCCCTCGGCACTCCGGTGCCCCTCGCGGACTTCCGCGACCACGTCTTCGGCCTCTGCCTGCTCAACGACTGGTCGGCGCGCGACATCCAGGCCTGGGAGTACGTGCCGCTCGGTCCCTTCCTCGGCAAGTCCTTCGCCACCTCGGTGTCGGCGTGGGTCACCCCGCTCGACGCCCTGGACGACGCCCGCGTCGCGCCCCCGGCCCGCACGCACCCCCTTCTCCCCTACCTGAACGACTCCTCGGAGGACCCCGGCGGCTACGACCTCCGTATCTCCGTCGCCGTCAACGGCCATGTCGTCTCGGAGCCGCCCTTCTCCACCATGTACTGGACGGCCGCCCAGCAACTGGCCCAGATGACGGTCAACGGGGCCTCCCTGCGCACCGGCGACCTGTACGGCTCGGGGACGGTCAGCGGACCCACACCGCAGGAACGCGGCTCCCTCCTCGAACTCACCTGGAACGGCCGCGAGCCCCTCGAACTCCCCACCGGCAAGCGGACCTTCCTCGAGGACGGCGACGAGGTGACGATGACCGCCTGGGCTCCCGGCCCGAACGGCACCCGCGTCGCCCTCGGCGAGGTCACGGGCCGCATCCGCTAGTCACGCCGCGCCCGGCCCGGCGCGCCTGGCCCGGCGCGGCGGGAGAACTGGCCCGACGAGCCCCTGTCCCGCGCCTCCGAGGCCGGGGCCCCGGGGCTTCGGGCGCGGCGCTACATCCAGTCCTCCGGCTCCGGCTCCGCGTCCATCTCCGGCCAGTCCGGGTCGGGCGCCTCGCCGGCCGCGGGTGCCGGCGCCCCTCCGGGGGCGCCGCCCAGGGCGGCGAGCACCCCGACCACACCCTCCCCGTACGTCGCGAGCTTCTTCTCGCCCACCCCGCTGATACCCCCGAGGTCCGCCACGGAGGTGGGCCACACCGTCGCGATCTCCCGGAGCGTGGCGTCGTGGAAGATGACGTACGCCGGGACGCCCTGTTCCTTGGCCTGCTCGGCGCGCCAGGCGCGCAGTGCCTCGAAGGCGGGGACGAGTTCCTGGGGCAGCTCCGCGACGGCCTTGGCCTTGCGTTCGCCCCGCGACGACGAGGACGAGGAACGGGAGACGGCGGGCTTCGGCTGCTCCTTGCGCAACGGCACGTCACGCTCGCGCCGCAGCACGGTCCCGCTCTCGTCGGTCAGCACCAGCGTGCCGTACTCGCCCTCGACCGCGAGCAGGCCCTGCGCGAGCAACTGCCGTACGACACCCCGCCATTCGGACTCCGACAGCTCCTCACCGATGCCGAACACCGACAGCTGGTCGTGGTCGAACTGGATCACCTTGGCGGTCCGGCGCCCCAGCAGGATGTCGACGATCTGGAGCGCGCCGAACTTCTGCCCGCGCTCCCGCTGCAACCGCACCACCGTCGACAGCAGCTTCTGCGCGGCGACCGTGCCGTCCCAGGTCTCGGGCGGTGTCAGGCACGTGTCGCAGTTGCCGCACGCCGGGGTGTGCGGGTCCTGGCCGAAGTAGGCCAGCAGCTGGGAACGCCGGCACTGGGCCGTCTCGCACAGCGCCAGCATCGAGTCCAGGTGGGCCGCCGCCCGCCGGCGGAACGCCTCGTCGCCCTCGGAGCCCTGGATCAGCTTGCGCTGCTGCACGACGTCCTGCAGGCCGTACGCCATCCATGCCGTGGACGGCTGTCCGTCACGGCCCGCGCGGCCCGTCTCCTGGTAGTAGCCCTCCACCGACTTGGGCAGGTCGAGGTGGGCGACGAAGCGCACGTCGGGCTTGTCGATCCCCATGCCGAAGGCGATGGTGGCGACGACCACCAGGCCCTCTTCGCGCAGGAAGCGCGACTGGTGCGCGGCGCGGGTGCCCGCGTCCAGGCCCGCGTGGTAAGGCACCGCCTCGACGCCGTTGCGGGAGAGGAACTCGGCTGTCTTCTCGACCGAGTTGCGCGAGAGGCAGTACACGATGCCCGCGTCACCAGCGTGTTCCTCGCGCAGGAACGCCAGCAGCTGCTTCTTGGGGTCGGCCTTCGGGACGATCCGGTACTGGATGTTGGGCCGGTCGAAGCTCGCCTCGAAGTGACGCGCGTGCGGCATGACCAGACGCTGGGTGATCTCCTTGTGCGTCGCGTGGGTGGCCGTGGCCGTCAGCGCGATGCGCGGGACGTCCGGCCAGCGCTCACCGAGCAGCGAGAGGGCCAGGTAGTCGGGGCGGAAGTCGTGACCCCACTGGGCCACGCAGTGCGCCTCGTCGATCGCGAAGACGGAGATCTTCGCCCGCGACAGCAGGTCCAGCGTGCTGTCCAGCCGCAGCCGCTCCGGAGCGAGGTAGAGCAGGTCCAGCTCGCCCGCCAGAAGCTCGGCCTCGACCACGCGGCGCTCGTCGAAGTCCTGCGTGGAGTTCATGAACCCGGCGCGCACGCCCAGTGCGCGCAGTGCGTCCACCTGGTCCTGCATCAGGGCGATGAGGGGCGAGACCACCACGCCCGTACCCGGTCTGACCAGGGACGGAATCTGGTAGCAGAGTGACTTTCCGCCACCCGTCGGCATCAGGACGACGGCGTCACCGCCCGCCACCACGTGCTCGATGATCGCTTCCTGCTCGCCGCGGAAGGCGTCGTACCCGAAGACCCGGTGGAGCGTGGCCAGTGCCTCGCCCTCCCCCAGATTCTCCGTCGCGTCCGCTTCGGTCATCACACCCGTCCCGCCCATCGTCCTGTCCCCCGTGCGTCGCGCCTCGACCACTGCGTCCACGATAGGGGGCCGCGCCGACAGCCTCCGAGTTATCCACAGGCTGCGACCGGCCGGCTTCTCTGCGCACCGTTGTCCGCCCCCGGCTCACTCCGGCGCGCGGCGTGCCACACCCGCGTTCCACCCGTTGGCCCCTCTCGTATGGCGACCCCTCACGACCGCGGGACATGCTGCTCGAGCCGGCGGAGGGGCCGAGACGATCCTGTTCGCGGGCTCGGAGACGGACCGGCACCGTCCCGTACGCCGCTCTCGCGCCTCTAGGAGTCATCGCATGCCCCAGCGTCCGCTCAGGACCGCCTTCGCCCTGGTGTCCGCCGTCGCCGCCTCGCTCGCGCTGGCCGCCGTGCCCGCCCCGGCCGCGGGCGGCTCCCCGGCCCCCGCGGATCCCGTGGACCCGGTGTCCGTACGGGACCTGGACACGGCGTACGCGGCCAGCACGAAGTATCTCGACGAGTCCACCGCCCTCGCCGACGGCTACGTCCCCTACCCGTGCTCGGCGGACCCCGCCGGCCACGGCGCCATGGGCCACCACTACTTCAACGAGTCCCGCTACGGCTCGCTCGACCCGGCGAAGCCCGGAGCCCTGCTGTTCGAGGACGGTCCGGACGGACGGCGGAGGCTGGCGGGGGTGGAGTGGATCGTG
This sequence comes from Streptomyces sp. NPDC059668, assembly GCF_042734135.1. Lineage (NCBI taxonomy): Bacteria > Bacillati > Actinomycetota > Actinomycetes > Kitasatosporales > Streptomycetaceae > Streptomyces > Streptomyces sp. NPDC059668. The sequence goes on along the minus strand of NZ_JBHWEL010000024.1, from coordinate 23,530 downwards.
GTGGACAAGGACCAGAACCTGAAGACCACCGGCGACCGGCCCACACTCTTCGGCCAGAAGTTCGAAGGCCCAATGCCGGGTCACTACCCCGGCATGCCGGTCCACTACGACCTGCACGTCTGGCTCTGGAAGCACAACCCCGACGGTCTGTTCAACCGGTGGAACCCCCGTGTGACGTGTCCGGCCGTCTCGGCGCACTCCACGCCGTCGGCCCACATGGACATGGCCCACACGGGCCACTGAGAACGGCTCGGGGGCCCCGCCCCGGGGGGGGGGGGGGCCCGCGGGGGGGGGGGGGGGGGGCGGGGGCGGGGACGCCCCCCCCCGGGGGTAAAAACAACACTCGCGGCCCCCCCCCCAGCCC
>NZ_JBHWEL010000024.1:4887-23156 GCF_042734135.1 Streptomyces sp. NPDC059668 | reverse complement strand
CCGGGGGTGTGGGGGGGGTGTTTTTTTTTTTTCAGCCCCACACTGCCCCCGGCCCAACGGGGGCCCGTTAGCCGGGGGGGCGCCGCGCCGGGGGGGGGGGGGGGGGCCCGAGGCGTGGGCGGTCGTGGTCAGCGGACGAAGACGCCCGCCTGGTTCGCCAGGTCGAGGAAGTACTGGGGCGCGACACCCAGCACCAGCGTGACCGCGACGCCGAAGGCGATCGCCGTCATGGTCAGCGGCGAGGGCACCGCGACCGTCGGCCCCTCCGGCTTCGGCTCGCTGAAGAACATCAGCACGATCACCCGGATGTAGAAGAACGCCGCGATCGCCGAGGAGATCACACCGACCACGACCAGCGCGCCCGCGCCGCCCTCCGCCGCCGCCTTGAACACGGCGAACTTTCCGGCGAAGCCGGAGGTCAGCGGAATGCCCGCGAAGGCCAGCAGGAAGACGGCGAAGACGGCGGCCACCAGCGGGGAGCGCCGTCCGAGGCCCGCCCACTTGGACAGGTGGGTCGCCTCGCCGCCCGCGTCGCGGACCAGGGTCACGACCGCGAAGGCCCCGATCGTCACGAACGAGTAGGCGGCCAGATAGAAGAGGACCGACGAGACACCGTCCGGCGAGGCCGCGATGACACCCGCGAGGATGAAGCCCGCGTGCGCGATCGACGAGTACGCCAGCAGGCGCTTGATGTCGGTCTGGGTGATCGCGACGATGGCGCCGCCCAGCATGGTGACGATCGCGACGGCCCACATGACCGGCCGCCAGTCCCAGCGCAGGCCGGGCAGGACGACGTACAGCAGTCGCAGCAGCGCCCCGAAGGCGGCCACCTTCGTCGCCGCCGCCATGAAGCCCGTGACCGGGGTCGGCGCGCCCTGGTAGACGTCCGGCGTCCACATGTGGAAGGGCACCGCGCCGACCTTGAAGAGCAGGCCCATGACGACCATCGCGGCGCCGATCAGCAGCAGCACGTCGTTGCCCATGGTGCCGGCGAGCGCCGGGTCGACCGTGGTGACCGTACCGTCGACGACCTGCGCGATCCTGGCGTACGACACCGAGCCCGCGTAGCCGTAGAGCAGGGCGATGCCGAACAGGGTGAACGCGGAGGCGAAGGCACCGAGCAGGAAGTACTTGACCGCGGCCTCCTGCGACATGAGCCGCTTGCGGCGGGCCACTGCGCACAGCAGGTACAGGGGCAGCGAGAAGACCTCCAACGCGATGAAGAGCGTCAGCAGGTCGTTGGCCGACGGGAAGACCAGCATCCCGCCGATCGCGAAGAGCAGCAGCGGGAACACCTCGGTGGTGGTGAACCCGGCCTTCACGGCGGCCTTCTCGCTGTCGCTGCCGGGCACGGAGGCGGCCTGCGCGGCGAACGAGTCGACGCGGTTGCCGTGCGCCTCCGGGTCGAGCCGGCGCTCGGCGAACGTGAAGACGCCGAGGATGCCCGCCAGCAGGATCGTGCCCTGGAGGAACAGGGAGGGTCCGTCGACGGCGATCGCGCCCATCGCCGCGATGTGCGCCTTCGTCGTCCCGTAGCCGCCCGCCGCCATCGCGACCACCGCGGCGAAGGCGGCGGCGAGCGCGACGACGGACACGAACACCTGGGCGTAGTAGCGGGACTTGCGCGGGACGAAGGCCTCGATCAGCACCCCGACGAGCGCCGCCCCGATGACGATCAGGGTGGGCGACAACTGCGCGTATTCGATCTTCGGCGCGTCGATCTTCGCGATCGGCTCCGCCGCGGTTGTCCACAGGCTGTGGACGGCTGCTGCGCTCACTTGGCCGCCTCCACCTCGGGCTGGGGGTCCTTTTTGTGTACGTCCGACATGGTCTGCTGGACCGCGGGGTTGACGATGTCGGTGACGGGCTTCGGGTAGACGCCCAGGAAGATCAGCAGGGCGATCAGCGGGGCGACCACCAGGAGCTCGCGCACCCTGAGGTCGGGCATCTCGGCGACCTCGGTCTTCACCGGGCCCGTCATCGTCCGCTGGTACAGGACGAGCGTGTAGAGCGCCGCGAGCACGATGCCGAAGGTGGCGACGATGCCGACGGCCGGGTACCGCGTGAACGTGCCGACCAGGACGAGGAATTCGCTCACGAAGGGCGCGAGCCCGGGAAGCGAGAGGGTCGCGAGACTGCCGACCAGGAAGGTGCCGGCGAGCACCGGGGCGACCTTCTGCACCCCTCCGTAGTCGGCGATCAGACGCGATCCGCGCCGCGAGATCAGGAAGCCCGCGACCAGCATCAGCGCGGCCGTCGAGATCCCGTGGTTGACCATGTAGAGCGTCGCGCCCGACTGGCCCTGACTGGTCATCGCGAAGATGCCCAGGATGATGAAGCCGAAGTGCGAGATCGACGCGTACGCCACCAGCCGCTTGATGTCCCGCTGGCCGACCGCGACCAGGGCCCCGTAGACGATGCTGATGAGGGCGAGGACGAGGATGGCCGGCGTCGCCCACTTGCTGGCCTCGGGGAAGAGCTGGAGGCAGAAGCGGAGCATCGCGAAGGTGCCGACCTTGTCGACCACCGCGGTGATCAGGACCGCGACCGGGGCCGTGGCCTCCCCCATGGCATTGGGCAGCCAGGTGTGCAGCGGCCACAGCGGTGCCTTCACCGCGAACGCGAAGAAGAAGCCCAGGAACAGCCACCGCTCCGTGCTGGTCGCCATGTGCAGCGAGCCGTTGGCGCGGGCCTGCACGATCTCCTGGAGCGAGAAGTTCCCGGCGACCACGTAGAGGCCGATGACCGCGGCCAGCATGATCAGGCCGCCGACCAGGTTGTAGAGGAGGAACTTCACCGCGGCGTACGACCGCTGTGTCGCCGCGACCTCGTCACCGTGCTCGTGGGCCTTGTCCCCGAAGCCGCCGATGAGGAAGTACATCGGGATCAGCATGGCTTCGAAGAAGATGTAGAAGAGGAAGACGTCGGTGGCCTCGAAGGAGATGATCACCATCGCCTCGACGGCCAGGATCAGGGCGAAGAAGCCCTGGGTCGGCCGCCAGCGCGTGTTCCCGGTCTCCTGCGGGTCGGCGTCGTGCCAGCCCGCGAGGATCACGAACGGGATCAGCAGCGCGGTCAGCGCGACCAGCGCCACCCCGATGCCGTCCACGCCCAGCTCGTACCGGACCCCGAAGTCCTTGATCCAGGGGTGGGACTCGGTGAGCTGGTAGCGGTTGCCGCCGGGGTCGAACCGTACGAGCACGACCGCGGCCAGGACGAGTGTGGCGAGCGAGACGAGCAGCGCCAGCCACTTGGCGGCGACCCGTCGCGCGGCCGGCACGGCGGCCGTGGCGACCGCTCCGAGGGCCGGGAGCGCCGCCGTCGCTGTCAGCAGAGGAAAGGACATCGGTATCAGACCGCCCTCATCAGCAGGGTCGCGGCGATGAGGACCGCCGCACCGCCGAACATCGAGACCGCGTAACTGCGGGCATAACCGTTCTGCAGCTTGCGCAACCGCCCGGAGAGTCCGCCCATCGAGGCCGCCGTGCCGTTCACGACCCCGTCGACCAGGGTGTGGTCGAGGTACACCAGGGAGCGCGTGAGGTGCTCCCCGCCGCGCACCAGCACGACGTGGTTGAAGTCGTCCTGGAGCAGGTCGCGCCGGGCGGCCCGGGTGAGCAGGGAACCCCGCGGGGCGACGGCCGGGACGGGGCTGCGCCCGTACTGGAGGTAGGCGATCCCCGCGCCGACGACCAGGAGGACCATCGTGGCCAGCGTGACCGTGAGGGCGCTGACGGGCGAGTCGCCCTCCGAGTGTCCGGTGATCGGCTCCAGCCAGTGCAGGAAGCGGTCACCGATGCTGAAGAAGCCACCCGCGAAGACCGAGCCGAAGGCCAGCACGATCATGGGGATCGTCATGGACCGGGGCGACTCGTGCGGGTGCGGCTCGTGGCCCTCCGCGTCCGGCTGCCAGCGCTTCTCACCGAAGAAGGTCATGATCATCACGCGTGTCATGTAGTACGCGGTGATCGCCGCACCGAGGAGGGCGGCGCCGCCGAGGATCCAGCCCTCCATACCGCCCTTGGCGAAGGCCGCCTCGATGATCTTGTCCTTGGAGAAGAAGCCGGACAGGCCCGGGAAACCGATGATGGCGAGGTAGCCGAGGCCGAAGGTGACGAAGGTGACCGGCATGTACTTCCTGAGGCCGCCGTACCTCCGCATGTCGACCTCGTCGTTCATCCCGTGCATCACCGAACCGGCACCGAGGAAGAGCCCGGCCTTGAAGAAGCCGTGCGTCACCAGGTGCATGATCGCGAAGACGTAACCGATCGGGCCGAGGCCCGCGGCCAGCACCATGTAGCCGATCTGCGACATCGTCGAGCCGGCGAGCGCCTTCTTGATGTCGTCCTTCGCGCAACCGACGATCGCACCGAACAGCAGGGTGACCGCACCGACCACGGTGACGACCAGCTGCGCGTCGGGCGCGGCGTTGAAGACGGCGCCGGAGCGGACGATCAGGTAGACACCGGCGGTCACCATCGTCGCGGCGTGGATGAGGGCCGAGACCGGGGTCGGGCCCTCCATCGCGTCCCCGAGCCAGGACTGCAGCGGCACCTGGGCGGACTTGCCGCAGGCGGCGAGCAGCAGCATCAGCGCGACCGCGGTGAGCTTGCCCTCGGTGGCGCCGCCGACCAGACCCGGGTGCCCCTCGCTGCCGAGCACCGGTCCGAAGGCGAAGGTACCGAAGGTGGTGAACATCAGCATGATGGCGATCGACAGACCCATGTCACCGACGCGGTTGACCAGGAAGGCCTTCTTCGCGGCGGTGGCGGCACTGGGCTTGTGCTGCCAGAAGCCGATCAGCAGGTACGAGGCGAGGCCCACGCCCTCCCAGCCGACGTACAGCAGCAGGTAGTTGTCCGCGAGGACGAGCAGCAGCATCGCCGCGAGGAACAGGTTCAGATAGCCGAAGAAGCGGCGGCGCCGCTCGTCGTGCTCCATGTACCCGATGGAGTACAGGTGGATCAGCGAGCCGACGCCCGTGATCAGCAGGACGAACGTCATCGACAGCTGGTCGAGCTGGAAGGAGACGTCCGCCCGGAAGCCCGCGACGGGGATCCAGCTGAACAGGTGCTGGCCGAGGGGCCGGTCGGCGGCGCTCTTGCCCAGCATGTCGGCGAAGAGGACCGCGCCGATCACGAAGGAGGCCGCCGCGAGCGCCGTGCCGATCCAGTGGCCGACGGCATCGAGCCGCCGGCCACCGCACAGCAGTACGGCCGCTCCGAGCAGAGGCGCCGCTACCAGCAGCGCAATCAGATCTTCCACGATTCAGCGACCCCTTACAGCTTCATCAGGCTGGCGTCGTCGACCGAGGCCGAGTGGCGGGAACGGAACAGCGACACGATGATCGCGAGCCCGACCACGACCTCCGCGGCGGCGACCACCATCGTGAAGAAGGCGATGATCTGGCCGTCGAGATTGCCGTGCATGCGGGAGAAGACGACGAACGCGAGGTTGCAGGCGTTGAGCATGAGCTCGACACACATGAACACCACGATCGCGTTGCGCCTGATCAGCACGCCGGTGGCGCCGATCGTGAACAACAGGGCGGCGAGATAGAGGTAGTTGACCGGATTCACTGGGACGCCTCCTCCGTCTTCGTGCGCTCCAGGCGTTCTTCGGCACGCTGCTCCAGCGCCTTCAGATCGCTCAGCGCCTCGGTGGACACGTCACGGACCTGGCCGCGCTCCCGCAGCGTCTTGTTGACGGTCAGCTCCGAAGGAGTGCCGTCCGGGAGGAGACCCGCGATGTCCACCGCGTTGTGCCGGGCGTAGACACCCGGGGCCGGCAGCGGCGGCAGGTGCTTGCCCTCCCGCACCCGCTGCTCGGACAGCTCGCGCTGGGTCTTGGGACGCTCGGTGCGCTCCCGGTGCGTGAGCACCATGGCGCCGACGGCGGCCGTGATGAGCAGCGCGCCGGTGATCTCGAAGGCGAACACGTACTTCGTGAAGATGAGGGCCGCGAGACCCTCCACGTTCCCGTTGGCGTTGGCCTTGCCCAGGCCGTTGAACTCCGTCAGGGACGCGTGGCCGATGCCCGCGATCAGCAGGACGCCGAAGCCGAGACCGCTGACCAGGGCCAGCCAGCGCTGCCCCTTGATGGTCTCCTTCAGGGAGTCCGCCGCGGTGACGCCGACGAGCATGACCACGAACAGGAACAGCATCATGATCGCGCCGGTGTAGACGACGATCTGCACGATGCCCAGGAAATAGGCGCCGTTGGCGAGATAGAACACCGCCAGGACGATCATGGTCCCGGCCAGGCAGAGCGCGCTGTGCACGGCCTTCTTCATGAAGACGGTGCACAGGGCGCCGATCACCGCGACGGTGCCGAGCACCCAGAACTGGAAGGCCTCTCCGGTGGAGGTGGAGTAGGCGGCGAGCTGCGCGCTCATGCGTCCACCCCCTCCTCATCGGGCTTCTCGCCCTTGGAGACGGCCACTTGGCGCACGGTGCCGGGCGCCGCCTCCGTGACCAGACCCCGGTAGTAGTCCTGCTCGTCCGTCCCGGGGAAGATCGAGTGCGGTGACTCCACCATGCCCTCCTCCAGACCGGCGAGCAGCTGCTCCTTGGTGTAGATGAGGTTGGCGCGGCTGCTGTCGGCGAGCTCGAACTCGTTCGTCATCGTCAGCGCGCGCGTGGGGCATGCCTCGATGCACAGACCGCACAGGATGCAGCGCGCGTAGTTGATCTGGTAGACGCGGCCGTAGCGCTCACCGGGCGAGTAGCGCTCCTCCTCGGTGTTGTCCGCGCCCTCCACGTAGATGGCGTCCGCGGGGCACGCCCACGCGCACAGCTCACAGCCGACGCACTTCTCCAGGCCGTCCGGATGGCGGTTGAGCTGGTGCCGGCCGTGGAACCGCGGGGCCGTGGTCTTGTGCTGCTCCGGGTACTGCTCCGTGAGCCGCTTCTTGAACATGGCCTTGAAGGTCACGCCGAAGCCGGCGACGGGGTTCTGGAAACCGGGTTTGGTCTCCTTCGGCACCTCAGACATCTGACCCCTCCTTTCCGTCACGAGATCCGCCGTCCGATCCGTCACTCGCAGTATCGGACCCACCACTGACAATCAACTCCCGCTCGCGGCGCGGGCGGCGTCGCGGCACCGGCGGCAGCTCCTGTCCCGGCAGCGGAGGCACCGGGAACCCACCGGCCATCGGATCGAAGGCTGCGGTCTCGGCGGGCGTCTCCCGGGCCTCGGGCTTCTCGCGGAAGATGTCCACCGCGAACGAGATCAGCAGCAGCACGAGGACACCGCCGCCGACGTACAGCGCGATGTCGGCGAAGTCGTAGTGCTGGTTCCTCAGGGTCCGAACGGTCGCGACGAGCATCAGCCACACCACGGAGACCGGGATGAGGACCTTCCAGCCGAGCTTCATCAGCTGGTCGTAGCGGACACGCGGGAGCGTGCCGCGCAGCCAGATGAAGAAGAACAGCAGCAGCTGCACCTTCACCACGAACCAGAGCATCGGCCACCAGCCGTGGTTGGCGCCCTCCCAGAAGGTGCTGATCGGCCACGGGGCCCGCCAGCCGCCCAGGAAGAGCGTCGTCGACACGGCCGAGACCGTCACCATGTTCACGTACTCGGCGAGCATGAACAGCGCGAACTTGATGGACGAGTACTCGGTGTTGAAGCCGCCGACGAGGTCGCCCTCGGACTCCGGCATGTCGAAGGGGGCGCGGTTGGTCTCGCCGACCATCGTGATGATGTAGATCACGAAGGAGACCGGCAGCAGCAGGATGTACCAGCGGTCGTGCTGCTGCTCGACGATCGTCGAGGTCGACATCGACCCGGAGTAGAGGAACACCGAGGCGAAGGCGGCGCCCATGGCGATCTCGTAGGAGATCATCTGCGCGCAGGAACGCAGTCCGCCCAGGAGCGGGTACGTCGATCCGGAGGACCAGCCCGCGAGCACGATCCCGTAGATGCCGACGGAGGCGACCGCGAGGATGTAGAGCATCGCGATCGGCAGGTCGGTGAGCTGCATCGTGGTGCGGTGCCCGAAGATGGAGATCTCGTTGCCCGCGGGTCCGAAGGGGATCACCGCGATCGCCATGAAGGCCGGGATGGCCGCGACGACCGGCGCGAGGATGTAGACCACCTTGTCCGCGCGTTTGACGACGAGGTCTTCCTTGAGCATCAGTTTGATGCCGTCGGCGAGGGACTGGAGCATGCCCCAGGGGCCGTGCCGGTTGGGGCCGATGCGCAGCTGCATCCAGGCGACGACCTTGCGCTCCCACACGATGGAGAAGAGCACGGTGATCATCAGGAAGGCGAAGCAGAAGACCGCCTTGACGACGACCAGCCACCAGGGGTCGCGGCCGAACATGGAGAGGTCTTCCGTGGCGAGGTACGGCGTGTACGGCGTCATGCCTCCACCTCCTTGGGGGCCTCGGTGGCGAGCGTCGCCGGTCCGATGCGGACGAGTGCGCCGGGCAGCGCCCCCGTGTCGGAGGCGACGCCCCCGCCGGCGGAGTTCAGCGGGAGCCAGACCACGCGGTCGGGCATCTCGGTGATCTGCAGCGGCAGGGCGACGGTCCCGGCGCTGCCGGTGACGGCGAGGAGGTCGCCCTCCTTGACACCCGCCTCGGCGGCCGTGGCGGCCGACACGCGCGCGCGTGCCGCGTGCCGGGTCCCGGCGAGCGCCTCGTCGCCCTCCTGGAGGCGCCCTTGGTCGAGCAGCAGGCGGTGTCCCGCGAGCACGGCCTCCCCGGCGGCGGGACGCGGCAGCGACGCCGCGATCTCGACGGGTTCGGCGGCCCGCGTACCGCCCCAGGCGCCGAGCCGGTCCAGCTCGCCGCGCGCGGTGCGCAGGTCCGGCAGACCGAGGTGCACGTCCATCGCGTCGGCGAGCATCTGCAGCACCCGCGCGTCGGTGGGTGCCAGGTTGCGGGTCATCTGCTCCGGCTTGAGCGCGGCCTCGAAGAGGCGGGCCCGGCCTTCCCAGTTGAGGAAGGTGCCCGACTTCTCGGTGACCGCGGCCACCGGGAGGACGACATCCGCGTGTGCGGTGACCTCACCGGGACGCAGTTCGAGCGACACCAGGAAGCCGATCTCCGAAAGCGCCGCACGCGCGCGTGCCGGGTTGGGCAGGTCGTCGACCTCCACACCCGCCACCACCAGCGCCTGCAGTTCGCCGCCGGCGGCGGCCTCGACGATCTGGCCGGTGTCGCGACCGTAGCGGTGCGGGAGCTGGGAGACGCCCCAGGCGGCGGCGACCTCCTCCCGCGCGCGCGGGTCGGTGGCCGGACGTCCGCCCGGCAGCAGCGACGGCAGAGCGCCCGCCTCGATGGCGCCGCGCTCCCCTGCCCGCCGCGGGATCCACACCAGCGTGGCACCCGTGGCCGACGCGGCCCTTACGGCGGAGGTGAGCCCGCCCGCCACCGCGGCGAGCCGCTCGCCGACGACGATCACGGCGCCTTCACCGCGCAGTGCCTCGGCGGCCACGGCTCCGTCGCCCTCCAGGCCGACGCCGCTCGCGAGGGCGTTCAGCCACTCGGTCTCGGTACCGGGCGCGGCGGGCAGCAGCGTGCCTCCCGCCTTGGCCAGACCGCGCGTCTCGTGCGTGGCGAGAGAGAAGGTCCGCTGCCCGTGTCCGCGCCAGGCCTTGCGCAGCCGCAGGAAGACTCCCGGCGCCTCCTCCTCGGACTCGAAGCCGACGAGCAGAACCGCGGGCGCCTTCTCCAGGGACGTGTACGTGACGCCCGTACCGTCGAGGTCCCGTCCCCGTCCGGCCACGCGCGACGCCAGGAAGTCGGCCTCCTCGGCGCTGTGCACGCGCGCGCGGAAGTCGATGTCGTTGGTGTCGAGGGCCACGCGGGCGAACTTGCTGTAGGCGTAGGCGTCCTCGACGGTGAGCCGGCCGCCCGTCAGGACACCGGTCCTGCCCCGGGCCGCCAGCAGTCCCCGGGCCGCGGCCTCCAGTGCCTCCGGCCAGGAAGCGGGCTCCAGTTCACCGGAGGCGCCGCGCACCAGAGGCGTCTCCAGCCGGTCACGCTGCTGCGCGTACCGGAAGCCGAAGCGGCCCTTGTCGCACAGCCACTCCTCGTTGACCTCCGGGTCGGGAGACGCGAGGCGCCGCATCACCTTGCCGCGCCGGTGATCCGTGCGCGTCGCGCAGCCGCCCGCGCAGTGCTCGCACACCGAGTGGGAGGAGACGAGGTCGAAGGGGCGCGAGCGGAAGCGGTACGCCGCCGAGGTCAGGGCCCCGACCGGGCAGATCTGGATCGTGTTGCCGGAGAAGTACGACTCGAAGGGATCGCCCTCGCCGGTTCCGACCTGCTGGAGCGCCCCGCGCTCGATCAGCTCGATCATCGGGTCGCCCGCGATCTGGTTGCTGAACCGGGTGCAGCGGGCGCACAGCACGCACCGCTCGCGGTCGAGCAGCACCTGTGTGGAGATCGGGACCGGCTTCTCGTACGTCCGCTTCTTTCCCTCGAAGCGGGATTCGGCGCCGCCGTGCGACATCGCCTGGTTCTGGAGCGGGCACTCGCCGCCCTTGTCGCAGACCGGGCAGTCCAGCGGGTGGTTGATGAGCAGCAGCTCCATCACGCCGTACTGGGCCTTCTCGGCGACGGGCGAGGTGAGCTGCGTCTTCACCACCATCCCGTCCGTGCACGTGATCGTGCAGGACGCCATGGGCTTGCGCTGTCCCTCGACCTCGACGATGCACTGCCGGCAGGCGCCGGCCGGGTCGAGAAGCGGGTGGTCGCAGAAGCGGGGGATCTCGATGCCGAGCTGTTCCGCGGCGCGGATGACCAGGGTGCCCTTGGGCACGCTGATCTCGGCGCCGTCGATCGTCAGCGAGACGAGATCCTCCGGCGGAACCGCCGCCTCTCCCCCTCCCGAGGGAGCGCTGGTGGTCACCGTCATGCGTTCACCTCCGTGTGCTTGTCCGCCCAGGCCGTCGACCTGGCCGGGTCGAAGGGGCAGCCGCGGCCCGTGATGTGCTGCTCGTACTCCTCGCGGAAGTACTTGAGCGAGGAGAAGATCGGCGAGGCGGCACCGTCGCCGAGGGCGCAGAAGGACTTGCCGTTGATGTTGTCGGCGATGTCGTTCAGCTTGTCGAGGTCGGACATGACGCCCTTGCCGGCCTCGATGTCGCGCAGCAACTGCACGAGCCAGTAGGTCCCTTCGCGGCACGGGGTGCACTTGCCGCAGGACTCGTGCGCGTAGAACTCGGTCCACCGGGTGACCGCCCGGACGACGCAGGTCGTCTCGTCGAAGCACTGGAGCGCCTTGGTCCCGAGCATGGAACCGGCGGCGCCCACTCCTTCGTAGTCAAGAGGGACGTCGAGGTGTTCTTCGGTGAACATCGGCGTCGAGGAGCCACCCGGCGTCCAGAACTTCAGCCGGTGTCCGGCGCGCATCCCGCCGCTCATGTCGAGGAGTTGACGGAGCGTGATGCCGAGCGGGGCCTCGTACTGGCCGGGGCTGGTGACGTGGCCGCTGAGCGAGTAGAGCGTGAAGCCCGGGGACTTCTCGCTCCCCATCGACCTGAACCATTCCTTGCCTTTTTGCAGGATTGCGGGAACTGACGCGATCGACTCGACGTTATTCACGACAGTTGGGCACGCATAGAGCCCTGCGACGGCTGGGAAAGGGGGACGAAGCCGCGGTTGACCACGGCGGCCTTCGAGCGAGTCGAGCAGCGCGGTCTCCTCACCGCAGATGTACGCGCCCGCGCCCGCGTGCACGGTGAGCTGCAGATCGAGTCCGCTGCCCAGGATGTTCTCGCCGAGGTAGCCGGCCTCGTAGGCCTCACGGACGGCCTCGTGCAACCGCCGCAACACGGGGACGACTTCACCGCGGAGATAGATGAAGGCATGCGAAGACCGGATGGCATAACACGCGATCACAATGCCCTCGATGAGGCTGTGCGGGTTCGCGAAGAGGAGCGGGATGTCCTTGCAGGTGCCCGGCTCCGACTCGTCGGCGTTGACAACTAGATAGTGGGGTTTTCCATCGCCCTGCGGAATGAACTGCCACTTCATTCCCGTGGGGAATCCCGCGCCGCCCCGGCCGCGCAGACCGGAGTCCTTGACGTACGCGATCAGGTCGTCCGGCGACATGGCCAGCGCCTTGCGCAGTCCCTCGTACCCCTCGTGCCTCCGGTAGACGTCCAGGGTCCAGGACTTCTCCTCGTCCCAGAAGGCCGACAGCACGGGTGCGAGCAGCTTCTCGGGGCTGGTATCGCCGCCTCGCTCGAATGCGCTCGCGCGGGCGGTGCCCCCGTTCTCGGGTGCCAACGTCATCACTCCCCCTCCTCGGCTGTGGGACCCGCCGGGTGCGACGGATCGGAGGCCGATGTGTCCTGCGGCGCGTCGTGCGAGCTCAGGTGCTCGGCCGGCGGCTGGTCCTGCGGCGCGCCTCCACCTCGGGGGTGGACCACGCGCGCGGCACCGCTCTCGCCCTTGGCCAGGCGAAGGCCGGTCAGCGAGGCGGGGCCCGCGCTGCCACCCGCCTCGACGGCCCCGGCGCGCTCGTCGGGGAAGCCGGCCAGGATCCGGGCGGTGTCCTTGAAGGTGCAGAGGGGGGCGCCGCGGGTGGGCTCAACCGTTGTTCCCGCGCGCAGGTCGTCGACGAGGCGCTTCGCGGAGGCCACGGTCTGGTTGTCGAAGAACTCCCAGTTGACCATCACGACGGGTGCGAAGTCGCAGGCCGCGTTGCACTCGATGTGCTCCAGGGTGACCTTGCCGTCACCGGTGGTCTCGCCGTTGCCGACGCCCAGGTGGTCCTGGAGGGCGTCGAAGATCGCGTCGCCGCCCATGACCGCGCACAGGGTGTTGGTGCACACACCCACCTGGTAGTCACCGCTCGGCTTGCGCCGGTACATGGAGTAGAAGGTCGCGACCGCGGTGACCTCGGCGGTGGTCAGGCTCAGTACGTCCGCGCAGAACTGCATCCCCGTGCGCGTGACATGGCCCTCCTCCGACTGCACGAGGTGCAGCAACGGAAGGAGCGCCGAGCGGGAGTCGGGGTAGCGGGCGATGATCTCGCGCGCGTCCGCTTCGAGCCGGGTCCGAACGTCGTCCGGGTAGTCGGGCGCGGGCAGTCGGGGCATGCCCAGGCTGACGCCCTCGGGGGTGGTGGTCACCGGTCGACGCCTCCCATCACGGGGTCGATGGAGGCGACGGCGACGATGACGTCGGCGACCTGGCCGCCTTCGCACATCGCCGCCATGGCCTGCAGGTTGGTGAAGGACGGGTCCCTGAAGTGGACCCGGTAGGGGCGGGTGCCTCCGTCGGACACGGCGTGCACCCCGAGTTCTCCCTTGGGCGACTCGACCGCCGCGTACGCCTGTCCCGGCGGGACGCGGAAGCCCTCGGTCACCAGCTTGAAGTGGTGGATCAGGGCCTCCATGGAGGTGCCCATGATCTTCTTGATGTGGTCGAGGGAGTTGCCCAGACCGTCGGGGCCTAGCGCGAGCTGCGCGGGCCAGGCGATCTTCTTGTCGGCGACCATGACCGGCCCCGGCTGGAGCCGGTCCAGGCACTGTTCGACGATGTGCAGCGACTGGCGCATCTCCTCCAGGCGGATCAGGAAGCGCCCGTAGGAGTCGCAGGTGTCTGCGGTGGGGATCTCGAAGTCGTACGTCTCGTAGCCGCAGTACGGCTGGGACTTGCGCAGGTCGTGCGGCAGGCCCGCCGAGCGCAGGACGGGTCCGGTGGCGCCGAGGGCCATGCAGCCGGCCAGGTCGAGATAGCCGACGTCCTGCATGCGGGCCTTGAAGATGGGGTTCCCGGTGGCGAGCTTGTCGTACTCGGGAAGGTTCTTCGTCATCTTCTTCACGAACTCGCGGATCTGGTCCACCGCGCCGGGCGGCAGGTCCTGGGCGAGTCCGCCGGGGCGGATGTACGCGTGGTTCATCCGCAGGCCGGTGATCAGCTCGTAGATGTCGAGGATCAGTTCACGGTCACGGAAGCCGTAGATCATGATCGTGGTGGCGCCGAGCTCCATGCCGCCGGTGGCGATGCACACCAGGTGGGAGGAGAGCCGGTTCAGCTCCATCAGGAGCACGCGGATGATCGTGGCCCGGTCGGGGATCTGGTCCTCGATGCCGAGGAGCTTCTCGACCGCGAGGCAGTAGGCCGTCTCGTTGAAGAACGGCGTCAGGTAGTCCATGCGCGTCACGAACGTGGTGCCCTGCGTCCACGTACGGAATTCGAGGTTCTTCTCGATTCCGGTGTGGAGGTAGCCGATGCCGCAGCGGGCCTCGGTGACCGTCTCGCCGTCGATCTCCAGGATGAGCCGGAGCACGCCGTGCGTGGACGGGTGCTGCGGGCCCATGTTGACGATGATGCGCTCGTCGTCGGACCTCGCCGCGGACTGCGCGATCTCGTCCCAGTCGCCACCGGTGACCGTGTAGACGGTGCCCTCGGTCGTCTCGCGGGCGGATGCGGCAGAAGAAGGAGTCTGCGTGCTCATGAGTACGACCTCCGCTGGTCCGGAGCCGGGATCTGGGCGCCCTTGTACTCGATGGGGATGCCACCGAGGGGATAGTCCTTGCGCTGGGGATGGCCCTGCCAGTCGTCCGGCATCATGATCCGCGTCAGCGCCGGGTGACCGTCGAAGATCAGGCCGAAGAAGTCGTACGCCTCGCGCTCGTGCCAGTCGTTCGTCGGATAGACGGGGACGAGTGACGGGAGGTGCGGGTCGGCGTCGGGGGCACTGACCTCGAGCCGGATCAGCCGGTTGTGGGTGATCGAGCGCAGGTGGTAGACGGCGTGCAGCTCGCGCCCCTTGTCGCTGGGGTAGTGCACTCCGCTCACGCCCGTGCACAGTTCGAAGCGGAGGGCCGGGTCGTCACGGAGGGTCTGGGCGACCCGGACCAGGTACTCGCGTTCGATGTGGAAGGTGATCTCGTCGCGGTCGACGATGGTCTTCTCGATCGCGTTCTCGGGGACGAGTCCCTGTTCCTCCAGGGCGCCCTCCAGCTCGTCGGCGACCTCGTCGAACCAGCCGCCGTAGGGGCGGCCGGCCGGGCCGGGCAGCCGGACGGAGCGGACCAGGCCGCCGTAGCCGGAGGTGTCGCCGCCGTTGTTGGCGCCGAACATCCCGCGCTGGACGCGGATCTCCTCGCCGCCGTCGCCACGCTGGCCGGGCAGGTTGGACGCGCCGAGGTCCTTCTCCGGGTTCACGCCGTCGCCGGCGCCGTTCGCGTCGCTCACCGCAGCAGGCCCTTCATCTCGATGGTGGGGAGCGCCTTGAGCGCCGCTTCCTCCGCCTCGCGGGCCGCCTCCTCGGCGTTCACGCCGAGCTTCGAGGACTGGATCTTCTGATGGAGCTTGAGAATCGCGTCCATCAGCATCTCGGGCCGCGGCGGGCAGCCGGGCAGATAGATGTCGACCGGAACGATGTGGTCGACGCCCTGCACAATGGCGTAGTTGTTGAACATTCCGCCCGATGAGGCACAGACGCCCATGGAGATCACCCACTTGGGGTTGGGCATCTGGTCATAGACCTGCCGCAGAACGGGCGCCATCTTCTGACTGACGCGTCCGGCGACGATCATGAGGTCGGCCTGGCGCGGTGACCCGCGGAAGACCTCCATGCCGAAGCGCGCCAGGTCGTAGCGGCCCGCGCCGGTCGTCATCATCTCGATGGCGCAGCAGGCGAGTCCGAACGTGGCGGGGAAGACGGACGCCTTGCGCACCCAGCCCGCGGCCTGCTCGACGGTGGTCAGCAGGAATCCGCTCGGCAGCTTTTCTTCGAGTCCCATGTCTTAAAGGCCCCTCAGTCCCATTCCAGGCCGCCGCGCCGCCATACGTACGCGTACGCCACGAAGACGGTGAGCACGAAGAGCAGCATCTCCACGAGCCCGAAAACACCCAGGGCGTCGAAGGTGACGGCCCAGGGGTAGAGGAAGACGATCTCGATGTCGAAGACGATGAAGAGCATCGCCGTCAGGTAGTACTTGATCGGGAAGCGCCCGCCGCCGGCCGGCGTAGGGGTCGGCTCGATACCGCACTCGTAAGCTTCGAGCTTGGCCCGGTTGTATCGCTTTGGACCGATAAGCGTGGCCATGACCACGGAGAAGATCGCAAAGCCTGCCCCGAGGGCTCCCAGTACGAGGATCGGCGCATACGCGTTCACGCTCCTCGCTCCTCTCAGTCGGCACTGACTGCTGGCGGTTGCGTCGGGCCAGCTTCCGCCCACCCGTCCCACGAGCCCCGTGCGTCCCGACGAAGATCGCGTACATGTGAAGCAGGTCACAAGCCCAACTGCCTCGCATCCTATGCCCGCCGGTCTGTGATCTGCGACACGGGGTATTGCACTAGCTTTGTGATCTCCACCACCTGACGAAGGATCATGAAGTCGGATGAGCGGTGATCTTCACACGCGAAGCGTCCGCACGGTCACCAGAGGTGACATTTCCGCAAGTCACCCCAGGTCCGGGGGGACGTCTCCATATCAAGAGACTTCCTTCGCATGCAAATTGGCGATGGACGGGAAGGCTTGATAGAGGAGCCCGTTCACACGTCGGAGGGAGAGGTGTGGACGGATGTGGACGACCTCCACGCGTGCACGCGTTCACGAGCAGGGAACTCTCTGGATCTACGCGCGCGGCATGCCATCCGTGAGACGGCTGTGTGACCTGTGCCACATCTGTCTATGCGCCAGATAAGCGGGGCTTGGCCACCGGCCGCAACGAGTGGTAGGCGGAGGGCAATTCGGGCGTATTACGGAAACAGCATGATCACAGGCTTGATCATCTCTGTCCGCAATGCCCGTTACGGCGTCAATAAGAAGTGACACGACCCGGATTCGGCCGCGGATTGAACAACTGTGGCGCACCACACGTTTCTTGAAGGTATGAGGGAGCCCCTGATACCGGTTGTACCCATGTCCCACACCGCTCACATACGTAGCCACCGGAAGCCCCGCCGCAACGCGTCGACGCTCGCGATGCGCGCCGGAGTTGCCGGTGGCGTTCTCAGCACCCTGGCCGTCGCCGGTGCGGCCGGCTCTGCGAGCGCGGCCGAGCCCGTGACGCAGACCCTTGAACTGCCGACCCTGACGGCCGACCTCGCGACCCAGGTCGCCCAGTCCGCGGACGCCACCCAGCAGGCCGCGGCCAACTACGAGTTGCAGGCCGAGCGCGACGCGGCAGCCGCAAATGCCGCGAAGCAGGCCAAGGCGGACCTCGCCGACGCCAAGAAGAAGGCGGAGGCCAAGAAGAAGGCCGAGGCCGCGCGCAAGGCCGCGGCCGAGCAGGCCGCCTCGCGCTCCGCCGCGCGGACCACCCTGTCCGCTTCGGCCTCCACCTCGGCCTCCACGACCTCGACCGTCTCGGCGCCGGCCAGCGGCAGCGTCGCGACCGTCATCGCCTTCCTCAAGGCACAGGTCGGCGACGCGTACGTGATGGGTGGGACGGGCCCCAACGCCTGGGACTGCTCCGGTCTCGTGCAGGCCGCGTTCAAGCAGGTCGGTGTCGACCTGCCGCGCGTCTCCCAGGACCAGTCGACGTCCGGCACGCCGGTCTCGCTGTCCAACGTCCAGGTCGGCGACATCCTGTACTGGGGTTCGGCCGGTTCGGCGTACCACGTGGGCGTGTACATCGGTAACGGGCAGTACCTGGACGCGGCCAACCCCTCCAAGGGCGTCGTGATCCAGAACCTGTCGGGCTACCCGGCCACCGGCGCGGTACGCGTTCTCTGAGCCGCACCCGCGTCAGAAGTCCAACGGCTTGAGGGCCGCCGCCTGAAGGCGGCGGTCCCCGTCGTCGTATCCGCGGGGCCACCGTGGCCCGTTCGGGCCTCTGAGGGCCCTCCCAGCGCCGGGACGAGCCCGTCGGCGACGGCCGCCGGATGCGCCCCGGCCGCCGCACCCGCGGGCGCCGCCCGCGGACCTGCCACCGCGCCGCCCGCGACGCCGAGCCGCGCCCCGAGCCGCGGTCCGCATCCCCGAGCCGCGCCCCCACGCACCCGCGGCCTCCTCCGCCGCTGCCCGCCACGGCGCTACGGCGCTACGGCGCTACGGCGCTACGGCGCTACGGCGCTACGGCGCTACGGCGCTACGGCCGAGCATGCCCGCCGCTGCGTGAGATCCCGCTCGGCATACCCGTAACGGGTCAACTGCCGCAGACGGAACGAGAGTGCGCCCCGTACGCATAAAGGGCACTTCTGCCCGTACCGGCCCCTCCGGAGTGACCGCGTGGACCTGCCGGGGCGCGCCGAGGTACGCGCCACGGTTCACGGCAGGAGCGACGTGAGGGGTCCCCGCGCGGGGACCCCTCACGTCGCTCCTGCCGTGAACCGTGGCGCGTACCT
>NZ_JBHWEL010000024.1:0-4877 GCF_042734135.1 Streptomyces sp. NPDC059668 | reverse complement strand
CGGGGGGGGCGGCCGCGCCCCCCCCCCGGCCCCCCCCCGGGCGCCCGGGGCGCCCCCCCCGCGGGGCCCCCCCCCCCGGAGGCCGGGGCGAACGGCCGGGCCCGCTCGCGCTGACTCGCGCACGGTCGGGCCGGCCGTGAAGGATCAGGCCTTCGGTGCCACCTTCGACAACCCGTTGATGATCCGGTCCATCGCGTCGCCGCCGGTCGGGTCCGTCAGGTTCGCCAGCATCTTGAGGGTGAACTTCATCAGGAGCGGGTGGGTCAGGCCCCGCTGCGTCGCGATCTTCATGACCTTCGGGTTGCCGATCAGCTTCACGAAGGCGCGGCCGAGGGTGTAGTACCCGCCGTAGGTGTCCTTGAGGACGCGGGGGTAGCGCTGGAGGGCCAGTTCACGCCCGGAGGGTGTCGAGCGGGCGTGGGCCTGGACGATGACGTCCGCGGCGATCTGACCCGACTCCATGGCGTACGCGATGCCCTCGCCGTTGAAGGGGTTCACCAGCCCGCCGGCGTCGCCGACCAACAACAACCCCTTCGTGTAGTGCGGCTGGCGGTTGAAGGCCATCGGAAGGGCGGCGCCGCGGATCGGGCCGGTCATGTTCTCGGGCGTGTAGCCCCAGTCCTCCGGCATCGAGGCGCACCACGCCTTCAGGACCTCGCGCCAGTCCAGCTCCTTGAAGGAGTCGGAGGTGTTGAGCACACCGAGTCCCACGTTGGACGTACCGTCGCCCATGCCGAAGATCCAGCCGTAGCCGGGCAGCAGGCGGTCCTCGGGACCCCGGCGGTCCCACAGCTCCAGCCAGGACTCCAGGTAGTCGTCCTCGTGGCGCGGAGAGGTGAAGTACGTACGGACCGCGACGCCCATCGGGCGGTCCTCACGACGGTGCAGGCCCATCGCCAGGGAGAGCCGGGTGGAGTTGCCGTCGGCCGCGACGACCAGCGGCGCGTGGAAGGTGACCTCCCGCTTCTCGCCCGTGTCGCCGAGCTTGGCGTGCACGCCCGTGATGCGGCCCGTGCGGTCGTCGATGATCGGGGCGCCGACGTTGCAGCGCTCGAACAGCCGCGCGCCCGCCTTCTGCGCCTGCCGCGCCAGCTGCTCGTCGAAGTCGTCGCGCTTGCGGACCAGCCCGTAGTCCGGGTACGTGGCGAGATCGGGCCAGTCGAGCTGGAGGCGGACACCGCCGCCGATGATGCGCAGTCCCTTGTTCCGCAGCCAGCCGGCCTCTTCGGAGATGTCGATGCCCATCGAGACGAGCTGCTTGGTGGCGCGCGGGGTCAGTCCGTCACCGCAGACCTTCTCCCGGGGGAACGCGGTCTTCTCCAGGAGCAGGACGTCGAGTCCGGCCTTCGCCAGGTAGTAAGCGGTCGTGGAACCGGCTGGCCCAGCCCCGACGACGATCACATCTGCGGTGTTTTCGGAGAGGGGTTGGGGCTCGGTCACGGCGGGGTCTCCCCAAGACTCGAAATCTGCGTGCTGACGGGCACTGGACATGGGCAGTCTATGCAGCGGTACTGATGACCTGGCTGAAGGGCTGCCCCCGTGAACCGAGCTCTCCCCGACGTCCGACTCCGTGTCCCCACCGATGAGGACGCGTTCGCCTGGCACCGGATCTTCGCGGACCCGGAGGTCATGGAGTTCCACGGCGGCCGGGCGGCCGAGTTGTCCGTGTACGAAGAACTCACCGCGCGGCAGCGGAGACACGACGCCGAGCTCGGGTTCTGTCTGTGGACGATCGTCGACTCCGAGGGCGAGGTGCTCGGCTTCACGGGCGCGCAGCCCTGGCCGGGCGAGTGGGGGCCCCGGGGTGAGATCGAGATCGGCTGGCGGCTCGGACGGGCGCACTGGGGCAAGGGGTACGTCACCGCGGCCGCGCTGACCACTCTGGAACGGGTACGGGCGGCGGGCGTCGCCCGGGTCGTCGCCATGGTCAGACCCGCCAACGAACGGTCGATCGCCGTGACCCGGCGCGTGGGCATGGAGCTGTCCGAGGTCTTCGCCCATCCCACGCGGGAGGATGCCGCGCACTGCTACCGGCTCACCCTCTGACGGATCGCGCGGGGCCGCCGTACGCGGGGCCGCGCGCGTCTCGCGCGAAGGCCGCTCACGGCTCGCGTGAAGGGCCGCCGACAGCTCGCGGGGGGCCGCTGACGCCTTCCGCAAGGGACCGGCCGGGGCTTACCCTGCCGGTACCGCTGGGGGGTGACGTCCGTGCGCCTGACACCCGAGACACCCGAAGTGCGCGTACCGCGGCTCATCGGCCTGATGGCCGTGGACGCGCGGGAGAGGGCCGAGGCGCGCGGCGTGCTGCTCGCCGCGCCCGACCGGCCCGATTTCCCGCTCACCGTCGTCGACTACGTCGTACGCCAGTACCCGCCGCCCGGCTCCGGGATCCCCCGCGGTGCCGTGGTCACCGTGTGGTTCGACCTCGGTGACGCCGACGGGGGTGCCGGGGTGCGTGAACCCCGGCTGCCGCTCCCGCCGTCGGGCGGTGCGAGCCGTGAGCTCGACGAGCCGGGTGGCCCCTTCGAGGTGCTGAGAACCGTCAGGCCTTGAAGCCGCGGTGCAGGGCGACCACGCCACCCGTCAGGTTCCGCCACGCCACCTTCGACCAGCCGGCCTTGCGCAGTCGCTCCGCCAGGGCGGGCTGGTCGGGCCACTCCCGGATGGACTCGGCGAGATAGACGTACGCGTCGGGGTTGGACGACACCGCGCGGGCGACCGGCGGCAGCGCCCGCATGAGGTACTCGGTGTAGACCGTGCGGAAGGGCGCCCAGGTCGGGTGCGAGAACTCGCAGATCACGACCCGGCCGCCCGGCTTGGTCACCCGGTACAGCTCGCTCAGCGCCGTGTCGGTGTCCTGGACGTTGCGCAGTCCGAAGGAGATCGTCACCGCGTCGAAGGTGTCGTCCTTGAAGGGCAGCTTCGTCGCGTCGCCGGCGGTCAGTGGCAGCCAGGGGTGGTTCTTCTTGCCGACCCGGAGCATGCCGAGCGAGAAGTCGCACGGGACGACGTAGGCGCCGGTGCGGGCGAAGGGGAGCGACGAGGTCGCCGTACCGGCCGCCAGGTCCAGGATCTTCTGCGCGGGGCGCGCGTCGACCGCTTTCGCGACCTCTCTGCGCCACACCCGGTCCTGGCCGAGCGACAGCAGGTCGTTCGTCAGGTCGTACCGTTCCGCCACGTCGTCGAACATCGAGGCGACTTCGTGCGGCTGCTTGTCCAGGGATGCGCGGGTCACGGCCCCATTGTGGCAGCACGGGACGGACCGCTCTGCGGCGCCCGGCCCGTACACGGGTCTCGTACGGCCACTCAGGCGAACGCCCCGGCCTCTTCCGGGCGGCCGGGTCCTCGGCACCGGTGCGCTTGGATGGCCTGCGCCAAGGCGACTTCGGCACCGCTTTCGGAAAGGGCACGAGACCGACCGCGGTGGTGCGGAACAGGAGTTCGGGGGCGGGTCCGAAGGCGTTCGCGGGCCGGGCCGGCGACACCTGCCTGATCAGCGGCCGCGGTACACCAGCCGGCCGCCGATCACGGTCGCCACGCAGGTTCCCGCGCCGCGCCGGACGAGTTCGGCGCGGTCCGCCACGTCGAACACCGCGAACCGGGCGGGACCGCCCGGCACCAGCCCCGGCAGCAGGATCAGCGGGGCCGGGGACAGCGCCGCCGGGCCCGGGAGCCGGTCCGGCCGCCGTCCCACCGCGAGGCCCGCCCTGCGCACCGCGTCGGCCACGGGCCGTGACCGCAGCTCCCCGGCCACCGCGACCGTGCCGTGCGCCAGCATCCGCTGGATCCCGCGCCGCGCGCTGGCGCCGAGACGTGCCGGGTCCGCGCGGAAGATCCGCAGGGCCCGCTCACCGCCGATGGGCTCGGTACCGAAGCCCTCGGCCTCGCGCGGATCCGGGTGGTACGTGGCTTCGAGGAGCTCGGGGCCGTACGGGTTCAGGAGTCCCGGTGTCAGGATGCCGGGCCAGCGCCGTACCTTCGCGTCCGGGTGGGCGGCGGCCAGTTCCTCGTACGGGCCGACGGCGGACACGGCGGCCCCGTCGACCAGGACCGAGGTCCCGGGCGACCCCTCGGCGGTGTGGATCGTCAGCATGGGGAGGTCAGTTGGACGCGAGCAGCTTCAGTTCCGGGTGGGCGGTGCCCCCCGCGATCGCGGTGGACGAGATGTGGGACATGACCCGCTCGTCGACCGGGTCGTCCGCCGGGTCGTCGTGGACGACGATGTGCTCGTAGGTCGTGGTCCGCTGGGCGGGCACGCGCCCGGACTTGCGGATCAGGTCGATGATCTCCATGCGGTTGGAGCGGTGCTTGGCGCCCGCCGAGGAGACGACGTTCTCCTCCAGCATGATGGAGCCGAGGTCGTCCGCGCCGTAGTGCAGCGAGAGCTGGCCGACCTCCTTGCCGGTGGTCAGCCAGGAGCCCTGGATGTGGGCCACGTTGTCGAAGAAGAGCCGGGCGATCGCGATCATCCGCAGGTACTCGAAGAGCGTGGCCTGCGTGCGGCCCTTGAGGTGGTTGTTCTCGGGCTGGTACGTGTACGGGATGAAGGCGCGGAAACCGCCGGTCCGGTCCTGTACATCGCGGATCATGCTCAGGTGCTCGATGCGCTCGGCGTTGGTCTCGCCGGTGCCCATGAGCATCGTCGAGGTCGACTCGACCCCCAGCCCGTGCGCGGTCTCCATGATCTCCAGCCAGCGCTCGCCGGACTCCTTGAGCGGGGCGATGGCCTTGCGCGGGCGCGCCGGCAGCAGTTCCGCGCCGGCGCCCGCGAAGGAGTCGAGGCCGGCCTGGTGGATCCGGGTGATGGCCTCCTCCACGCTCACCTTGGAGATCCGGGCCATGTGCTCGACCTCGGAGGCGCCCAGCGAGTGGATGAC
>NZ_JBHWEL010000023.1:90332-112716 GCF_042734135.1 Streptomyces sp. NPDC059668 | reverse complement strand
CCGTCGCTCTCGGTCCCGACCCCGGGGGCCCAGGTCTCCGGGCTGCGGGTCCTCGGGACCTGGGGGCCAAGTCTCGGGCTGCGGGTCCTCAGGACCCGGGGCCCAGGCTGCCGGTCCCCGGGCCCCGGCCGTCTGGCACCGGTCCCCCGGCCAGGCAGGCGGCGCGCCGTCGTCCATGGGCCATCACCGGGGCCCCCGGCGCGGCGTCGGCCGGGACCGCGGACGTCGTACCCGCACCCGGTTCGCCGCCGGAGGGCCCGCCGTACAGGGCGAGGGTCGCGACGGGGCGGGGGGGGGCCGCCCGCGGGGGGGGGGGCCCCCCCGCGGGGCGGCGGGCGGGGGCGGCCCCCCCCCCCCGCGGGGCCCCCCCCCCCCGGCCCGGTGACCGTGCGGCCACCCAGAACCTCGGTCGCCGCAGCGGAGCGACTAGTGCGCCGCCGATTCCCAGTCGGCTCCCGAGCCGACGGAGACGTCGAGCGGGGCCCGGAGATCGACGGCGGACGCCATCTCGCGACGGAGGAGCTCCTCGGTCTTCGCGCGCTCGCCCGGGGCGATCTCCAGGACGATTTCGTCGTGGACCTGGAGGAGCATGCGGGACTTCAGACCGGCCTCGCGCAGCGCCCGGTCGACGTTCAGCATCGCGATCTTGACGATGTCCGCGGCCGTGCCCTGGATCGGCGCGTTCAGTGCCATCCGCTCGGCCATCTCGCGACGCTGACGGTTGTCGCTGTTCAGGTCGGGCAGATAGCGGCGCCGCCCGAAGAGGGTCTCCGTGTAACCCGTGGCACGCGCCTCGTCCACGACCCGGCGCAGATAGTCCCGGACACCGCCGAAACGCTCGAAGTACGTGTCCATCAGGGCACGCGCCTCGCCCGCCTCGATGTTCAGCTGCTGGGACAGGCCGAACGCCGACAGCCCGTACGCCAGGCCGTACGACATGGCCTTGATCTTGCGGCGCATCTCCGCGTCGACCGCCGACCGCCCGACCGAGAACACCTGGGACGCGACCGTCGTGTGCAGGTCCTCGCCCGAGGTGAACGCCTCCAGCAGGCCCTCGTCCTCGGACAGGTGGGCCATCACCCGCAGTTCGATCTGGCTGTAGTCCGCGGTCATCAGCGACTCGAAGCCCTCGCCGACGACGAAGCCGCGGCGGATCGCGCGGCCCTCCTCCGTACGCACCGGGATGTTCTGCAGGTTCGGGTCCACCGACGACAGACGGCCCGTCGCGGCCACCGTCTGGTTGAAGGTGGTGTGGATCCGGCCGTCCGCGGCGATCGTCTTGATCAGGCCCTCGACGGTCACGCGCAGCTTCGCCTGCTCACGGTGGCGGAGCATGATGACGGGAAGCTCGTGGTCGGTCTGCGTGGCCAGCCACGCCAGCGCGTCCGCGTCCGTCGTGTAACCCGTCTTCGTCTTCTTCGTCTTGGGCAGATCGAGCTCCCCGAAGAAGACCTCCTGGAGCTGCTTGGGCGAGCCGAGGTTGAACTCGTGGCCCACGGAGGCGTGCGCCTCCTTCACCGCCTGCTGCACGGCGGCACCGAACATCTGCTCCATGGCCTCCAGATGCGCCCGGTCGGCCGCGATGCCGTACCGCTCCAGGCGCGCCAGCAGCGCCGACGTCGGCAGCTCCATGTCCCGCAGCAGATCGGCCGCGCCGACCTCCCGCAGCTTCTCGTCGAACGCCCCACCGAGGTCGAGGATCGTGCGGGCCTGCGCCATCAGCGCCTCGGCCTCGGCGCCGTCGTCCGCCCCGAAGGCCAGCTGTCCGTCGGCCGCGGCGGCCGGACCCAGCTCCCGCCCCAGGTACTCCAGCGACAGCGCGTCCAGCGCGAAGGAACGGCGGCCCGGCTTCACGAGATAGGCGGCGAGCGCGGTGTCCATGGACACGCCCTCGACGCTCCAGCCGTGCTCGGCGAAGACCCGCATCACGCCCTTGGCGTTGTGCAGCACCTTGGGCCTCGCGGGGTCGGCGAGCCACCGCGCGAACGCGTTCTCGTCGCCCTCGTCCAACTGCGACGGGTCGAACCAGGCGGCGGCCCCCTCCGCCGCGGCGAGCGCGATCTCCGCCACCGAGCCGGCACCCAGCGCCCACGCGTCGACCGTGGCCAGACCCAGGACCGCGGTGCCGTGCTCGGCGAGCCACGGCTTCAGCCCGCCCGCGCCCAGCACCACGCCGTCCAGCTCGACACCGGCGACGACCGGCGCCGCCACCTCGGCCTCCTCCGCCCCCGGGTCGACGGCGAACAGCCGCTCACGCAGCGAGGGGTTACGGATCTCCAGGGTGTCCAGGACCATCGCCACGGCCGTACGGTCGTACGCCGCGCGCTCCAGATCCGTGACCGCCCTCGGCAGCTCCACGTCCTTCACCATCTCCGTCAGACGGCGGTTGAGCTGCACCGCCTCCAGATGGTCACGGAGATTCTGACCGGCCTTGCCCTTCACCTCGTCGACGCGCTCGACCAGCTCCGCGAACGAACCGAACTGGTTGATCCACTTCGCCGCCGTCTTCTCACCGACCCCGGGAATCCCCGGCAGGTTGTCCGACGGGTCACCGCGCAGCGCCGCGAAATCGGGGTACTGCGCCGGCGTCAACCCGTACTTCTCGACGACCTTCTCCGGAGTGAACCGGGTCAGCTCCGAGACACCCTTCGTCGGGTACAGGACCGTCGTGTGCTCCGAGACCAGCTGGAAGGAGTCACGGTCGCCGGTGACGATCAGGACCTCGAAGCCCTCGGCCTCGGCCTGCGTGGCGAGCGTGGCGATGATGTCGTCCGCCTCGAAGCCGTCCACCGCGAACCGCTGCGCGTGCATCGCGTCCAGCAGCTCACCGATCAGCTCGACCTGGCCCTTGAACTCGTCCGGGGTCTTCGACCGGTTCGCCTTGTACTCCGTGAACTCCTCGGAGCGCCACGTCTTGCGCGAGACGTCGAACGCCACCGCGAAATGCGTGGGCGCCTCGTCGCGCAGCGTGTTCGCCAGCATCGACGCGAAACCGTAGATCGCGTTCGTCGGCTGGCCGCTCGCGGTCGTGAAGTTCTCCGCGGGCAGCGCGAAGAAAGCACGGTACGCCAGCGAGTGCCCATCCATGAGCATCAGTCGCGGACGGCTCGTACCCGCGGTCTTCTCAGTCTTCTTCGATGCTGTTTCTGCCACGCCCCCGATCCTGCCACGCCCCACTGACAGCGCGGACCGTCCCGGACCGGCCGCACACGTCGTCACCGGCGCGTGCGAGGATCGAACAGGTACCGCACACAGGCACGCGAGAGGGGCTCAGCGATGGCCGGCAAGCCGCCCAAGAGCGATCCGGTTCAGGACGCGCCACAGATCGCCGAACCGAAGCACGCCGCCGCAGGGCTGCCCGCGATCGGACACACCCTGCGGATCGCCCAGCAGCAGATGGGCGTGCGCCGTACCGCGCTCACCCTGCTCAGGGTCAACCAGAAGGACGGCTTCGACTGCCCCGGCTGCGCCTGGCCCGAGCCGGAGCACCGGCACACGGCGGAATTCTGCGAGAACGGCGCGAAGGCGGTCGCCGAGGAGGCGACCCTGCGCCGGGTCACCCCCGAGTTCTTCGCCGAGCACCCCGTCACCGACCTCGCCGGCCGCAGCGGCTACTGGCTCGGACAGCAGGGCCGCCTCACGCACCCCATGTACCTGCCCGAGGGCGCCGACCACTACGAGCCGGTGACCTGGGAGCGCGCCTTCGACATCGTCGCCGAGGAACTCACCGCCCTCGGCTCCCCCGACGAGGCCCTCTTCTACACCTCCGGCCGGACGAGCAACGAGGCCGCCTTCCTCTACCAGCTCTTCGCCCGCGAACTCGGCACGAACAACCTCCCCGACTGCTCGAACATGTGCCACGAGTCCTCGGGATCCGCCCTCTCCGAGACCATCGGCGTCGGCAAGGGCAGCGTCCTGCTCGACGACCTCCACAAGGCCGACCTGATCATCGTCGCCGGGCAGAACCCCGGCACGAACCACCCCCGCATGCTCTCCGCCCTGGAGAAGGCCAAGGCCGGCGGCGCGAAGATCATCAGCGTGAACCCGCTCCCCGAAGCGGGCCTGGAGCGCTTCAAGAACCCCCAGACCCCGCAGGGCATGATCAAGGGCGCCGCCCTCACCGACCTGTTCCTCCAGATCCGCCTCGGCGGCGACCAGGCACTCTTCCGCCTCCTGAACAAGCTCGTCCTCGACACGGAGGGCGCCGTCGACGAGGAGTTCGTCGCCGAGCACACCCACGGGTACGAGGAGTTCGCGGCCGCCGCCCGCGCCGCCGACTGGGACGAGACGCTCACCGCGACCGGCCTCACCCGCGAGAAGATCGACGAAGCCCTGGCCATGGTTCTCGCCTCGCGGCGCACCATCGTCTGCTGGGCCATGGGCCTCACCCAGCACAAGCACTCCGTGCCCACGATCCGCGAAGTCGTCAACTTCCTGCTGCTGCGCGGCAACATCGGCCGCCCCGGCGCCGGCGTCTGCCCCGTCCGCGGCCACTCGAACGTGCAGGGCGACCGCACCATGGGCATCTTCGAACGCCCCGCCCCGGCCTTCCTGGACGCCCTGGAGAAGGAGTTCGGCTTCGCCCCGCCCCGCGAACACGGCTACGACGTCGTCCGCGCCATCCGCGCCCTGCGCGACGGCGACGCGAAGGTCTTCTTCGCCATGGGCGGCAACTTCGTCTCCGCCTCCCCCGACACCGAGGTGACCGAGGCCGCCATGCGCCGCGCCCGCCTCACCGTGCACGTGTCGACGAAACTCAACCGCTCGCACGTGGTCACCGGCGCGCGCGCCCTGATCCTGCCCACCCTCGGCCGCACCGAACGCGACCTCCAGGGCAGCGGCGAACAGTTCGTCACCGTCGAGGACTCCATGGGCATGGTCCACGCCTCACGCGGCCGCCTGCGGCCCGCCGGCACCCACCTGCTGTCCGAACCGGCCATCGTGTGCCGCCTCGCCCGCCGCGTGCTCGGCGACGACTCCCGCACCCCCTGGGAGGAGTTCGAGAAGGACTACGCGACCGTCCGCGACCGCATCGCGCGCGTGATCCCCGGCTTCGAGGACTTCAACGCGCGCGTGGCCGACCCCGCCGGATTCGCCCTCCCGCACGCACCGCGCGACGAACGCCGCTTCCCGACCGCCACCGGCAAGGCCAACTTCACCGCCGCGCCCGTCGAGTACCCGAAGCTCCCCGAGGGCCGGCTGCTGCTGCAGACCCTGCGCTCGCACGACCAGTACAACACCACGATCTACGGCCTGGACGACCGCTACCGGGGCATCAAGAACGGCCGCCGGGTCGTCCTGGTCAACCCCGAGGACGCCCGCGCGCTCGGCGTCGCCGACGGCTCGTACGTCGACCTGGTCAGCGAGTGGCAGGACGGCGTGGAGCGGCGCGCCCCCGGCTTCCGCGTCGTGCACTACCCGACCGCCCTCGGCTGCGCGGCCGCCTACTACCCGGAGACCAACGTCCTCGTCCCGCTCGACGCCACCGCCGACACCAGCAACACCCCGGCCAGCAAGTCCGTCGTCGTCCGTCTGGAACAATCGGCCACCGACTGAGCGTTTGCTCAGGAAGTCAGCCAGAGAGATCCCCGACGATCGGAGCCGGCCCCCATGGGCGAGCAGAGCCACGTGAAGTTCCCGCAAGAGGTCCTCGACGAGTACGCCGCGCTCGGCGTCGACCTGCCCGCCCTCTTCTCGGCGGGCCACCTCGGCACCCGCATGGGCGTACAGATCGTCGAGGCCTCCGCGGACCGGGTCGTCGGCACCATGCCCGTGGAGGGCAACACCCAGCCGTACGGACTCCTGCACGGCGGCGCCTCCGCCGTCCTCGCGGAGACCCTCGGCTCCGTCGGCTCCATGCTGCACGGCGGCAGCACCAAGATCGCCGTCGGCGTCGACCTGAACTGCACCCACCACCGCGGCGCGCGCTCCGGCCTCGTCACCGGCGTGGCCACACCCGTCCACCGGGGACGCTCCACGGCCACGTACGAGATCGTCATCACGGACGAGGACGACAAGCGCGTGTGCACCGCACGGCTCACCTGTCTGCTCCGGGACGTGCGGCCCGGCGACGAACAGCACGTGCGTTCCCAGGGCTGACACACCGGAGTACGCGGAGCCGACCGGCGACCCCGAGCCCGCCGCCGCGGCACGGCCGCATCCGACCCCGCCCGACAGGTACGGACGTAGCTGACAGGTACGGGAGCGGCCGGCAGGGCCCCGCCCCCGCCGAGTCGGCGCGGCGCCGCGGGAGTTGAAGCCCACCCCGCCGCCTCATCCCGCCCGTCCGGCCGGCTCCCCCGGAGCCGGCCGCACGCGCCCCCCGCCCGCGCCCCTGCCGCGACCGCCCCGTCCCCGTCCGGCACTTCCTCAAGTCACCGACCTCACAAGGGACATGGGGCACGTCAGCCCCAACTCCCCCCGTACGAACCCGAGTCACCAGCAATCCACCCCGACTCGGCCCACCCGCAACCCCGTTGCGACACATCCACCCCATACGGGATCACCACGCCGTCCTCGGACTTCAGGCCCGGACCCCACCGCATGCGCCCTTTACCGCGCACGCCGGGACAACCCACCGGATCACGGTCCGCACCTCCGTGACCGAGCGTTCCGGACTCCCCCGCGACGCCGAACTCCCCGCCCCCGACGTGACGCTGCGTAACACGCACGCAATACGGCACCGGAGTTCACCCCTCGAAGACCAGTGCTCCATGGATCTTTCCGCGCTCCGCCACGCGACCTGCGACGCCGTCCGCCCCGGACGCTCACCCACGCACAACCGGAAGTGCGGATTCTCAACATGTGGACTTCGCAGAATTTCCGCCAAACCGGCTGAGAGCACCCTTCCTCGAAGCTCACCAACCAGCACGTCATAACAAGAAAGTCACAAGCCAGCCCACCACGATGCCGGGGCCCACAGACAGGCTTAGAGTCACGGCCAGTCACCGCGCCGCCGGGCGCGTCTGCAGCACGGCATCTGTAACACCAGTACGGCCCGGCGAGACTCACAGCGGCTCAGCCGAGCTGCTGCGCCAGGGAGAGGAATCATCGTGCGACAGCGTTCTTTGGTCATACTCACCTCCGTGCTCACCACTGGAGCACTCACGCTGACCGCCTGCGGTTCGCGCGACGACGGTGGGAACAAGGACAGCGGCAAGAAGACCGAGATCATCATCGGTGTCGACGCCCCGCTGACCGGTCAGAACTCCGCCACCGGCCTCGGCATCCAGGGCGGCGTCCAGATCGCCGTCGACGACGCCAACAAGAACAACACCGTCCCCGGCGTGACCTTCAAGGTCCAGGCGCTCGACGACAAGGCGATCCCCGCCAGCGGCCAGCAGAACGCCACCGCCCTCGTCGGCAACGACAAGGTGCTCGGCGTCGTCGGCCCGCTCAACTCCGGTGTCGCCACCCAGATGCAGCAGGTCTTCGCGACCGCCGGCCTGGTCGAGATCTCGCCCTCGAACACGGCGCCCGAGCTCACCCAGGGCAAGAACTGGCAGACCTCGAAGTCCCGCCCGTTCAAGACGTACTTCCGCACCGCCACCACCGACGCCCTCCAGGGCGGCTTCGCGGCCGAGTACGCGACCACCACGCTCAAGAAGAAGAACGTCTTCGTCGTCGACGACAAGCAGACCTACGGCGCCGGCCTGGCCAAGCTGTTCAAGGCCGGCTTCACCAAGGGCGGCGGCAAGGTCGCGGGCGAGGACCACGTCAACACCGGCGACACCGACTTCTCCGCCCTCGTCACCAAGATCAAGAACTCCAAGGCCGACCTCGTCTACTACGGCGGCCAGTACGACGAGTCCGAGAAGCTCACCAAGCAGCTCAAGGACGGCGGCGCCAAGATCCCGGTGTTCGGTGGCGACGGCATGTTCAGCGACACCTACATCCAGACCGCCGGCAAGACCTCCGAGGGCGACCTCGTCACCTCGGTCGGCCAGCCCGTCGACTCCCTGGCCTCCGCCGCGGACTTCATCAAGAAGTACAAGGCTTCCGGCCTCAAGGGCGACTACGGCACCTACGGCGGTTACTCCTACGACGCCGCCACCGCCATCATCAAGGCGATCGGCAACGTCGTGAAGGACGGCAAGGTCCCCGACGGCGCCCGCGCCAAGATCGTCGACGAGGTCCAGAAGACCAAGTTCGACGGCATCGCCGGCCCCGTCTCCTTCGACGAGTTCGGTGACACCACCAACAAGCAGCTCACCGTCTACCAGGTCGTGGCCGGCAAGTGGAAGGCCGTGAAGAGCGGCACGTTCAACGGCTGATCCGATCTGATCCCTTCGGATCCGATCCGCCGCTAGCACAACCCCAGGGCCGCGCGGCCTCGACCACACGTCACCGCGCGGCCCGCTCCATACTCCCGTTCACTCTCCCCACCCACATGGAGGCCATGCGGTGAACACCCTGCCGCAGCAGCTGGCCAACGGGCTGTTCCTCGGCTCGATGTACGGGCTGATCGCCATCGGCTACACGATGGTGTACGGCATCGTCCAGCTCATCAACTTCGCCCACGGCGAGATCTTCATGACCGGAGGCTTCGGCGCACTCACGGTCTACCTCTACGTCCTGCCCGACGGCACATCCATGTGGATAGCCCTTCCGGCGATGCTCATCGGCGGAGGCCTCGTCGCCGTCCTGATCGCCGTCGGGGCGGAACGGTTCGCCTACCGTCCACTGCGCGGCGCACCACGCCTCGCACCACTCATCACCGCCATCGGCCTCTCCCTCGCCCTCCAGCAGGCCGTCTTCAACTGGTACCCGGACGCCAAGACCGACCGCAAGTTCCCCCAACTCGACTTCGGCCCCTGGCACCTCGGCTCCATCAGCGTCCAGAGCGGCTCCGTCTTCGTCATCATCGCCGCCCCCCTCTGCATGGCGGCCCTCGCGATCTTCGTCCGCATGTCCCGCACCGGCCGCGCCATGCAGGCCACCGCCCAGGACCCGGACACCGCCCAGCTCATGGGCATCGACACCAACAAGATCATCGTGATCGCCTTCGCCATCGGCGGCTTCTTCGCCGCCGTCGCCGCCATCGCCTACGGCCTGCGCTACGGCACCATCCAGTACAACATGGGCTTCCAGATGGGCCTCAAGGCCTTCACCGCGGCCGTCCTCGGCGGCATCGGCAACATCTACGGCGCCATGATCGGCGGCCTCGTCCTCGGCCTCGCCGAAACCATGGCCACCTCCTACATCGACGGCATCCCCGGCATGCAGCAGCTCGGCGGCGGCGGCTGGTCCTCCGTCTGGGCCTTCGTCCTCCTCATCCTCGTACTGCTGTTCAGACCACAGGGTCTGGTCGGCGAACGCGTCGCGGACAGGGCGTGAGCACCATGGCAACCACCGAGAACACCGCAGAGACCACCACCGGGGCCACCGCACCCACGGCCGGCCTGATCGCCCTCCCGCTGACGGTCGCCCGCGTCCTCATCGCCGTCGGCGCCATCGGCACCATCGCCAGCGCCTTCATGTCGTGGACCTACACGGCCGACTTCCCCGGCGACCTCACCTACTACGGCTCCCCCGCCGGCCTCCAGGTCCTCGACCTCGTCGCCGCCGCCCTCACCCTCCTCTTCGCGCTCACCCACTACGGCATCCGCGGACTGCGCTGGCTCAACCCGACCGCCGCCACCGCACCGGTCGTCCTCGCCACCGCCTCCGCGTTCGCCATCAGCTGGTTCAGCGCCATCGCCATCGCCGTCGACCTCAAGGGCCTCGTCGCCCTCGACCCCGGGGCCTACGTCGCCGCAGTCGCCTCCCTCATCGCCCTCCTCGGCGCCCTGGCACTCCCCAAGCCCGGTGACACCTTCAAGGACTACGTCACCAAACCCGAACACCTCCCCGCCGCCGCGCAACTCTCCGCCTGGGGCGAACGCCTCGTCATCACCGGCGCCACCGCCGTCGCACTGATCGTCTTCACCTACGGCATCGGAGTCGACCCCGACGCCAGCGAGACCTTCATCGGCTACCTGCTGCTCGTCGTCCTCGGCGTCTGGGCCCTCCAGTCCGCCGGACTCTTCGACCGCTTCGCCCAACTCAACGCCCGGCACAAGGGATTCGCCACCTCCATGGCGTTCCTCGCCGCGGCGATCTTCCCCTTCGTCGAGAACGACGAACACAACGCCAACCTCGGCGTGAACATCCTCGTCGTCGCCACCGTCGCCCTCGGCCTCAACATCGTCGTCGGCCTCACCGGCCTCCTCGACCTCGGATACGTCGCCTTCCTCGGCGTCGGCGCCTACGCCGCCGCCCTCGTCTCCGGCTCCGAGTTCTCCCGCTTCTCCGGTGTCCAGTTCCCCTTCTGGGCCGCCATGCTCACCGGAATGGCAGCGTCGCTCGTCTTCGGCGTCCTCATCGGCGCCCCCACCCTGCGACTGCGCGGCGACTACCTCGCCATCGTCACCCTCGGCTTCGGAGAGATCTTCCGTATCACCGTCAACAACCTCGACGGCTCCTCCGGACCCAACCTCACCAACGGCCCCAACGGCATCTCGATGATCCCGGACCTCAACATCTTCGGGTTCAACTTCGGCAACACCCACGAGATCGGCTCGCTCACCCTCGGCCGCTTCGCCAACTACTTCCTGCTGATGCTGATCATCACCGGCATCGTCGTGATCGTCTTCAACCGCGCCGCCGACTCCCGCATCGGCCGCTCCTGGATCGCCATCCGCGAGGACGAGACCGCCGCCACCGCCATGGGCATCAACGGCTTCCGCGTCAAGCTCATCGCCTTCGCACTCGGCGCCTCCCTCGCCGGCCTCGCCGGCACCGTCAGCGCCCACGTCGGCTACAGCGTCAACCCGGCCCCGTACCAGTTCGCCGGCTCCGTGCCCCCGAACTCCGCCTTCCTGCTCGCCGCGGTCGTCCTCGGCGGCATGGGCACCGTCAACGGCCCCATCCTCGGCGCCACCCTGCTCTACCTCCTCCCCGAGAAGCTCGGCTTCCTGAAGGAGTACCAGCTCTTCGCCTTCGGCCTCGCGCTCGTCATCCTCATGCGCTTCCGCCCCGAAGGAATCATCGCCAACCGTCGCCGCCAACTCGAGTTCCACGAGGCCGACGAGACCATCGACATCCCCGAACAGGGCCTGCCCGACTCCACCGTCGGCGTCACCAAGGCAGGGGCGTGACCCACATGACCACCACCACAGCCCCCAGCCCCGTCCTCGAGGCCAGCGGCGTCACCATGCGCTTCGGCGGCCTCACCGCCGTACGCAGCGTCGACCTCACCGTCAACAGCGGCGAGATCGTCGGCCTCATCGGCCCCAACGGCGCCGGCAAGACCACCTTCTTCAACTGCCTCACCGGCCTCTACGTCCCCACCGAGGGCAAGGTCTCCTACAAGGGCACGGTCCTGCCCCCCAAGCCCCACCTCGTCACCAGCGCCGGCATCGCCCGCACCTTCCAGAACATCCGGCTCTTCGCCAACATGACCGTCCTGGAAAACGTGCTCGTCGGCCGCCACACCCGCACCAAGGAAGGCCTCTGGTCCGCCCTCCTGCGCGGCCCCGGCTTCCGCAAGGCCGAAGCCACCTCCCGCGAACGCGCCATGGAACTGCTGGAGTTCATCGGCCTCGCCCACAAGGCCGACCACCTCTCCCGCAACCTCCCCTACGGCGAACAGCGCAAGCTCGAGATCGCCCGCGCCATGGCCAGCGAACCCGGCCTGCTCCTCCTGGACGAGCCCACCGCCGGCATGAACCCCCAGGAGACCCGCGCGACCGAAGACCTCGTCTTCGCCATCCGCGACCGCGGCATCGCCGTCCTCGTCATCGAGCACGACATGCGCTTCATCTTCAACCTCTCCGACCGCGTCGCCTGCCTCGTCCAGGGCGAGAAGCTCGTCGAAGGCACCTCCGACGTCGTCCAGGGCGACGAACGCGTCATCGCCGCCTACCTCGGCACCCCCTTCGAAGGCGCCCCCGGCGCCGACGAACTCGCCGAGGTCGAGGCGGCCGAAGCCGGCGGCGCCGGCACAGCCGCGACCACACCGGCCGAGGCCACCGTGCCCGCACAGGCCACGGAACCGGACGCGGAGACGGAGACGCCGGAGACCGCGGAACCGGCGACGGCCACGGACACACCGGAGACCACGGAACCCGGCGAGACCCCGGACGCCCCCGACGCCCCGGCAGCCCCCGCCACCACCGAGACCCCGGAAGCCGCCCAGGACGACGCCTCCGCGGAGAGCACCACCAGCAAGGAAGGAAACGCCCAGTGACCGCACTGCTCGAGGTCGAAGACCTCAAGGTCGCCTACGGCAAGATCGAAGCCGTCAAGGGCATCTCCTTCTCCGTCGAAGCCGGCCAGATCGTCACCCTCATCGGCACCAACGGCGCGGGCAAGACCACCACCCTGCGCACCCTCTCCGGCCTCCTCAAGCCCACCTCCGGCCGCATCACCTTCGACGGCCAACCCCTGGACGGCATCCCCGCCCACAAGATCGTCTCCCTGGGCCTCGCCCACTCCCCCGAGGGACGCCACATCTTCCCCCGGCTGACGATCACCGAGAACCTCCAGCTCGGAGCCTTCCTCCGCACCGACAAGGCAGGCATCGAGAAGGACATCCAGCGCGCCTACGACCTCTTCCCCATCCTCGGGGAACGCCGCAAGCAGGCCGCGGGAACCCTCTCCGGCGGCGAACAGCAGATGCTCGCCATGGGCCGCGCGCTCATGTCCCAGCCCAAACTGCTCATGCTCGACGAACCCTCCATGGGCCTCTCGCCGATCATGATGCAGAAGATCATGGCCACCATCGCCGAACTCAAGTCCGACGGCACGACCATCCTCCTCGTCGAACAGAACGCCCAGGCGGCGCTCTCCCTCGCCGACCAGGGACACGTCATGGAAGTCGGCAACATCGTGCTCTCCGGAACCGGACAGGACCTCCTGCACGACGAGTCCGTACGCAAGGCCTACCTCGGCGAGGACTAGAACCCCGCCCACAGCCGAAGAGGCCCGCGCCCCTCGTGGGGACGCGGGCCTCTTCGGCGCTCGGACGCGAGGGGCACTAACCCTTCGACGACTTCTTCTCCGCGGCGTCCGCGATGACCGCCTCCGCCACCTGCTGCATCGACATCCGACGGTCCATCGACGTCTTCTGGATCCACCGGAACGCCGCCGGCTCCGTCAGGCCGTACTCCGTCTGGAGCACCGACTTCGCCCGGTCCACCAGCTTCCGCGTCTCCAGCCGCAGACTCAGGTCCGCGACCTCCTGCTCCAACTGCTTCAGCTCCGCGAACCGCGACACGGCCATCTCGATCGCCGGCACGACATCACTCTTGCTGAACGGCTTCACCAGGTACGCCATCGCGCCCGCGTCACGCGCCCGCTCCACCAGATCGCGCTGCGAGAACGCCGTCAGCATCAGAACCGGGGCGATGCCCTCCTCCGCGATCTTCTCCGCCGCCGAGATCCCGTCCAGCTTCGGCATCTTCACGTCGAGGATCACGAGGTCCGGCTTGTGCTCACGGGCCAGCTCGATGGCCTGCTCACCGTCCCCCGCCTCACCCACGACGGAGTAGCCCTCTTCCTCGAGCATCTCTTTCAGGTCGAGACGGATCAGCGCCTCGTCCTCGGCGATGACGACACGGGTCGTCAGCGGAGGCACGTGCGACTTGTCGTCGTCGGCGACGGGCTGGGGCGACTCGGGGGCGGTCACGGGGGCTCCTCGTTCAGGGGCGGGTACTGCTCCCAAGAGCCTACCTAGCTGCGGTATGGTGGACTGGCAGCGGGTCGGGGTGAACCTTCGATTCAGCGGGCCCCGGTAGCCCAATTGGCAGCAGGCAATGGATTCAAAACCCATACAGTGTCGGTTCGAGTCCGACTCGGGGCACTTTTCCTTGGATTCCAAGGTCGCCAATCAAAAGCGGATGTTCTCATTCTCGTGAACATCCGCTTTTCGCTGCATGTCGTCACGATCATGCGCACAAAGTGGCCGCATGTACGACGCGGGCACACGCGAACGAGCTCTGGCGCTGGTCGCTCAGGGGCGCAGCCTGAACTCCGTGAGCAAGGAGACCGGGGCCTCCCGGTCGGCGATCCGGTCGTGGCGATCACGCCTCGACCCGCTGCCGCAGATGCGGAACCCGCCGTGCGCCAGGTGCGGCCCGACGGCCATGGCGCCTCCCGACACGGCGGCCTACAGCTACCTCTTGGGGCTCTACCTCGGTGACGGCTGCATCAGCCCACACCGGAAAGCGGGCTACTTTCTCCGCATCGCCTGTGCCAACGCCTGGCCGGGTCTGATCGAAGCATGCGCCGCCGCTGTCGAAGCGGCCAACCCCAGCGGGAAGTCCAGCCGCGTCCAGGAGGTCGGGTACGTATCGGTGGTCGGGTACAGCCGGCACTGGCCCTGCCTCTTCCCCCAGCACGGCCCCGGCAAGAAGCACGAGCGCCCCATCGTCCTCGAACCCTGGCAGCAGGAGATCGTCGGCGCCCACCCCTGGGAATTCGTCCGGGGACTCGTCCACTCCGACGGTTGTCGGATCACCAACTGGACGACCCGCCTCGTCGGCGGTGCACGCAAGCGCTACGAATATCCCCGGTATTTCTTCACCAACGCGTCGGACGACATCCGGCGGCTCTACACCGACACCCTCGACGCGCTCGGCGTCCGGTGGACGCACTGCACCCGCGGCGGAAACCCGTACAACATCTCCGTCGCCCAGAAGACCTCCGTCGCCCTCATGGACACCCACGTCGGCCCCAAGTACTGACGGGAAGCGCCTACTTGGGGCTGTCGTCCTCGCCGACGTGGTGGACGCGGACCAGGTTCGTCGTGCCGGAGACGCCGGGCGGAGAGCCGGCCGTGATGACCACGATGTCGCCCTTCCGGCAGCGGCCGTACTTCAGCAGCAGTTCGTCCACCTGGTCGACCATCGCGTCCGTGGAGCCGACGTGCGGGCCGAGGAACGTCTCCACGCCCCACGTCAGGCTGAGCTGCGAGCGGGTCGCCGGGTCGGAGGTGAAGGCGAGCAGCGGGATCGGGGAGCGGTAGCGGGAGAGGCGGCGGACGGTGTCGCCGGACTGGGTGAAGGCGACGAGGAACTTGGCGCCGAGGAAGTCGCCCATCTCGGCCGCGGCGCGGGCGACGGCGCCGCCCTGGGTGCGGGGTTTGTTGCGTTCGGTGAGGGGTGGCAGGCCGGTGGCGAGGATGTCCTCTTCGGCGGCGGTGACGATGCGGGCCATGGTGCGGACGGTCGCGACGGGGTATTTGCCGACGCTGGTCTCGCCGGAGAGCATGACGGCGTCGGTGCCGTCGATGACGGCGTTGGCGACGTCGGAGGCTTCGGCGCGGGTGGGGCGGGAGTGGTCGATCATCGAGTCGAGCATCTGGGTGGCGACGATGACCGGTTTGGCGTTGCGCTTGGCGAGCTTGATGGCGCGCTTCTGGACGATGGGCACCTGTTCGAGGGGCATTTCGACGCCGAGGTCGCCGCGGGCGACCATGATGCCGTCGAAGGCGGCGACGATGCCGTCGATGTTGTCGACGGCCTGGGGCTTCTCGACCTTGGCGATGACGGGGAGGCGGCGGCCTTCCTCGTCCATGATGCGGTGGACGTCGTGGATGTCGTCGCCGGTGCGGACGAAGGAGAGGGCGATGACGTCGAAGCCCATGCGCAGGGCCCAGCGGAGGTCTGCTTCGTCCTTGTCGGAGAGGGCGGGGACGGAGACTGCGACGCCGGGGAGGTTGAGGCCCTTGTGGTCGGAGACCATGCCGCCTTCGACGACGGTGGTGTGGACGCGGGGGCCGTCGACGGTGGTGACTTCGAGGCAGACTTTGCCGTCGTCGACGAGGATGCGCTCACCGGGGGTGACGTCGGTGGCGAGTCCCGCGTAGGTGGTGCCGCAGGTGTGGCGGTCACCTTCGGCGCCTTCTTCGACGGTGATGGTGAAGGTGTCTCCGCGTTCAAGGAGTACGGGGCCTTCGGTGAAGCGGCCGAGTCGGATCTTCGGGCCTTGAAGGTCGGCGAGGAGTCCGATGCTGCGGCCGGTTTCGTCGGCGGCCTTGCGTACGCGCTGGTAGCGGTCCTCGTGTTCGGCGTAGGTGCCGTGGCTGAGGTTGAAGCGGGCTACGTCCATTCCGGCGTCGACCAGGGCTTTGATCTGGTCGTAGGAGTCGGTGGCGGGGCCCAGGGTGCAGACGATTTTTGCTCGGCGCATGGTTTGAGCCTAGGCCTTACCCGTGGGTAGAGAATTGGCCGTGCATGTCTACTCAACAACCTTTGCGTGAAGGATGATTGACAACTGTTGAATTGTGCGTGGGGCCGCTCCTATGAGCAGATCAGCGGCGGGGTGCGGGCGTCACGGCCCTGCGGCGGGGCGTGGGCGGACCGCCCGATGGGCCGCGTGGAGGGGTCGTTCCGTCACCGAGTGTGACGGTTCCAGTGGTCACAGCTGGGGTGGGTTCATGGTGAACCGGGCGTTGACCTGGGCGTGGACGTGTTGGCGTTGGGGTTCGAGGTCGAGGGCGGGTGCTTCTTCGGGGGCGGCGCCGGCGAAGGACATGGAGCGCATGGCGCGGCCGGGGGCGGCGGGGTGGGGCGGGGTGCTTTCGGCGCCGATGTCGGCGAGTTCGACGAGGGCGGCGAGGGTGGTGCCGAGGGCTTCGGCGTATTCGCGGGCGCGCTGGACGGCTTCGTGGACGGCTTGTTGGCGGGCTTGGCGGTGGGCGGGTGAGTCGGGGCGGAGGTCCCACCAGGGTCCGTCGATGCGGGTGAGGTCGAGGTCGGCCAGTCGGGTGGTGAGTTCGCCGAGTGCGGTGAAGTCGGCGAGTTCGGCGGTGATGTGGACGCGGCCGTGATAGGCGCGGATGCGTTCGCCGCGGCCGTGTTTGGTGAGTTCGGGGCTGATCGAGTAGGTGCCGGTCTCGATGTGCTCGACGGCGTCGCCGTAGGTCTTGATGAGGTCGAGGGCGGTGGTGTTGCGGCGGGTGAGGTCGGTGAGGGCTTCTCGGCGGTCGGTGCCGCGGGCGGCGACGGTGATGCCGATGCGGGCGATTTCGGGGTCGACTTCGAGGTGGGCTTCGCCGCGGACGGCGATGCGGGGGGCTTCGGGGGTGCCGTAGGGGAAGGCGGGTTGGGGGTCTTCCGGGGTGGGGGTCATGTGTTCCACTCTGTCATCGTGTGGGGGGTGTGCGGGGGTGGCTGGTCATCAGATGGAAACCTTCGGGCCCTGTTCGGGAGTGTCATGCGTACGTCAGAATCTACGCGCGTCGTTGACCGATTCCCGAGGAGTCTGTGACATGTCTTTGAACCGCAGGAAGTTCCTGGAGAAGTCCGCCGTGACGGGTGCGGGGGTGGCGCTCGCGGGTACGGTGACGGCTCCGTCCGCGCAGGCCGCGACGGAGTCAGTGGCGGGGGGTGGGAAGAAGCACGTGAAGCGGTATTCCCTGACGGTGATGGGCACGACGGACCTGCACGGGCATGTCTTCAACTGGGACTACTTCAAGAACGCGGAGTACCAGGACGGGGCGGGCAACGCGCAGGGTCTGTCGCGGATCTCGACGCTGGTGAACGCGGTCCGCAAGGAGAAGGGCCGTTGCAACACGCTGCTGCTGGACGCGGGTGACACGATCCAGGGCACTCCGCTGACCTACTACTTCGCGAAGGTGGACCCGATCACGGCCAAGCACGGGCCGGTGCACCCGATGGCGCAGGCGATGAACGCGATCGGGTACGACGCGGTGGCGCTGGGGAACCACGAGTTCAACTACGGGATCGAGACGCTGCGGAAGTTCGAGTCGCAGTGCGACTTCCCGCTGCTGGGTGCGAACGCGCTGGACGCGAAGACGCTGAAGCCGGCGTTCCCTCCGTATCTGATGAAGACGTTCCGGGTGCCGGGTGCGCCGGCGGTGAAGGTGGCGGTGCTGGGTCTGACGAACCCGGGTATCGCGATCTGGGACAAGGCTTATGTGCAGGGCAAGTTGGTGTTCCCGGGCCTTGAGGAGCAGGCGGCGAAGTGGGTGCCGAAGCTGCGTTCGATGGGTGCGGACGTGGTGGTGGTGTCGGCGCACTCGGGTGCGTCGGGTACGTCCTCGTACGGTGACCAGTTGCCGTACGTCGAGAACTCGGCGGCATTGGTGGCGCAGCAGGTGCCGGGTATCGACGCGATTCTGGTCGGGCACGCGCATGCGGAGATCCCGGAGTTGAGGGTCACCAACGCGAAGTCGGGGCGGACGGTGGTTCTTTCGGAGCCGTTGGCGTTCGCGGAGCGTTTGTCGGTGTTCGACTTCGAGTTGGTCTTCGAGAAGGGGCGGTGGCAGGTCGAGTCGGTGGCGGCGTCGGTCCGCAACGCGAACTCGGTGGCCGACGACCCGAGGATCACGCGGTTGCTGAAGGACGAGCACGCGTTGGTGGTGGAGTACGTCAACCAGGTGGTCGGTACGGCGACGGAGACGTTGACGACGGTGGAGGCGCGGTACAAGGACGCGCCGATCATCGATCTGATCACGAAGGTGCAGGAGGACGTGGTCAGGGCGGCTCTGGTGGGGACGGAGTACGCGTCACTGCCGGTGATCGCGCAGGCGTCGCCGTTCTCGCGGACGTCGGAGATTCCGGCGGGTGAGGTGACGATCCGGGATCTGTCGAGTCTGTACGTGTATGACAACACGTTGGTGGCGAAGGTGCTGACGGGTGCGCAGGTGCGGGCGTATCTGGAGTACTCGGCGAACTATTTCGTGCGTACGGCGGTGGGTGCGGTGGTGGACGTGGCGAAGTTGACCAACGCGAACGACCGTCCGGACTACAACTACGACTATGTGTCGGGGTTGCGGTACGACATCGACATCTCTCAGGCGGAGGGTTCGCGGATCAGGAATCTGACGTACGGGGGTGTGGCGCTGGACGACGCTCAGCAGTTCGTGTTCGCGGTGAACAACTACCGGGCGAACGGTGGTGGTGCGTTCCCGTTCGTGGCGTCGGCCAAGGAGGTGTGGTCGGAGTCGACGGAGATCCGTACGCGGATCGCGGAGTGGGTGACGGCGAAGGGGGTTCTCGACCCGGCGGAGTTCGCGTCGGTGGACTGGCGGCTGACGCGGGAGGGCACGCCGGTCTTCTGAGTCCGCGCGGTGGTGTGAACGGCGTCGGTGTTCCCTTTCGGGGGAGGCCGGCGCCGTTTGGCGTGCGGGCCCGTGTGCGGGGCGCCACGCGGGGGCCTGGTGCGGGGGTGGCCGGTCCTATCGTCCGTCGACGAGGGGGGTGAGGGTCGTGGTCTGTCGGGTGGGCGGGACCTGGGGGTGGGGTTCGAGTCCGAAGGTGGTGAAGGCCGTTCGTCGTGGGAGGGGGTAGGGGTCCTTGCCGGTGAGGGAGTTGAGGATGGTGGCGCTGCGCCAGGCGGCGAGGCCGAGGTCGGGGGCGCCGACGCCGTGGGTGTGGAGTTCGGCGTTCTGGACGTAGACGTGGCCGGTGACGGAGGGGTCGAGGTGGAGGCGGAACTGGTCGTCGATGCGGGGTCGTCCGGAGCTGTCGCGGCGTAGGTAGGGGTCGAGTCCGGCGAGGATGCGGTCGAGGGGGCGTTCGCGGTAGCCGGTGGCGAGGACGACGGCGTCGGTGGTGAGGCGGGTGCGGGTGCCCTGTTGGCCGTGTTCGAGGTGGAGTTCGACCTTGGTGGTGGCGACGCGTCCGGCGGTGCGGACGGTGACGGCGGGGGTGAGGACGGCGTCGGGCCAGTCGCCGTGCAGGGTGCGGCGGTAGAGCTCGTCGTGGATGGCGGCGATGGTGTCGGCGTCGATGCCTTTGTGGAGTTGCCATTGGGCGGCGACGAGGCGGTCGCGTACGGGTTCGGTGAGGGCGTGGAAGTAGCGGGTGTAGTCGGGGGTGAAGTGTTCGAGGCCGAGTTTGGAGTACTCCATGGGGGCGAAGGCCTCGGTGCGGGCGAGCCAGTGGATCTTCTCGCGTCCGGCGGGGCGGTTTCTGAGGAGGTCGAGGAAGACTTCGGCTCCTGACTGTCCGGCGCCGATGACGGTGATGTGTTCGGCGGTGAGGAAGCGGTCGCGGTGGGCGAGGTAGTCGGCGGCGTGGATGACGGGGACGCCGGGGGCTTCCACGAGGGGTTGCAGGGCGTCGGGGATGTGGGGGGCGGTGCCGACGCCGAGGACGATGTTGCGGGTGTGGGTGCGGCCGAGGGCTTCGGCTTCGCCGTCGGGGTCGAGTTGGGTGAAGTCGACTTCGAAGAGGGTGCGTTCGGGGTTCCAGCGGACGGCGTCGACCTGGTGTCCGAAGTGGAGTCCGGGGAGGCGGTCGGCGACCCAGCGGCAGTAGGCGTCGTACTCGGCGCGCTGGATGTGGAAGCGCTCGGCGAAGTAGAAGGGGAAGAGGCGGTCGCGGTCCTTGAGGTGGTTGAGGAAGGACCAGGGGCTGGCGGGGTCGGCGAGGGTGACGAGGTCGGCGAGGAAGGGGACTTGGAGGGTGGCGCCGTCGATGAGGAGGCCGGGGTGCCAGTCGAAGCCGGGGCGTTGTTCGTAGAAGACGGTGTCGAGTTCGGGGAGGGGCTGGGCGAGGGCGGCGAGGGAGAGGTTGAACGGGCCGATGCCGATGCC
This sequence comes from Streptomyces sp. NPDC059668, assembly GCF_042734135.1. Classification (NCBI taxonomy): domain Bacteria; kingdom Bacillati; phylum Actinomycetota; class Actinomycetes; order Kitasatosporales; family Streptomycetaceae; genus Streptomyces; species Streptomyces sp. NPDC059668. The sequence continues at coordinate 92,168 of NZ_JBHWEL010000023.1, read as the reverse complement.
CACGAGGTCGCGGGGTGCTTCGGGTTCGTGGTGTGGGGGGTGGGGCGTCGGGGTCATCGGGGGGTGTGTCCTTCCACCAGTTTCAGGAGCGTGGTCAGGTCGTCCGGCCGGGTGTGGGGGTTGAGGAGGGTGGCTTTGAGCCAGAGGCGGCCGTCGAGGCGGGCGCGGCCGAGGACGGCGCGGCCTTCGTGGAGGAGGGTGCGGCGTACGGCGGCGACGGCTTCGTCGGAGGCTTCGGTGGGCCGGAACAGGACGGTGCTGAGGGTGGGTGGCGCGTGGAGTTCCAGGCCGGGGCGGGTGGCGATGAGTTCGGCGAGGTCGGTGGCTCGGGCGCAGACGTGGTCGACGAGGGCGCCGAGGCCGGTGCGGCCGAGGGTTTTGAGGGTGACGGCGATCTTGAGGATGTCGGGGCGTCGGGTGGTGCGCAGGGAGCGGTCGAGGAGGTCGGGGAGGCCGGCTTCGGTGTCGTCGTCGGCGTTGAGGTAGTCGGCCTGGTGTCGCAGTGCGGTGAGGTCGTGGGGGTCCCGTACGGCGAGGAGGCCGGCGGCGATGGGCTGCCAGCCGAGTTTGTGCAGGTCGAGGGTGACGGTGTGGGCGCGGTCGAGTCCGTGGAGTGCGGCTCTGCGGTGGTCGCTGAAGAGGAGGCCTCCGCCGTAGGCGGCGTCGATGTGGAGGCGGGCGCCGTGGGTGGCGCAGACGTCGGCGAGGTCGGGCAGGGGGTCGATGAGTCCGGCGTCGGTGGTGCCGGCGGTGGCGGCGACGAGGAGGGAGCCGCGGGGGCCTCGGAGCGTGGTGAGGGCTTCGTCGAGGGCTACGGGGTCCATGGTGCCGGCGGGGGCGGGGACGACGACGGGGTCGGGCAGGCCGAGCAGCCAGGCGGCGCGGGGCAGTGAGTGGTGGGCGTTGGCGCCGTGGACGAGTTGGACGCCGTTGTGTGCTTCCCGGGCGAGGAGTACGGCGAGTTGGTTGGATTCGGTGCCGCCGGTGGTGACGAGGGCGGTGGCGGTGTGCGGCTGGTCCGCCGTTGCGTAGATCTCGGCGGCGAGGGCGGTGGTCACGAGGGATTCGAGTGCGGAGGCGGCCGGTGCCTGGTCCCAGGAGTCCAGGGAGGGGTTGAGGGCGGAGGCGGCGAGGTCGGCGGCGGTGGCGACGGCGAGGGGCGGGCAGTGCAGGTGGGCGGCGCAGAGGGGGTCGGCGGGGTCGGCGGAGCCTTCGGCGAGGGCGTGGACGAGGGTGCGCAGGGCGTCGTCGGTTCCGTGCCGGGGCAGGATGTCGCCGGCCGCGTCCCGTAGGCGTCGGGCCACGTTCTCGGGTCCGCCTGCGGGCAGGGGTCCGCCGCGTGCGGTGGTGCCGGTGCGGAGTGCGTCGAGCACGGTGTCGAGCAGTGGCCGCAGTGCGCCGGGGCCTTCGGGACCTGAGGCGAGGGGCGGCGTGCTCATGGGTGTCCTCCGGTGGGCGCGCGGCAGGGTGGTTCCAAGCCTGTACGGGATGGGGGCGGCGCGCCCGCAGAGCACAACGATCTGACCCGAATGGGGGTACTGCCGTGGGGAGGAAAGGTGAGGGGTGGGGCGGGGGTGACGGGGGGTGTGGAGGGGGCGCTCCGCGCGGTGGGGGGTGTGCGGTGCGCTGCCGTGCCGGGTCCGGTGGGTTCCGGGGCTCGCGGGGGCGCGGGCCCTGTCGCTCTTGGGCCTGGTGGGTTCCGGGGTCCGCCGGGGTCGGGGGGGGGCGGGGGGGCGCGGGGGGGGGGGGCCGCGCGCGCGGGGGGGGGGGCGGGGGGGGGCGCGCCCGCGCCACGGGCGCCACGCACGGCGGCGCGGGGGTGGGGCGGGCGAGGGG
>NZ_JBHWEL010000023.1:45783-90322 GCF_042734135.1 Streptomyces sp. NPDC059668 | reverse complement strand
TGGCGCGGCTTTCGGGGGAGCGGTGTGTCCGGGGCCGCGGGGGGCGGGGGCCCCTTCCATATTGGGGGGGGGGGGGGGCGGGGGGCGGGGGGGGGGGGGCGCGCCGGGCGGGCCGGGGGGGGGCCCCCCGCGTTCCGGGGGATCTAGCTGCGGCTCGCCTCTCGTACCTTCAGTGCCCTTGCCAGGTCGTCGAGTTGGTCGACGAGCTTGCGGCGCAGCGCGGGGATGGGGTCGGCGTCGCGCAGGCAGGCCTCGCCGAGGGTGAGGGTCTCCTGGGTGACCGCGTGGGCGGGGAAGGCGTAGCGGCCGGCGGCGTCGGCGATGGCGGGGCCGCGGCGGGCGGCGAGTGCCACGGCGTCGGGCCAGTAGCGCTCGACGTACTCCCGTACGAGGTCGGCCTGTTCGGGTTGCCAGAAGCCCTGGGCGGTCGCGGTGAACAGGTAGTTGGAGAGGTGGTCGGAGGCGAACATCTCGTCCCAGGCGCGTCGTTTGGCCTCGGGGTCGGGCAGCGCGGCGCGGCAGCGGGCGGCGCCTTCCTGGCCGGTGGCGCTGGGGTCCTGGACGAGTTCGGCCTCGATGACGGCGTCGTCGATGGCGCCGAGGACGGCGAGGCGGCCGAGGACGCGCCAGCGCAGTTCGGGGTCGAGTTCGGGGCCGCCGGGGACGGTGCCCTCGGAGAACCAGGCGCTGATGGTGTCGGGGTGCGCGGCGACGTCGATGTAGTGGCGTACGGCGGTGAGGCGCAGTCCCGGGTTGTCGCCGTCCTCGGTGCGGCGCAGGAGGTCGCGGCAGAGGTCGGTGAGGGTGGCGAGGGCGGCCGGACGGTCCTCGGCGGGCAGGAGGCGGCCGGCGACCTGGGTGGCGGCGAAGGTCAGGACGCCTTGGACGAGGGCGAGGTCGGTCTCGTGCGGGAGGTGGGTGCGGGCGGCGTCCACGTAGTCCATGGCGGGCAGTTCGCCGTCGCGGACGGCGTCGCGCAGGGCGTTCCAGACGACGGCGCGGGTGAGGGGTTCGGGCAGGCCGGAGAGGGCGTCGCGGACGGTCCGGAAGGAGTCGGTGTCGAAGCGGATCTTGGCGTAGGTGAGGTCGCCGTCGTTGAGGAGGAGCAGGGCGGGGCGGCGGCCGGGGCCGAGTTCGGCGGGGGCGTTCTGCGGTACGTCGGTCTCGAAGCGGTCGCGGGGTACGAGTCGCCTGTCCTCGCCGGGGACGGTGTCGTAGGCGCCGACGGCGATGCGGTGGGGGCGGCTGCCGTGGTGTTCGACGGTGAGGTGCCAGGTGCCCTGGGTCTCGGTGAGCGCGGGGCGGAGGAGGTCGACGCCGGTGGTGCGCAGCCAGGCGGCGGCCCAGGCGTGGACGTCGCGTTCGGTGGCGGCGGCGAGGGAGTCGATGAAGTCGGCGAGGGTGGCGTTGGCGAACTTGTGGCGGGCGAAGTGGGTGTTGATGCCGGCCAGGAAGTCCTTCTCGCCGAGCCAGGTGACGAGTTGGCGCAGGGCGGAGGCGCCCTTGGCGTAGGAGATGCCGTCGAAGTTGAGCATGGCGGACGCGGTGTCGGGGACGGCGTCCGGGTCGGGGGCGACGGGGTGGGTGGAGGGGCGCTGGTCGGCGTCGTAGCCCCAGGGTTTGCGGGTGACGCCGAATTCGGTCCAGGTGTCGGTGAAGCGGGTGGCTTCGGTGAGGGTCTGGTAGCCCATGTACTCGGCGAAGGACTCGTTGAGCCAGATGTCGTCCCACCAGCGCAGGGTGACGAGGTCGCCGAACCACATGTGGGCCATTTCGTGGGCGATGACCATGGCGCGGGTCTGGCGTTCGGTGTCGGTGACGGCGGAGCGGTAGACGAACTCGTCGCGGAAGGTGACGAGGCCGGGGTTCTCCATGGCGCCGGCGTTGAATTCGGGGACGAACGCCTGGTCGTAGGAGTCGAAGGGGTAGGGCTCGTCGAACTTCTCGTGGTAGCGGTCGAAGCAGGCGCGGGTGACGTCGAGGATCTCGTCGGCGTCGGTGTCCAGGTGGGGGGCGAGCGAGCGGCGGCAGTGGATGGCGAAGGGGAGGCCGCGGTGTTCGGTGCGGACGGAGTGCCAGGGGCCCGCGGCGACGGCGACGAGGTAGGTGGAGATCGGTGGGGTGGTGGCGGCTTTCCAGCGGCCCTCTCCGAGGTGTTCGGTGATGCCGTTGGCGAGGACGGTCCAGCCTTCGGGTGCGGTGACGGAGAGGTCGAAGACGGCCTTCAGGTCGGGTTGGTCGAAGGCGGCGAAGACGCGCTGGACGTCGTCCATGAACAGCTGGGTGTAGAGGTAGGTCTCGCCGTCGGTGGGGTCGGTGAAGCGGTGCATGCCCTCGCCGGTGCGGGAGTAGTGCATGACGGTGTCGAGGCGCAGTTCGTGTTCGCCCTCGGTCAGGCCTTTGAGGGGCAGCCTGTTCTCGTCGAGGGTCTCGGGGTCGAGGGGCTGTCCGTCGAGGGTGGCGGAGCGCAGCTCGGCGGGCTTCAGCTCGACGAAGGTGTCCGCGTCGGCGCGGGCGGTGAACCGGATGACGGTCCGGGAGTCGAAGGTCTCGTTCCCGCCGGTCAGGTCGAGTTCGATCCCGTAGTGGTGGACGTCGAGGAGCTTGGCACGGGTCTGCGCTTCGTCGCGCGTCAGTACGGACATGGGGACATGCTGCCTGATGGCTCCGGCAGGGCACAGGGGCAGCCCGGCATGCGGCTTATGTCCGGCCTGGTCAGGGGGTGCGGTCCTGTTCCAGGGTGTGGTGGGGGTTGCGTTCCCGGGGGTGGTGGGCGGCGTCGACCTCGGCGCGCAGTGTGCGCAGTTCCTGTTCGAGGGCCTGGCGGCGGCGGTGGCTGTCGTAGAGGTAGCGGACCTTGGTGCGCAGGGTCCAGGGGTCGACGGGTTTCATGACGAGGTCGGCGACGCCGAGCGCGTAGGCGGTGGCGGACAGTTCGGTGTCCGGGCCGAAGCCGGTGATCAGGATGACGGGGATGTGCTGGGTCTGCTCCAGGCGCCGCATGTAGCGGACGACGTCGAGGCCGCTGACGCCGGGCATGCGTACGTCGAGGAGGAGCAGTCCGATGTGGCCGCGCAGGACTTCCTTGAGGGCGCCGTCGCCGCTGGTCGCGCGGGTCACGCGGTGGCCGAGTGGGGCCAGGGCGCTTTCCAGCGCGTACAGCGTGTCCTCGTGGTCGTCGACGATGAGGATCTTGGCATCCGACGGCATGGCCCGACACGTCCCCTCGCTCGGGCGTCCGCCGGTCCGGGCGCGCATGGACGGGCGGCATGTGCCCTTGGCCTGACACCTGACAGGAGTGCTTCGCGCAGGATGCCCGCTGGGGGCACCCGGTGTCACTCCCCCGTGGTCCCGGTGGCCTGTCCCGTGCCGTCCGCGATGCTCTCGTGGTGGCGGATGACCTCGGCAATGATGAAATTCAGCAACTTTTCCGCGAAGGCCGGATCCAGCTTGGCGTTCTCGGCGAGCCGGCGCAGCCGGGCGATCTGCTGGGCCTCGCGGGAGGGGTCGGCGGGCGGCAGTTGGTGGGCTGCTTTGAGGTGGCCGACCTGCTGGGTGCATTTGAAGCGTTCGGCGAGCATGTGGACGACGGCGGCGTCGATGTTGTCGATGCTGTCGCGCAGCCGGGCGAGTTCGGCGCGTACCGCCGCGTCGGCGTCCGCACCGGCTCGGCCGGTCGTGTGGCGGGTCCCGTCGCCGGTCGCGTGGCCGGTTCCGTTGCCGGTCGCGTGGCGGCTCCCGTCGCCGGTCGCGTGGCGGCTCCCGTCGCCGGTCGCGTGGCCGGTTCCGTCGCCGGTCGCGTGGCGGGGGGTGGTGGTCGCGTCGCCGCTGTCGTCGGCCGCGTCGCCGGTGGGGCCGGTCGCGTCGCCGGTGTTGCTGGTGGTCATGGTCGACCAGCCTACGTGGCGTGCGGCCGGCCGGCCGGGGGCGGATCGTGGGGGCCGGGGGCGCGGTCGGTGCGGGCGCCGGGCGGGGTGCGGCCCTGTTGTGCGCGGAAGCGGGCCGGAGCCGTGCCGACGCGGCGGGTGAACAGGCGGGAGAAGTAGGCGGGGTCCTCGTAGCCGACGCGTCGGGCCACGGCGGCGACGGGGAGTTCGGTGGCGGCGAGGAGTTCCTTGGCGCGGTCGAGGCGGACGGCGAGGAGGTAGTCCTTGGGGCTGCGGCCGGCGGCGCGGCGGACGGCGCCGCGCAGTTCGGCGGGGGTCATGCCGTGCCGGGCCGCGTGTTCGGCGACGGACAGCGGCTGGAAGGCGTCCCGGGCCAGGGCGTGCAGGACCGGGTCGCCGTCGGGGGCGAGATCGGCGCGGGCGCGGCGCAGCGCGACGAGGAGTTCGTGGACGGCGGCGCCGGTCTCGACCTCCAGGAGGGGGTTGTCGCGGCGGGCGGCGCGGGCGATGCGGGCGACGGTGGCGCGGGCCCCGGCCGTGTCCGAGAGGGGGACGACGGGGCGGTCCGGTTCGATGTAGCCGAGTTCGGTGTAGGCGGTGGTCGCGGGTCCCGTGAAGTCGACGAAGCACTCGTCCCAGCTGGGGTCGGGGCCGTAGTGGTGGGGTACGCCGGGGGTGAGCCAGAGCAGGGCGGGCGCGGTGACGGTGTGGCGGTGTCCGTCGGGGTCCTGGAGCCAGCCGCCGCCCGCGCTGACGACGACGGCGACGTGGTGGTCGAGGGTGCGCGGCCCGACGGGGGGCAGTTCGCCGTGCTGGAGGCCGACTCCGAGGCAGCTGAGGCCGAGCCGGTGGTGGACGGGGGCGGGGGTGAGGTACCGCATCCAGGTGTGGTGCATCCGCTGGCCTCCCGCCGGTGCGGCCGGTGTCGTCCTTCGGTCCAACCAGAGGTGATCTTTGTCCATGGACGTGGTCGCCGCCAGGGGGTGAGGGTGGGCCCATGAGCGAGTTCACGGTGGGGGACACGGATTTTCTGCTGGACGGGCGGCCGGTGCGGCTGCTGTCCGGGGCGCTGCACTACTTCCGGGTGCGTGAGGAGCAGTGGGGTCACCGGCTCGGGATGCTGCGGGCGATGGGGCTCAACTGTGTGGAGACGTACGTCCCGTGGAACCTGCACGAGCCGCGGCCGGGAGTCTTCCGTGACGTGGGGGCGCTGGGGCGGTTCCTGGACGCGGCGCGGGAGGCGGGCCTGTGGGCGATCGTGCGGCCCGGCCCCTACATCTGTGCGGAGTGGGAGAACGGCGGGCTGCCGCACTGGCTGACGGGCCGTCCGCGGACCAGGGACGAGGAGTACGTGCGGGCGGTGGAGCGCTGGTTTTGCCGGCTGCTGCCCGAGATCGTGTCCCGGCAGATCGACCGGGGTGGTCCCGTGCTGATGGTGCAGGTCGAGAACGAGTACGGCAGTTACGGATCCGACCAGGTGTATCTGCGGCGTCTGGCCGACGTGCTGCGTGATCAGGGGGTGGGCGTCCCGCTGTTCACCTCGGACGGTCCCGAGGACCACATGCTCACCGGTGGCTCGGTCCCCGGTGTCCTCGCGACGGTCAATTTCGGCTCCCGCGCGCGTGAGGCGTTCGCGATCCTGCGCCGGCACCGGCCCGGGGGGCCGCTGATGTGCATGGAGTTCTGGTGCGGCTGGTTCGACCACTGGGGCGGTGAGCACGTCGTACGGGATCCGGGGGACGCGGCGGACGCGCTGCGCGAGATCCTGGAGTGCGGGGCGTCGGTCAATCTGTACATGGCGCACGGGGGAACGAACTTCGCGGGCTGGGCGGGTGCGAACCGGGGCGGTGGAGCGCTCCATGAGGGCCCGTTGGAGCCGGATGTCACGTCGTACGACTACGACGCGCCCCTCGACGAACTGGGGCGGCCCACGGAGAAGTTCTGGCGCTTCCGGGAGGTTCTGGCCGATTACGCGGAGGGGCCGCTGCCGGACGTGCCGCCGGCCCCGGCGCCGCTGGGGGCGTCCGCGGTCGTGGATCTGCGGGAGTGGGCGTCGCCGGACGCCGTGCTGGAGGCGTTGGGCGGTCCGGAGGACGAGTACGCGGTGCCTCCGACCTTCGAGGAGCTGGACGTGGACCGGGGGCTGGTCAGGTACGAGCTGACCGTGCCGGGGCCGCGGAGGCCGTATCCGCTGCTGTTGCGCGGGCTGCGGGACCTGGCGGTGGTGTACGTCGACGGAGCGGCGGCCGGGGTGCTGACCGAGGACGACTCCCGGCTCGAGGAGCCCGTCGCGGGGAACGCGCGGGTGGAGATGTGGGTGGAGTCGCTGGGCAGGGTCAACTACGGGCCGCGTTCGGGCGAGCCCAAGGGCATCACCGGGGGTGTGCTGCACGAGCGGCAGTATCTGCACGGGGTGCGGGCCCGCGGGCTGCGTCTCGACGCGTTCGACGACGGTGTCGGCGGGGTGCCGTTCGCCGGGCTGCCCGGGGAGGGCGCCCGGGGTCTGTACCGCGGCACGGTGGAGGTGCGCGGCGCCGGGGACGCCATTCTCGATCTTCCCGGCTGGACGCGGGGGTTCGTGTGGATCAACGGGTTCAATCTCGGCCGCTACTGGTCGGCGGGTCCGCAGCGGTCGCTGTACGTGCCCGGGCCGGTACTGCGCGAGGGGGCCAACGAGGTGTGGGTCCTGGAGTTCCAGGGGGCGGGCGGGGGGTCCGCCGGGCCGGTGCCGCCGGTTCTGCGCGGCCCGGCTCCGACCGGGGCGCACGATGTCTCTCCCGACCGCCAGGGCGTCTGACCAGGGAAGATGGTGAACCGGGGCGGGAGTATCTAGGGTCGGCACGTGGCTTTCATCATGGTGTGCGAGGACGACGCGGCGGTCCGTGGCGTCCTCAAGCGCGCCCTGGAGCACGACGGCCACGACGTCTCCGTCGCCGCCACGGCCGACAGCCTGCTGCGGCAGCTCGCACCGGCGCCGCATCTGGTCGTCCTGGACCTCGGGCTCCCGGACGCCGACGGCCGCGACGTCTGCCTGGCGCTCCGGGCACGCGGCTTCGACGCACCGGTGTTGATGCTCACCGCCCTGGACGGCCTGCATCACAAGGTGGGCGGCTTCGAGGCCGGCGCCGACGACTACATGACCAAGCCCTTCGACATCCCGGAACTGCTGGTCCGTGTCCGGGCGCTGCTGCGCCGGGCCACCGTGACACCCACACCGCGCGAGGTCGTCCTCGACCCGGCGAAGCACGTGGTGACCCACGCCTCGGTGAGCATGAGCCTGACCCCGACCGAGTTCCGGCTGCTGGGCCGCCTGATCGCCTCGCCGGGTGACGCGGTGCGCCGCCACGCCCTCATCGCCGCCGGCTGGCCGCACGGAGCGCAGGTCAGCGACAACACCCTCGACTCCTTCGTGCGCCGGCTGCGGACCAAGCTCGGTCCGCTGGGTGTGGCCGAGCGTCTGGCGACCGTCCGCGGTGTGGGTTACCGATGGCAGTGACGGGATTCCGCAGAAGGGTCGTCGCGCTCACGGTGCTGATCGCCACCGCCGTGGTCGCGATCCTGGTCGTGGTCTCGCACGTGCTGCTGAGCGGGGTGACGGACGCCGACGCGCGCGATCTGGCGCGTGCCCGCGCCGAGGCGGTCGCGGCGAACGTCAGCGTCGTGGGCGGCCGGGTCGTGCTGACGGAGAACGGCAGCGAGGCGCTGGACGACGTCGCCTGGGTGTACGCCGACGGCCGTCTGGTCGACGGGAACGTACCGGCGGGCGTGGTGGGGCGCGTCGAGGCGCTGGCGGGCTCACGGCGGTCGCAGACCGCCGCCGTCGACCACTACCTCCTGTACGCGCGGCAGGTCTCGGCCGACGGCCACCACGTCGTGGTGATCGTCCGGGTGGACCTCACGCCCTACGAGACGTCGGAGCAGCACAGCCTGACCCTGTCGCTGATCCTGGGCGGCCTCGCCGTCCTGCTCGCCGGCGGTGTCGCGCACCTCGTGGTGCGCCGCGCGCTGCGGGTGGTTCACGAGATGGCCGCCCTCGCCGACGACTGGGGCCATCACGAACCCGGGCGCCGTTTCGACCTCGGTGTCCCCCGCGACGAGTTCGGTGAACTGGGGCAGACCCTGGACCGTCTCCTGGAGCGCGTGGACAACGCGCTGGCGGACGAGCGCCGGCTCACCGACGAGATCGCCCACGAGCTGCGGACACCGCTCACGGTCCTGCGGGGCGAGGCGCAGCTGGCGCAGATGTCCGGTGAGCCGGTGCCGCCGGAGGCGGTGCTGAGCGAGGTCGACCGCCTCGACGCGGCGATCACCACGATTCTGGGCGCCGCGCGCGCCCGGACGGACGAGGGGACCCGGTGCGATCTGCGCTCCGCGGCGCGGCAGGCGATCGCCGGCCGCGCGGTGGAGGTCGCCTTTCCCGCGAAGGCCGAGGTCGCCGTGGGAGCCGAGGTCGCCGTGGCGCTGCTGTCGCCCCTGCTGGAGAACGGCCTGCGGCATGCGCGGTCGCGTGTGTGGATCACCGCGCGCGTCCAGGGTGCGGCGATCGTGATCGATGTCCTGGACGACGGCCCCGGGTTCGATCCCGCGGAGGTCGACCGGGTCTTCGAAGCGGGTGTGACCGGCGGCAGCGGATACGGACTGGGGCTGCCGGTGGTGCGGCGCATCGCCGCCTCGGCCGGTGCGGAGGTCCGCGCGATCGCGGACGGCCGCGGTCACGTCGAGGTGACGCTCCCGGCCGCGCGTGCGGTCACGTAGTCAGGTTGCGTGCAGGTTCCCCGCGTAAACCTCCCTGCATGACAACGACAACGGAAGCACGCACGCGCAGCGGGCGGCTCATGCTCAACAAGGTTCCCGAGGTCACCGTCTGGTTCTGGGTGATCAAGGTCCTGTGCACGACGGTCGGTGAGAGCTTCGCCGACTGGATCAACACCCAGCTGGGCGTCGGCCTGGTGAACACGGCTTGGATCTTCACCGCGGTCCTGGTGGTGGTCCTGGTCGTCCAGCTGCGGCTGAAGCGGTACGTCCCGTTCCCGTACTGGCTGACCGTGGTCGTTGTCAGCGTCACGGGCACCTTGTACACCGACATCCTGACCGACCAGCTGAACGTGCCGCTGTGGATCAGTTCCGCGGTCTTCTCGGTGCTGCTCGCCGTGGTCTTCGGCGTGTGGTGGCTGCGTGAGCGCACGCTGTCGATCCACTCGGTCACCACGCCCTCGCGGGAGTCGTTCTACTGGCTGACCGTCCTCGTCACCTTCGCGCTCGGTACCGCGACCGGCGACTGGACCCTGGAACTGACCGGATGGAGCCCGGGCGCGTCCGTGTTGCTGCCGCTCGGCCTCATCGCGGCGATCACGGCGCTGTGGAGGTCCGGCGCGAACCCGGTGCTGTCCTTCTGGCTCGCCTACATCCTGACCCGCCCGCTGGGCGCGAACATCGGCGACTGGCTCGCCTCCCCGAAGGTCGCCCAGGGTCCGGGCGAGCCGACCGGTCTCGCGCTGGGCACGTTCACCACCAGCCTGATCTTCCTCGGTCTGATCCTGGCGACGGTGGTCTACCTGACGGTGACGCGCTCGGACGTGACCGAGACCCACGAGGCGACCCACGCCGCGCAGGTCACCGGCAACCCGCGCAGGGAGCGCGTCGCGCTGGCCGGCTTCGGAGTGCTGGCCGTCGCCACCGCCGCCCTGCTGGTCTGGGCCCACGGTCAGCCGCACGTCGGCCCGGCGCCGGAGACCGACGCCACTTCCGCCGTCCAGCTGCCTCCCGGCCAGGCGGTGAAGCACTTCCCGCCCGCCAAGGTCGACGTGCTGCGGAGCCTCGCGTCCACCTCGCTCAAGGACGCACGCTCGGGGGACGCGGCCGGGGCCCACAAGGCCGCCCAGTCGCTGCGCGACCTGTGGGATGCCGACCAGGCCTCGCTCCAGCCGCTGGACGACACCGGCTGGACCTCCATCGACGCGAAGATGGACCAGGTGCTCAAGACCTTCGGTATCGATCACTCCAACCCGCCGATGTCGCCGGCACAGCAGGAGAGCGGACTGAACGCCCTCCTGTCGGACCTGGGCTGACGGACCACCCGGCGCCGGGCCGGCCCGCCCGGCCGACGGACCCGGCGGGGCGGGCCACGCCGGGAAGCGCACCGTCCGGGCACGCTCAGGCGCGGCGCGGCGCGGGCGGCGGGGGTCGTCTGTGACAGCCAGCCCGCCCGGCCGATGGGCCCGGCAGGTCGGGCCGCGCCGTTACAGGCACGCGCGGGCGGGACGCAGGCGGCGCAGGCGGCGAGGGTCGTCTGTGACAGCCCGCCGGCCCCCCGGCCGACGGGCCCGGCGGACCGGGCCGCGCCGTACAGGCACGCACAGGCGGGACGCAGGCAGTGCAGGCGACCGGGGCCGCCTGTGGTGGCCCGGGCGGGTCCGCAGGCTCCCGTGGGGCGGTCGTAGCCGGTGTCCATGACTTCGGCCGTCCCGCCGTTGCCCCGGGCCGGTCGGTCGCGGTGGCGGCGGACGCGCCGGAGCCGGCTCCGGTGATTCCTCGGTCCCGGGCCCCGCGCGCCAGCCTGCGCCGTCGCAGTGCCAAGGCCCGCCACCCCGGCGTCCTCGCAGCCCGACGGCGCGGACGCGAACGCGAACGTGTCCGCATCCGCGGCGAGAACGGCGTCCGCCGGAGCGGACGCGCTCTCGCCGCGGCAGTCCGACCGGACCGGTCGACCCGTGCGGTCAAGCGCTAGAGGGTGGACGCCGCCCTGGCGATGGCAGCCGCGAAGGTCGAGACCTCGCTGTAGACGCCGGGGTATCCCGGCTCGGCGCAGCCCTGGCCCCAGCTGACGATCCCGACCTGGACGAACGCGCCGGAGTCGTCCTTGCGGAACATGGGTCCGCCGGAGTCGCCCTGGCAGGTGTCGACGCCGCCCTGCTGGACGAACCCGGCGCAGATCTCGTCACCGGGCACGAGGTCGCTGCCGTAGGCCTGTTGACAGGCGGCGTCGCTGACGAAGGGGACCGTGGCCTTGAGGAGGTAGCGCTGCTGGGCGCCGCCCTCGCGGGTGGCACCCCAGCCGGCGACGGTGAAGTTCCCGTTGTTGTAGGCGGTGGTGGTGGCGATCTTCAGGGTGGGCTGCTGGATGGGCGTGGCGAGCTTGATGAGGGCCCAGTCCTTGCCCTTGCCGTTGTAGCCGGGCGCCTGGAGCACCTTCGTCGACTTGACCTTGACGGCGCTGGTGCTCTGCAGGTCGACGACGCCGGCGGTGGCGGTGATGGAGGTGTTGGTGCCGGAGCCGTTCACGCAGTGCGCGGCGGTCAGCACGATCTGCTGGGTGTAGAGGGCGCCGCCGCAGCCCATGGAGAGCCGGACCATGAAGGGGAACTCGCCCTGGGCGGCGCGGGTTCCGCCGACGACGGGCGCGGGCGCGGCCTGTGCGGAGACGGGCTGGAGGGAGACGGCGGCAAGGGCGACGGCGCCGAGGGCGAGGAGTCTTCTGAGGCCCGTGAACTTCTTCGGAGACTTCAACGTGCTTCCTCTCGTGGGGGGTCGAGGCGTGGCGGCGGCACGAACCGCGCACCCCGCGGTGTGTCGAGGCAGCGGGGGCCGTGCGGTGAACGGCACGGCGCGCAGCACGACGAGCCACGGAAATGGCATGTACCCGCCAAGCCTTTGCGAATTATTGAGACGCCGGGGGCGCATCGGCAAGAACCCGTTTTCGGCCAGCCGCTCCCCCGGCGCACGCCGTCGCACCCCCCGCGACCGCGCGCACTCGTCCGGCCGCGCGGTGGAACCCGCCTTAGAGTGGAGTGCGGACGGCGGCGTCTTCAGGGGGTGCGGACGTGGCGAACGGCGGACCGGTCGAACACGGCTACCCGCACCTGGACACGGTGCGGGCCTCGATCACCGCGCTCTACAGACGGCTCTCGTACGACACCGTCCAGACCTTCGCGACCAGCGTGGCCCCCGTCGACGTGGCCTTCGGCGACGGCGACGACCTGCACCTGGGAGCGCAGCGGGTGGCCCGCGAGATGGTGCGCCACTACCGTCTGCCGGACGCCCGGATGATCATCGGCTTCCGCGAGATGACGCACGCCGCGAACGTCGAACTCACCGCGGGCCCCGAGTACTTCATCGAGCTCAACGACCGCTTCCGCACCCATCGCAGGGACATCGGCGCCGCGCTCGCCCACGAGGTGATGCATGTCTGTCTGCACCGCCTCGACCTCTCCTTCCCCGGCACCCGTGACAACGAGATCCTCACGGACACCGCCGCGACGTACCTCGGCGCGGGCTGGCTGCTGCTCGACGCCTACCGCGAGGACGCGGCCTCCTCGCAGAAGCTCGGCTATCTCACCCCCGAGGAGTTCGGCTACGTCCTCGCCAAACGCGCCCTGGTCTTCGGCGAGGACCCCTCCGTCTGGTTCACCAGCCCGCAGGCCTACACCGCGTACACGAAGGGCATGGCGAAGGCCCGCGGCGACGAGCAGCAGCCCCCGCTGACCGCGGCCGGCTGGGCGGGCCGCCGCCGTTACGCGAAGGACCGGCGCCACGCCCAGGACCACCCCGCCTCCGGCACGCACCCCGGCGTCGCCTACGCGTTCACCCCGGACGGCCGCGGCCCGCTGCGCGTCTCCTTCCCCTGTCCGACCTGCCACCAGCGGATCCGGGTGCCGGTACGGGGCCGGGTGCGGGCCCGCTGCACGCTGTGCGGGACGGTGCTGGAGTGCGACACGTAGGGGGATGCCGCGGCGCAAGGGGCGCGCGGGATCGGCGAGGTGAGTCAGAACACCCCAAAAGGCTTTGCCTCGTGCCTCCTTCAGGAGCGAGGGTCGAAGGATGAGCACGAACGACCCCGCGGCGCGTCTCCTCAACGCTGTGTACGAGGGTGACAAGGACGCGGTGGTACGGCTGCTGCGCTCCGGCGCGAGCCCGGAGGCGGCGGACTCGGAGGGCGGGACGGCACTGTATCTGGCCGCGGTCAGCGACCGGCCGGACGTCGTCCGGCTGCTGCTGGCCGCGGGCGCCGACCCGGACCGGCTCAGCCAGGGCACGGACGCACCGCTGTGCGGGGCGGCCTGCGGCGGCCACACGGAGGTCGTACGGGCCCTGTTGGCGGCCGGCGCGAGCCCCGACCGCGTGGAGGGGTTCGGGTTCACGGCGCTGACCTGGGCGGTGCAGCGGGGCCGGGCCGCGGTGGCGACGGAACTGCTCGCGGCCGGTGCGGACCCGGACCGCCCGGGGCCGACGGGTGAGCCCCCGATCGTGGCGGCGGCCCGCCGCGGCTCTCCGGGCTGTGTACGCGCCCTCCTCCAGCGGGGAGCGCGGGAGCGGTCCGCCGCACTCGCCGAGGCGCACCGCTGGCTGGCCGTCGACGTGGAGGCCGCGCTCCGCGCGGGCCTGGAGCAGACCTACGGCCCCGGCCGCCCGTCGGCCGTGCACCGTTACCCGGAGGACGGCGGGATCACCGTCGAGGTCCAACTCCTCGACCCCGCCGGGCACCCCGTGTCCGGCAACGATCAGCAGACCGGTCACGCCGCCATCGCCACCCTCCTGGAGACGTCCCTCGGCATCGCCGCCCCCGCCGCCGAACTGGCCGCCCGCGCCCTGCGCCGCGCCGACCCCGCCGACGACGACTGGACCGAGGCGGCGACGGCTCTGGGCCTGCGCGGCGACGAGGACACGTTCCGTGCGGCGATGCTGTGGTGCCGCGGCGCCGATCCGCTCCGGCAGGCCTTCGGGGCGGACGTACTGGGCCGGTCCCGCGCGCCTCGAAGCCGGCAGGTGCTGCGCGAACTCGCCCGCGAGACCGGGCATCCCGTGGTCGCGCGTGCCGCCGTCGTCGCCCTGGGCCGCCGCGAGGACCCGGCCGCGCTCCCCGAGGTCCTGCGCCACGCGGAACACCAGGAGGCCGCGGTGCGCGCGGCGGTCGCCGACGCACTGGCCGGACTGCTGCCCGCCGGCCACACCGAGGGCATCGAACGGCTGCGCGCCCTGGCCGAGGACCACGACGCCGAGGTCCGCGCACGGGCGGCACGAGCGCTGACGACGCTGCGCGGGGAGAACTGACCGGCGGGGAGAACCGACCGCTGGGGAGAGTCGGCCGGCGGGGAGAGTCGGCCCGGCGGGCGGAACAGACCCCAGGACGGCACCCGCGGGCGGGAAGCTCCGGCCAGGGATTCGGCGCGCCTTCAGGCGGAGGCGGCCGTGCCGTGGCCGGCCGGTCCTCCCTCCCGCGCGGACGGTCCTCGCACACGGCTGCGCGGGACGGCTGCGCGAGACGGCAGCGCGGGACGGCGGGCTCAAGCCCCGGCCGGTATCGCTCCGGTGGCGGTGACCCGGCGCGCCCTGACCCGCACCACGGCAAGCCGGCACACGACCTGGGCCAGGGCCATCAGCAGGAGTGCGGCGGTCCAGGCGTCGGCCCCGGTGATCAGGTTGTCGCGGCTGAACCGCGTGAGGCTGTCCGCACCGCCGTGGGTGGCCCAGAACTCGAATCCGGCGCGGGCGGCCATGCCGGCGATCCATATGAGCGCGGCGACCGCCCCGGCCCTGGCGACCGCGACACCGTCGGCCGCCCGGCCGAGCCGGGTGGCCGCGCCGCAGGCGACGCCCCGGGGCCGCGCCCGCGGCGACGGTGACGGCGTCCAGGCGGATGTCGTGCCCCTGGGTCGGGAACGACTTGAGGTAGTACGCGGCCGCGGCGGCGACGGCGGCCAGCGGCAACAGCGTGTGCAGCAGGGTCTGGCGGGTGCCGCGGATCTGCGGGACCACGAGCAGGATGAGAGCCGCGGAGATGATGTAGTCGGTCGTCGTCATGTCCTCGAGCCTGCCGTTCGCGGCGCCGCGCGTCCTCAACCAACGGGTTGAGCACGGGTTGGTTTCCGGACTCCACCCAGGGGTTGAGACCCGCGAACGCGCGGGCGTCGGACACGGCCCCCGCGAGCCGGCGGCACGGGCCCGTCAGCGGCCCGCCGCCGCATCCCCCGCCGTACCATCCGCTCCGTCGCCCGCTCCGTACACCGCGCCGGGAGCCTCCGCGCGCGCCAGCAGTTCCAGGGCCGTGTCACCGGCCTCGGAGGGGCTCCGGCGGGCTCCGCTGTCCGCGCCCGGTCCCGGCCGCCAGCCCTCCATGACGGTGATGCGGCCCCCCTCGGTCTCGAAGACACGCCCGGTGACGCCGGCGCTCGCGTCCGCCCCCAGCCACACCACCAACGGTGACACGTTCTCGGGCGCCATCGCGTCGAAGGAGCCGGCGTCCGGTGCCGCCATCACCTGGGCGAAAGCACGTTCCGTCATCCGGGTACGGGCCGCGGGCGCGATCGCGTTGACCTGGACGCCGTAACGCCCCAACTCGGCGGCGGCGACCAGGGTCAGCCCGATGATCCCGGCCTTGGCGGCGCTGTAGTTGCCCTGCCCCACGGAGCCCAGCAGCCCGGCCCCGCTGCTCGTGTGGACGACCCGGGCCCTCGGCCTCCGCCCCGCCTTCGCCTCCGCCCGCCAGTGCGCCGCCGCGTGCTTCAGGGGCAGGAAGTGCCCTTTGAGGTGGACGCGCAGGACGGCGTCCCAGTCCTCCTCGTCGAGGTTGACGAGCATCCGGTCGCGCAGGAAACCCGCGTTGTTGACGAGGGTGTCGAGGCGTCCGTACGTCTCCAGGGCGGTCCGCACCAGGGACGCGGCCCCCTCGGCGGTGGCGACGTCGCCTCCGTGGGCCACCGCCTCCCCGCCCGCCGCGCGGATCTCCGCCACGACCCGCGCGGCCGGTCCGTCCGCGCCCGGCGAGCCGTCCAGCCCGACCCCGACGTCGTTCACGACGATCCGCGCGCCCTCGGCGGCGTACGCGAGCGCGTGGGCGCGGCCGAGTCCGCGCCCCGCACCGGTGACGATCACGACCCGTTCCCGGCACAGCAGTGGTCCGCTCATCTCAGTCCTCCTGGTAGGTCGGATCGGCCCTGTTGACGGTCGCGGCGTCGAGGAAGGCGGGCCGCTCCCCTCCCCCGTGGACGAGGAGCGAGGCCCCGCTGATGTAGGCGGCGGCGCCCGAGGCGAGGAACACGGCGGCCTCGCCGACGTCGGACGGTTCGGCGAGACGGCCGAGCGGGACGGTCCGGGAGACGGCGGCGACGCCGTGCTCCCCGCCGTAGTGGAGGTGGGACAGCTCGGTGCGGACCATGCCGACGACAAGGGTGTTGACCCTGATGTCGGGGGCCCATTCGACGGCCATCGAACGCGCCAGATTCTCCAGGCCCGCCTTGGCCGCCCCGTACGCCGCCGAACCGGGGGACGGGCGCGACCCGCTCACGCTGCCGATCATCACGATCGAGCCGCCGGCCCGTCTGAGGTGCGCGTACGCGGCGAGCGAGGCGGTCAGCGGCGCGAGGAGGTTGAGCTCGATCACGCGCGCGTGCCGCTCGGCGCCGGCCTCGGCCAGGGGGCGGTACGGGGCTCCGCCGGCGTTGTTGACCAGCACGTCGAGCCGGGGCAGCGCGTCGAAGAAGGCGTGCACGGCGGGCGGGTCGCGCAGGTCGACCGGGGCGAACTCCACCCCCTCGACGGGCACTTCGGCGGGTCTGCGGGCGCAGACCAGCACCGTCGCGCCCGCCCGGACGAAGGCCCGCGCGATCCCGGCGCCGACCCCCCGGGTCCCGCCGGTGACCACGACGGTCCGCCCCCCGAGATCGGTGCCGCCAGGTCCGCCGTCGCCGCCGGATCGACGGGTGCCGTCCGTGCCGTCCGTGCCTTCCACGTTGTCCACAGGGCCTCCCGCGCGGATGCATTCGCTGCTAGCTTCGAGACTGCACCTAACAAACGTTTGGTGGGAAGGTAGCTGATGCGTCCATGGGTGTCTCCACCGCGTCCCCGGAAAAACGGATCTCCGTCGTCACGGTCGACTTCCCGCCGGTGAACGCGCTGCCGGTGCGCGGTTGGTTCGAGCTCGCCGACGCCGTGCGCGCCGCGGGCCGCGACCCCGGAACGGGGTGTGTCGTGCTGACGGCCGCCGGGCGCGGTTTCAACGCGGGCGTGGACATCAAGGAGATGCAGCGGGAAGCCCGCCGGACCGCGGGTCACCACGTGCTGGTCGGGGCGAACCGCGGCTGTTTCGAGGCGTTCGCCGCGGTCTACGAGTGCGAGGTGCCGGTCGTCGCGGCGGTCCACGGATTCTGCCTGGGCGGCGGGATCGGACTGGTGGGGAACGCGGACGCGATCGTGGCGAGCGAGGACGCCACCTTCGGCCTGCCCGAGCTGGACCGCGGCGCCCTCGGCGCGGCCACCCATCTGGCCCGTCTGGTGCCCGGGCACCTGATGCGCGCGCTGTACTACACCGCGCGGACGGTGACCGCGGCCGAGCTGCACGCGCACGGCTCGGTGTGGAAGGTCGTACCGCGCGAGGAGCTCCGGGCCGCCGCTCTGGAGCTGGCCCGCGAGATAGCGGCCAAGGACGGTGAGCTGATCAGACTCGCCAAGGCCGCCCTCAACGGCATCGACCCCGTCGACGTGCGCCGTAGCTACCGCTTCGAACAGGGCTTCACCTTCGAGGCGAACCTCAGCGGAGTGGCCGACCGTGTCCGTGCCACGTTCGGCCGAGAGGCCACGGAGACCGCCACGGAGACCCCCGCGGGGGCCCCCGGGACCCCACGGCGCGAGCCGCACGGCGCATCCGAGGAGGAGGAGAGGTACGGACAGCACGGGGAGCACGGCGGCCATCAGGAGCACGGGATACACAGCGAGCACGGCGAGCACGAGGAGCACCGCGAGCAGGAGGCCGGCCAGTGAGTGACAAGACCATGTCGGCGGACGAGGCCGTCGCCCGTCTCCGGAGCGGGATGACGCTGGGCATCGGCGGCTGGGGTTCGCGCCGCAAGCCGATGGCCCTGGTGAGAGCGCTGCTCCGGACCGGGATCACCGATCTCACCGTCGTGTCGTACGGCGGCCCGGACGTCGGCCTGCTCGCCGCAGCCGGGCGGATCCGCAGGCTGGTGACCGCCTTCACCACCCTCGACTCCATCCCGCTCGAACCGCACTACCGCGCGGCGCGCGAGAGCGGCGCCTTCGAACTGACGGAGGTCGACGAGGCGATGTTCATGTGGGGCCTGCACGCCGCCGCGAACCGGCTCCCGTTCCTGCCGGTGCGCGCCGGGATCGGCTCGGACGTGATGCGGGTCAACCCCGGCCTGCGGACCGTCACTTCCCCGTACGAGGACGGGGAGACGCTCGTCGCCATGCCCGCCCTGCGCCTGGACGCGGCCCTGGTCCACATGAACCGCGCGGACCGCGCGGGCAACGGCCAGTACCTGGGTCCGGACCCGTACTTCGACGACCTGTTCTGCGAGGCGGCCGACACGGCGTACGTCTCCTGCGAGCAGCTAGTCGACCACCTCGGCAGCACCGCGCTCGGCAAGGAGGCGGCGCCGCAGACGCTGCTGCTGAACCGGTCGAGTGTGACGGGCGTCGTCGAGACGCCGAACGGCGCGCACTTCACGTCCTGCGCCCCGGACTACACGCGCGACGAACCCTTCCAGAAGCTGTACGCCACCACACCGTACGAGCGGTTCGCCGAGCGATTCCTCTCAGGGGACGAACAGGCGTACCAGTCCGCCGTGCGGACCTGGCACGAGGAGCGGCGATGAGCCCGGACCCCGCGGTCACCCGCGCCGAGTACTGCGTGATCGCCTGCGCCGAGGCCTGGCGCGACGACGGCGAGGTGCTGGCCAGCCCCATGGGCACGATCCCGTCCATCGGCGCCCGCCTCGCCCGGCGCACCTTCTCCCCCGACCTGCTGATGACCGACGGCGAAGCCCTGCTCGTCGGTCTCGACGGGACCCCGGAGGGCTGGCTGCCGTACCGCCGGCATCTCACCGCGGTGACCGGCGGACGCCGGCACGTGATGATGGGCGCGAGTCAGATCGACCGGTTCGGCAACCAGAACATCTCCTGCGTCGGGGACTGGGCCCGGCCGCGGCGCCAGCTGCTCGGCGTGCGCGGGGCACCCGTCAACACGCTGAACAACCCGACCAGTTACTGGATCCCGAAGCACTCCCGGCGGGTCTTCGTCGCGCAGGTCGACATGGTGTGCGGGGTGGGGTACGACCGAGCTGCCGCCGCGGGCCCGAGCGCCACCCGCTTCCACCGCATCCCGCGCGTGGTGAGCGACCTCTGCGTCCTCGACTTCGCCACGCCCGACCGCTCGATGCGCCTGGCCTCACTGCACCCGGGCGTCACCGTGGAGGAGGTGCGGGAGGCCACGGGCTTCGAGCTGTCCGTGCCCGCCGATGTGCCGTACACCCGCGAACCGACCCCGCTGGAGCTGGAGTTGATCCGTACGGTGATCGATCCGGGCGGTGCCCGGGAGCGCGAGGTCGCCGGGCCCGTCCCGCGCGCCGGGGAGGGCGGGCGCTGATGGAGACCGCGCTCACCCGTCTGACCGGTGTCCGTCACCCGGTCGTGCAGACCGGCATGGGCTGGGTCGCGGGGCCCCGGCTGGTCTCCGCCACGGCGAACGCGGGGGCGCTGGGCATCCTGGCCTCCGCCACGATGAGCCTCGACCACCTGCGGGACGCGGTGCGGGAGGTCAGGTCCCGTACGGACGCGCCGTTCGGGGTGAATCTGCGGGCCGACGCGGGGGACGCGGGCGAGCGCGTGCGGATCATCGTCGAGGAAGGGGTGCGGGTCGCGTCGTTCGCCCTCGCCCCCTCCCGTGAGCTGATCGCCGAGCTGAAGGAGGCGGGGGTGGTCGTCGTGCCCTCCGTCGGGGCGCGCCGGCACGCGGAGAAGGTGGCCGCCTGGGGTGCGGACGCGGTGATCGTGCAGGGTGGCGAGGGCGGCGGACACACCGGCGAGGTGGCGACGACGGTGCTGCTGCCGCAGGTGGTGGACGCCGTGGACATCCCGGTGGTGGCGGCGGGCGGTTTCCACGACGGACGGGGGCTGGTCGCGGCGCTGGCGTACGGGGCGGCGGGCATCGCGATGGGGACGCGTTTCCTGCTCACCTCCGACTCCACCGTCCCGGCCGCGGTGAAGGCGGCGTATCTGGCGGCGGCGGTCGGGGACGTCACGGTCACCAGGGCCGTCGACGGGCTGCCGCACCGCATGCTGCGTACGGAGTTCGTCGGCTCCCTGGAGCGGGCCGGCCGTGCGCGGGCACTCGTCCGGGCGGTGCGGCGGGCGGCCGCGTTCCGGCGGGTGTCCGGTCTCTCCTGGCCCCGGATGGTCCGTGACGGCCTCGCCATGAGGCACGGCAGGGACCTGACGTGGAGCCAGGTGCTGCTCGCCGCGAACACGCCGATGCTGCTCAAGGCGGCGATGGTGGACGGGCGTACGGATCTGGGGGTGATGGCGTCGGGGCAGGTCGCCGGGGTGATCGAGGACCTACCGTCGTGCGCGGAGCTGGTCGAGGGTCTGATGGCGCAGGCGGAAGCGGTTCTCCGGGACCTTTCGGCGCACCCCGCGCGCACACGCTCGGGCGCGCACACGCTCCGGCGTGCCCACGGGGCATGACCCGGGACGGTGAGCATCGGCGAGGCCCGGCGCCGGTGCGCCGGTGCGCCGTTCTCCGCGGGGCGCCGGTTCCCGGGCGGGCGAGGCTCCGGGGGGCGTCCGGGCGGACCGTGGTCAGAGCCGTTCGATGATCGTCACGTTCGCCTGGCCGCCGCCCTCGCACATGGTCTGCAGGCCGAACCGGCCGCCCGTGCGCTCCAGTTCGTGCAGGAGGGTCGTCATCAGCTTCACGCCGGTCGCGCCGAGCGGGTGGCCGAGGGCGATCGCGCCGCCGTTGACGTTGACCTTCCCGGGGTCGGCGCCGGTCTCCTTCAGCCAGGCGAGGACGACCGGTGCGAAGGCCTCGTTGATCTCGACGAGGTCGATGTCGTCCATGGACATGCCGGTCTTCTTCAGGGCGTACGCGGTGGCCGGGATGGGCGCCGACAGCATACGGATCGGGTCCTCGCCCCGCGCGGAGAGATGGTGGACGCGGGCCCGCGGGGTCAGACCGTGCTCGCGTACCGCCCGCTCGGAGGCGAGCAGCATCGCGGCGGCGCCGTCGGAGACCTGGGAGGAGCAGGCGGCGGTGATGGTGCCGCCCTCGACGACCGGTGCGAGGGCGGCCATCCTCTCCAGCGAGGTGTCACGGCGGGGGCCCTCGTCGGCCGTGACCTCACGGCAGGAGACGGTCTCGCGCGTGAAGCGGCCCTCGTCGAGGGCGCGCAGGGCCCGCTCGTGGGAGCGGAGCGCGAACTCCTCCTGGTCGCGGCGGGTGATGCCCCACTTGGCGGCGATCAGTTCGGCGCCGTGGAACTGGTTGACGGGCCGGTCGCCGTACCGCGCCCGCCAGCCCTCGCTGCCGGCGAAGGGGCCGTCGGTGAGGCCGAGGGGCTCGGCGGCCCGGCGGGAGGCGAAGGCGATGGGGATCAGGCTCATGTTCTGGACGCCGCCCGCCACCACAAGGTCCTGGGTGCCGGACAGGACCGCCTGGGCCGCGAAGTGCACGGCCTGCTGGGAGGAGCCGCACTGCCGGTCGACGGTGACGCCCGGTACCTCCTCGGGGAGACCGGCCGCCAGCCAGCTGGTGCGGGCGATGTCCCCGGCCTGTGGTCCCACGGTGTCCAGGCAGCCGAGGACGACGTCCTCGACGGCGGCCGGGTCCACGCCGGACCGCTCGACGAGCGCCCTGAGGACGTGCGCGCCGAGGTCGGCGGGGTGGACGGCGCTCAGGCCTCCCCCGCGGCGCCCCACGGGCGTACGGACCGCTTCGACGATGTAGGCCTCGGCCATGACGACTCCTCCGCTGACGGGGCTGACGGGGCTGACGGGGCTGACGGGGCTAGGGGCGTACGGAGATCCCGTCCAGCACCATCGACAGGTACTGCCGGGCGATCTCCTCCGGGCTGTGCTGTCCGCCGGGCCGGTACCAGGACGCGGCGACCCAGACGGTGTCGCGCACGAACCGGTAGGTGAGCCGGATGTCGAGGTCGGACCGGAACACCTCGGCCGCGACACCACGCTCCAGCGTGCTCAGCCACGCCTTCTCGAAGTTGCGCTGCGACTCCGTGAGGAACGCGAAACGCTGCTGGGCGGCGAGGTGCCGGGACTCCTTCTGGTAGATCGCGACGGCGGCCCGGTGCCGGTCGATCTCCCGGAAGGACTCGGTGACCAGGGCCTCCAGGGTCTCCCGGGGGCCGAGTCCGGCGGCGAGGACGGTGTCGTAGCCGTCCCACAGCTCGTCGAGGAAGGTCCGCAGGATCTCCTCCAGCATCGATTCCTTGGAGTCGAAGTGGTAGTAGAGACTGCCCGCGAGCATCCCGGCCTGGTCCGCGATCTTGCGTACGGTGGTGGCGTTGTAGCCCTGCTCGGCGAAGACCTCGGCGGCGAGGCCGAGGAGTTCACGGCGCCGCTCCGGGACGGCGGTCACCTGGGGCTTCTTCTTGGTAGGCACCGTTCCATTGTGGTGCCAGGGCGTGTTGCGGAAGTCCCGTCGTCCGCCCGGAGGCAGGCGGGACTCTCGCGACGCGCCCTAGGCATGCTGGCTGCTGACGGCGACGACCTCACCGGTCATGTACGAGGAGTAGCCGGACGCCAGGAACACGATCACGTTGGCCACCTCCCAGGGTTGGGCGTACCGGCCGAAGGCCTCACGGCCCGTCAGTTCCTCCAGCAGTTCGGGGGTGGTCACCTTCGCCAGGTGCGGGTGCATGGCGAGGCTGGGGGACACCGCGTTGACCCTGACCCCGTAGGCGGCGGCCTCGATCGCGGCGCAGCGGGTGAGCGCCATGACCCCGGCCTTGGCGGCGGCGTAGTGCGCCTGGCCCGCCTGGGCGCGCCAGCCGACGACGGAGGCGTTGTTCACGATCACGCCGCCGCCGGTCCGCTCCCTGAAGCGCCGCAGTGCGGCGCGGGTGCACCGGAAGGTGCCGCCCAGGGTCACGTCCAGGACCTTCGACCACTGTGCGTCGGTCATGTCGGCCAGGGCCGAGGTGCCGCCGAGACCGGCGTTGTTGACGACGACGTCCAGTCCGCCGTGGAGGTCGTCCGCCCGCGCGAACAGGGCTTCGACCTGTTCTTCGTTCGTGACGTCGCAGGGGAGCGCGGCGACGTTCGCGGCGCCGAACTCCGCGGCGAGGGCCTCCTCGCTCTCCTTGAGGCGGCGGAGGTGCGCGTCGCTGATGACCACGCGGGCGCCCTCCTCCAGGAACCTGCGTGCCGTGGCTCCGCCGATGCCCGCGCCCGCGGCGGCCGTGACGACGGCGGTGCGTCCTTTCAGCAGCCCGTGCCCGGGTTCGTAGACGGGAGTCTCGACGTCGCTCATGCTCCCAAGCTAACCTACCAAACACTTGTTAGGGAAGCTCGACGCCGAGAGGTGCCGTCGATGGATCTCACGCACTCCCCCGCCGACGAGGCGTTCCGCGCCGAGGTCCGGGCCTGGCTCGGCGCGCATGTGCCGGGCGTCCCGCTCCCCTCCCTGGAGACCGAGGAGGGTTTCGCCGCCCACCGCGCGTGGGAGGCCGAACTGGCGGCGGACCGCTGGTCGGTGGTGTCCTGGCCGGCGGCGTACGGCGGCCGGGACGCGGACATCGTGCGCTGGCTGGTGTTCGAGGAGGAGTACTACGCGGCGGGCGCGCCGGGCCGGGTCACCCAGAACGGCATCAACCTGCTGGCGCCCACCCTCTTCGAGCACGGCACACCGCGGCAGCGCGCCCGGGTGCTGCCCTCCATGGCCACGGGTGAGGTCGTCTGGGCGCAGGCCTGGTCCGAGCCGGAGGCCGGGTCCGACCTGGCGTCCCTCACCTCCCGCGCGGTGCGGGCCGACGGGGGCTGGCTGCTGAGCGGCCAGAAGACCTGGTCGTCGCGTGCCGCCTTCGCGGATCGCGCGTTCGGGCTGTTCCGCAGCGACCCGGACACGCCGAGACCCCATCAGGGGCTGACCTATCTGATGTTCGGCCTGCGGGACCCGGGTGTCACGGTCCGGCCGATCGGCCGTCTCGACGGCAAGCCGGCCTTCGCCGAGATCTTCCTGGACGAGGTCTTCGTCCCGGACGAGGACGTGATCGGGGAGCCCGGCCAGGGCTGGCGGATCGCGATGTCGACGGCCGGAGACGAACGTGGGCTCAGGCTCCGCTCCCCGGGACGCTTCCTGGCCGCCGCGGAGCGGCTGTTCGCCCTGTGGCGAAGCCGGGACAGCCCGGCGTGGGCCGCGGACCGGGTGGCGGACGCGCTGATCGGCGCCCGCGCCTACCAGCTCTTCGCCTACGCCCACGCCTCCCGTCTCCTCGACGGCGAGACCCTCGGTCCGGAGGCCAGCCTGAACAAGGTCTTCTGGTCCGAGTACGACATCGCGCTGCACGAGACGGCGCTCGATCTCCTGGGCCAGGAGGGCGAGGCGGCGGACACGGACTGGTCGGAGGGGTACGTGTTCTCCCTCGCCGGCCCGATCTACGCCGGCACCAACGAGATCCAGCGCGACATCGTCGCCGAGCGCCTGCTCGGCCTCCCGAAGGGCCGCCGCTGATGCGCTTCGTCCTCGACACCGAGCAGCGCGCGTTCGCCGGCTCCCTCGACGCGATGCTGACGGCCGCGGACACGCCGTCGGTCGTACGGGACTGGAGCCGGGGCGAGCACGCCGGCGGCCGTGCGCTGTGGTCCCGGCTCGCCGAGGCGGGCGTGTTCGCGCTCGCGGTGCCGGCCGCCTACACGGGAGTGGGTCCGCTCCCGCTGGAACTGGCGGTGGCCTTCGTCGAGTTGGGACGGCACGCGGTGCCGGGCCCGTTGGCGGAGACCGTCGCGGCGGCCGCACTGCTGGCGGAGCTGGCGGACCCCGGCCCCGCCGAGCGGCTGCTTCCGCGACTGGTCTCGGGCGAGGTGTCGGCGACCGTGGCCCTCGACGGCGCGTACGCGCTGGACGGCGACACGGCGGCGGTCCGCCTCGCCCTGTCGGCCGGCGAACTGCGTCTGGCCCCCGGCCACGGCCCGGTACGCGGCTGTCTGGACCCTGCCCGCCGCCTCACCCCGCTGACGGAGGGCGGCGAGCTCCTGTCCGCCGCGCCTCCCATGGAGCACGCCCTCACCTGGGCCCGGCTCGCCACCGCCGCCCAGGCCCTCGGTGTCGGTCTCGCGCTCCTCGACCGGACCGTCGCCCATGTCGGGCGCCGCACCCAGTTCGGTGTCCCCGTCGGTTCCTTCCAGGCCGTCAAGCACCGGCTCGCCGACGCGAGGACCGCCCTGGACTTCGCGCGCCCGCTGGTCCTCGGAGCCGCCCTGACCCTGGCGCCCGCCGATGTCGCCGCCGCCAAGGTCACCGCCTGCGAGGCGGCGTACACCACCGCGCGCGCCGCGCTGCAACTGCACGGCGCGATCGGCTACACCGCCGAGTACGACCTGTCGCTGTGGCTGGCCAGGGCCCGTGCCCTGCGCACCGCCTGGGGCAGTCCGGCCGAGTGCCGCGCGGCCGTCCTCGGCGGTCGTGCCGCCCGCTCCTGAACTCCCGGTGCTCCTCGGCCCGCCGGGGCGGCGTCGGCCTCCCGAAGGCGACAAGTCGTCAGGGGCGGGGCGGTGTGCCGTGCGGGGCCCGGAGCCGGACGACGGCGGTGCGGCTGGTCGCCCGCAGCACGGCGTCCTCGTCGTTCAGCAGCGCGGCGTCGTGACGGCCGAGGCGCAGCCCGGCCACCTCGGCGGTCCCGTCGAGGGCGACGATCAGCACCTCCGGAGCCGCCGGCAGCGCGACTGAGGCACCACCGCGCACGACCGTGACGACGGGGTCCGCGCCCTCGCCCCTGCGCCACATGACGTTGAGGTTCACGACCGGGCCCCCGAGCAGACGGCAGTCGGTGGGCAGGTCCCCGGGGAAGGACCGGGGGACGAAGGGCGTGTCGACCCGCCGGTGTTCACCGCCGACGGTCAGGTCCATGCCCGTGCCCTCGACCATCGTGAGGGTGCGGTCCACCTCGGCGAACGACGAGAACGGGCCGTCGGCACGGACGTCGGCGAGGCTCACCCGCCACCGGAAGTCGTCCATGCCGGCACCCTCGGGCCCCGCGGCGATCTCCCGCGTCACCCCGCCGCCGTTCTTCCAGGGCGCCGCGACGCGCTCGGCGGCGGCCAGCAGCCGTACGGTCATCGCACGATCCCCCGGGCCCGCGCCGCCGCCAGCCACCGCGGGAACTCGCCGACGATCCGGTCGTACAGCTCCTCGTCGCCCAGTTCCCGGGGATCCGAACCGGCGTGGAAGAAGCCGGCGTTGTCGACCGCCCGCTTCCGCGGGACGGCCAACTCGTCGAGCCTGCGCAGGAAGTCGAACTGCTTGCTGTCCGGGTCGCCGAACCCTATGAACTGCCAGAACAGCGGGAGCCTCGCCGCCTTGCACAAGTACCGTTCGGCGGCGAGCTTGTTGACCGGTCCGCCGTCGGTCTGGAAGACCACGAGCGCGGGGTCCGCCGAGCCGCTGTCGAGATAGTGGTCGATGACCTCGTCCATGGCCAGGTGGTAACTGGTCCTGCCCATGTGCCCGAGCCCGGCGACGATCCGCTCCACCCGCCCCTGGTGGTCGTCGAGCGCGATGTCGGTGACCGCGTCGATGTCGGTGGAGAAGAAGACCACCGGAACGGTGCCGTCGTCGTCGAGATGCGCGGACAGTCCGAGCACCCGGTCGGCGAGCGCCTGGACGCTGCCGTCGAGGTAGTACGGCTTCATCGACCCGGAGTGGTCGACCACCAGGTACACCGCGGCCCGCTGCCCGTCCAGCCCGTGCCGGGCGAGGGAGACACCGGCGGTCTTGTACAGACTGACCAGCGCGGGCGCGGTCTCCTCCACCTCGCTGAGGCCGATCCCGGGCATACGGGGTCCTTCCGTCGGGCTTCGGTGCGGTGAGCTGGGCGGGAGTGCCGAGATTACGACACCACGACGGCCCCCTGCCGCCCCACCCGTACACCCGTGTTCGCTATTTTGTTCGCCGCCGACCCCACCGGCTCACCGTTCCCCTCCCACATGTTCGTACCGCCAAGGAGCCGGCCGTGGAATCCGAGTCCACCGAGTCCACCGAACCCGTCGGGAGAGCCGGCCGCGCCGAGCCCGCCGTCACCACCTGTTACCGCCATCCCAAGGTGGAGTCGTATGTGCGCTGCACCCGGTGCGACCGCTACATCTGCCCCGCGTGCATGCGCGAGGCGGCCGTCGGCCACCAGTGCGTGGAGTGTGTGAAGGAGGGCGCCCGGTCCGTCCGGCAGGCCCGCACGGCGTTCGGCGGCCGCATCGCCACGGCGCCCGTGGTGACGTACGTCCTGATCGCGCTGAACGTGCTGGCCTACCTGGGCGAGTTGGCGCGCCCCGCGATCGTGGACCGGTTCGAGATGCTGGGCGCGGGGCTGAAGGGGCCGGACGGCGGACACTACCTCTGGCAGGTCCCGCTCCCCTTCGACCACGCCTTCCGCCCGGAGGGCGTGGTCGGCGGGGAGTGGTACCGGATGCTGACCGGCGCGTTCCTCCATCTGCCCCCCACCGAGGGCACGTTCGGGATCCTGCACATCGTGATGAACATGGTCTCGCTGTGGAACGTGGGCCGGATGGTGGAGGCCCAGCTCGGCAGGGTCCGCTACGTCGCCCTGTACCTGCTGTCGGCGCTCGGCGGTTCCGTCCTGGTGCTGCTGATCGCGCCGGACGAGACCACGCTCGGCGCGTCGGGCGCGATCTTCGGACTGGGCGCCGCGTACTACGTCATGGGCCGCCGCCTGGGCGCGGACATGAACACCGTCAACCGGTTCGTGGCGGGCCTGCTGCTGTGGCTGCTGATCTCGGCGGGGCTCACCTCCTGGGAGAGCCACCTCGGCGGTCTCCTGGCGGGCGGCGTGGTCACCGTCGCCTACGCCTACGCACCCCGGGACGGCCGGCGCGCCCTCGTCCAGGGCGCCGTGTGCGCGGGCCTGGCGGTGCTCCTGGTGGTGCTGGCCGTCGCGAAGGTCTCCGCGCTGAGGAACGGGGCCGGCTGAGGACCGTCCCGTGATCCCCGGCGGGCGGCGAACGGTCCGCTCCCGGCACCCGGCGGGATCCGACCCGGCCCGTCCCTAGGCTGAGGGCATGAAACGCGTACGCCTCCTCCTGCTCGCGGTCCTCCCCCTGGTCGCGGCGGCGCTCTACTTCGTCGTCCCCGGGCTCCCGGGCTCGGGCGAGGCGGCCGGGTCCGCGGGCCGGCAGGGCGCCGCACGGCCGGACGGCGCCGGCCTCGCCGCGCCGGACAAGAAGGAGCTGGCCCAGAAGATCGTGGCGAGCGCCGAGAACTCCACGCTGGACTGGCGCAGCGCGTACGGCTACGTCGAGGACATCGGCGACGGCCAGGGCTACACGGCGGGCCTCATCGGCTTCTGCACCGGCACCCACGACCTGCTCGTCCTGGTCGAGCGCTACACGAAGGACCACCCGGACAACGGCCTCGCCCGCTATCTGCCCGCGCTGCGCCGGGTCGACGGAACCGACTCCCACGCGGGTCTCGACCCGGGTTTCCCCGCGGCCTGGCGTGCGGAGGCCGCGGTGGCCGCCTTCCGGAAGGCCCAGGACGCCGAGCGCGACCGCGTCTACTTCGACCCCGCGGTCCGCCGCGCCAAGCTCGACGGCCTGGGCACGCTGGGGCAGTTCGTCTATTACGACGCCATGGTCATGCACGGCCCCGGCACCGGCCCCGACGGCTTCTACGGGCTGCGCCGACGCGCCATGGCCCAGGCCGACACCCCGGCCGAGGGCGGCTCCGAGAAGGCCTACCTCGACATCTTCCTGGACATCCGGCGTACCGCCATGAAGGCCGAGCGCGCCCATCACGACACGTCCCGTATCGACACGGCCCAGCGGAGGTTCCTGTACGACGGCAACCTCGGTCTGGACACACCGCTGGAGTGGAAGGTGTACGGGGAGACGTACCGGGTGGCGCGGTAGTCGCGACCGGGCCGGGACGCACCACGGCGCCCACCACCGTCCGGTCGGGGACAAGGCGGGCGCCGCGTTCAGTTCCGTACGCCTTTGTACGGGACGTCTGTTGGGGTGGAGCGTCAGACCATCAGGGAACGGTCCGTGGGGCGGATCGGGGCCGGCAGCTCGCTGGCGCCCGTCAGGAAACGGTCGACCCCGCGGGCGGCCGAACGGCCCTCCGCGATGGCCCACACGATGAGGGACTGGCCGCGGCCCGCGTCACCGGCAACGTACACGCCGGGCACGTTGGTCGCGAAGTCGGCGTCGCGGGCGATGTTGCCGCGCGCGTCGAGCTCCAGGCCGAACTGGGCGACCACGCCGTTCTCGACGTCGGTGCCGGTGAAGCCCATCGCCAGGGTGACCAGCTGGGCGGGGATCTTCCGCTCCGTGCCCGGCTTCTGGTTCAGCCTGCCGTCGACGAACTCGACCTCGGCGAGGTGCAGCCACTGGACGTTGCCGTCCTCGTCGCCCTCGAAGTGGGTGGTGGAGACCGAGTAGACGCGGTCGCCGCCCTCCTCGTGCGCGGAGGTGACCTTGTAGAGCATGGGGAACGTCGGCCACGGCTGGCCGGGGCTGCGCTCCTCGCCCGGACGGGGCATGATCTCCAGCTGCGTGACCGAGGCCGCGCCCTGGCGGTGGGCGGTGCCCACGCAGTCCGCGCCCGTGTCGCCGCCGCCGATGACCACGACGTGCTTGCCCTCGGCGCTGATCGGGGGCGCCACGTAGTCGCCCTCCTGGACCTTGTTGGCCAGCGGCAGGTACTCCATGGCCTGGTGGATGCCCTTGAGTTCGCGGCCGGGCACCGGCAGGTCGCGCGCCGTCGTGGCACCCGCGGCGATGACCACCGCGTCGTACCGCTTGCGCAGGTCGGTCGCCTTGAGGTCGCGGCCGATCTCGACGCCCGTGCGGAAGCGGGTGCCCTCCGCGCGCATCTGCTCGATACGGCGGTTGATGTGCCGCTTCTCCATCTTGAACTCGGGGATGCCGTAGCGCAGCAGGCCGCCGACGCGGTCGGCGCGCTCGTAGACGGCGACCGTGTGGCCGGCCCGGGTCAGCTGCTGGGCGGCGGCGAGGCCCGCGGGGCCCGAGCCGATGACCGCGACGGTCTTGCCCGACAGGCGCTGGGGGATCTGCGGGGCGACGTCCCCGCTGTCCCACGCCTTGTCGATGATCGAGACCTCGACGTTCTTGATGGTCACGGCGGGCTGGTTGATGCCGAGCACACACGCCGACTCGCACGGGGCGGGGCACAGCCGGCCCGTGAACTCCGGGAAGTTGTTCGTGGCGTGCAGACGCTCGGACGCGGCGCCCCAGTCCCCGCGGTAGGCGTAGTCGTTCCACTCGGGGATCAGGTTCCCCAGCGGACAGCCGTTGTGGCAGAACGGGATGCCGCAGTCCATGCAGCGGCCGGCCTGCTTGGAGATGATCGGGAGCAGCGCGCCCGGGACGTAGACCTCGTTCCAGTCCCTGACGCGTTCCTCGACGGGGCGGGTCCTGGCGACCTCGCGGCCGTGGTTCAGAAAGCCCTTGGGATCAGCCATTGGTCGCCGCCTCCATCATCTTCTCGGTGATCTCGGACTCGGTGAGTCCGGCTCGCTCGGCGGCGTCCTTGGCGGCGAGCACTGCCTTGTACGTGCTGGGGATGATCTTGCTGAAGCGGTCGACGGCGGTGTCCCACTCGGCGAGGAGCTTCCCGGCGACCGTCGAGCCGGTCTCCTCCTGGTGGCGGCGCACCACGGCGCGCAGCCACTGCTTGTCGGTGTCGTCGAGCTCCTCGACGGCGCCCGCGTTGCCGGCGTTGACGTTGTCGCGGTCGAGGTCGACGACGTACGCGATGCCGCCGGACATGCCGGCCGCGAAGTTGCGTCCCGTCTCGCCGAGGACGACGGCGTGGCCGCCTGTCATGTACTCGCAGCCGTGGTCGCCCACGCCCTCGGAGACCACCGTCGCGCCGGAGTTGCGGACGCAGAAGCGCTCGCCGGTGCGGCCGCGCAGGAACAGTTCGCCGCCCGTCGCGCCGTACGCGATGGTGTTGCCCGCGATCGTCGAGTACTCGGCGAGGTGGTCGGCGCCCCGGTCGGGGCGGACGACGACCCGGCCGCCGGAGAGGCCCTTGCCGACGTAGTCGTTGGCGTCGCCCTCCAGGCGCAGCGTGACACCGCGCGGCAGGAACGCGCCGAAGGACTGGCCCGCCGACCCCGTGAAGGTGATGTCGATGGTGTCGTCGGGCAGACCCGCGCCGCCGAACTTCTTCGTCACCTCGTGGCCGAGCATGGTGCCGACCGTGCGGTTGATGTTGCGGATCGGGACCTGGGCGCGGACCGGCTGGGCGTCGGCCTGGGAGTTCGCGGCCAGCGCGTCGGCGGCGAGCTTGATCAGTTCGTTGTCCAGGGCCTTCTCCAGGCCGTGGTCCTGCGCGACGACCCGGTGGCGCACCGCGCCCTCGGGCAGCTCGGGCACGTGGAAGAGCGGAGTCAGGTCCAGGCCCTGCGCCTTCCAGTGGTCGACGGCCCGGGTGACGTCGAGGTGCTCGGCGTGGCCGACGGCCTCCTCGATGGTGCGGAAGCCCAGCTCGGCGAGGATCTCGCGGACCTCTTCGGCGATGAACTTGAAGAAGTTCACGATGTACTCGGCCTTGCCGGCGAACCGGTCGCGCAGCACCGGGTTCTGGGTGGCGATGCCGACCGGGCAGGTGTCCAGGTGGCAGACGCGCATCATGACGCAGCCGGAGACGACGAGCGGAGCGGTAGCGAAACCGAACTCCTCGGCGCCGAGCAGCGCGGCGATGACGACGTCGCGGCCGGTCTTCAGCTGGCCGTCGGTCTGGACGACGATCCGGTCGCGCAGGCCGTTGAGCAGCAGGGTCTGCTGGGTCTCGGCGAGACCGAGCTCCCAGGGGCCGCCCGCGTGCTTGAGCGAGGTGAGCGGGGAGGCGCCGGTGCCGCCGTCGTGGCCGGAGATGAGGACCACGTCCGCGTGTGCCTTGGAGACGCCCGCGGCGACCGTGCCGACGCCGACCTCGGAGACCAGCTTCACGTGGATGCGGGCCTGCGGGTTGGCGTTCTTGAGGTCGTGGATCAGCTGGGCCAGGTCCTCGATGGAGTAGATGTCGTGGTGCGGGGGCGGGGAGATCAGGCCCACGCCGGGGGTGCTGTGCCGGGTCCTGGCGACCCAGGGGTACACCTTGTGGCCGGGCAGCTGGCCACCCTCGCCGGGCTTGGCGCCCTGCGCCATCTTGATCTGGATGTCGTCGGCGTTGACCAGGTACTCCGAGGTCACACCGAAGCGGCCGGAGGCGACCTGCTTGATGGACGAGCGGCGCGCCGGGTCGTACAGGCGGTCCGCGTCCTCGCCGCCCTCGCCGGTGTTGGACTTGCCGCCGAGCTGGTTCATGGCGATGGCGAGGGTCTCGTGCGCCTCCTTGGAGATGGAGCCGTACGACATGGCACCGGTGGAGAAGCGCTTGACGATCTCGCTGACCGGCTCGACCTCGTCGATCGGGATCGACGGGCGGTCGGAGGCGAAGCCGAACAGGCCGCGGAGCGTCATCAGGCGCTCGGACTGCTCGTTCACCCGCTCCGTGTACTTCTTGAAGATGTCGTAGCTGCCGGAGCGCGTCGAGTGCTGGAGGCGGAAGACCGTCTCCGGGTCGAACAGGTGGGGTTCGCCCTCGCGGCGCCACTGGTACTCGCCGCCTATGTCGAGGGCGCGGTGCGCGGGCGCGATGCCGGAGGCCGGGTAGGCCTTGGCGTGCCGGGCGGCGACCTCCTTGGCGATGACGTCGAGACCGGCGCCGCCGATCTTCGTCGCGGTGCCGCTGAAGTACCTGCCGACGAACTCGGCGTCCAGGCCGACGGCCTCGAAGACCTGCGCGCCGCGGTAGGAGGCGACGGTGGAGATGCCCATCTTGGACATGACCTTGAGGACGCCCTTGCCGAGCGCGTAGATCAGGTTGCGGATGGCCTGCTCGGCCTCGATGTCCTGGAGGAAGGTGCCGGCGCGGACCAGGTCCTCGACCGACTCCATCGCCAGGTAGGGGTTGACCGCCGCGGCGCCGAAGCCGATGAGGAGGGCCACGTGGTGGACCTCGCGGACGTCGCCGGCCTCGACCAGCAGGCCCACCTGGGTGCGCTGCTTGGTGCGGATGAGGTGGTGGTGGACGGCCGCGGTCAGCAGCAGCGAGGGGATCGGGGCGTGCTCGGCGTCCGAGTGCCGGTCGGAGAGCACGATCAGGCGGGCGCCGTTGTCTATGGCGGCGTCGGCCTCGGTGCAGATCTCCTCGATGCGCGCGGCCAGCGAGTCGCCGCCGCCGGAGACGCGGTAGAGACCGGAGAGGGTGGCGGCCTTCATGCCGGGCATGTCGCCGTCGGCGTTGATGTGGATGAGCTTGGCCAGCTCGTCGTTGTCGATCACCGGGAAGGGCAGGGTGACGCTGCGACAGGAGGCAGCGGTCGGCTCCAGGAGGTTGCCCTGCGGGCCCAGCGAGGAGCGCAGCGAGGTGACGAGCTCCTCACGGATCGCGTCCAGCGGCGGGTTGGTGACCTGCGCGAAGAGCTGGGTGAAGTAGTCGAAGAGCAGACGCGGGCGCTGCGACAGGGCGGCGATCGGCGTGTCCGTGCCCATCGAGCCGATCGGCTCGGCGCCGGCCGAGGCCATCGGCGCGAGGATGATCCGCAGCTCCTCCTCCGTGTAGCCGAAGGTCTGCTGGCGGCGGGTGACCGAGGCGTGGGTGTGCACGATGTGCTCGCGCTCGGGCAGGTCGGAGAGCTCGATCTCGCCGGCCTCCAGCCACTCCGCGTAGGGCAGGTCGTCGGCGAGGCCGGCCTTGATCTCGTCGTCCTCGATGATGCGGTGCTCGGCGGTGTCCACGAGGAACATGCGGCCGGGCTGGAGGCGGCCCTTGCGGACGACCTTGGCGGGGTCGATGTCGAGGACGCCGACCTCGGAGCCGAGGACGACGAGGCCGTCGTCGGTGACCCAGTAGCGGCCCGGGCGCAGACCGTTGCGGTCGAGGACCGCGCCGACCTGGGTGCCGTCGGTGAAGGTGACGCAGGCGGGGCCGTCCCAGGGCTCCATCATCGTGGAGTGGAACTGGTAGAAGGCGCGCCGGGCCGGGTCCATGGAGGCGTGGTTCTCCCACGCCTCCGGGATCATCATGAGCACGGAGTGCGGGAGCGAGCGGCCGCCGAGGTGGAGGAGTTCGAGCACCTCGTCGAAGGAGGCCGAGTCGGACGCGTCCGGTGTGCAGACGGGGAAGACCCGCTCCAGGCCCTTGTCGCCGAACAGGTCGGAGACCAGCTGGGACTCGCGGGCCTTCATCCAGTTGCGGTTGCCCTTGACCGTGTTGATCTCGCCGTTGTGCGCGACGAAGCGGTACGGGTGGGCGAGCGGCCAGCTCGGGAAGGTGTTGGTGGAGAACCGGGAGTGCACGAGCGCGATCGCGGAGGCGAAGCGGCGGTCGGACAGGTCCGGGAAGAAGGGTTCGAGCTGGCCGGTGGTCAGCATGCCCTTGTAGACGATGGTGCGCGCGGAGAGCGACGGGAAGTAGACGCCGGCCTCGCGTTCGGCGCGCTTGCGCAGCACGAACGCCTTGCGGTCGAGGTCGATGCCCTTGCTGGCGCCGTCGGTCACGAAGATCTGACGGAAGACGGGCATCGTGGAGCGGGCGGTGGCGCCGAGGAGTTCGGGGGCGACAGGCACCTGGCGCCAGCCGAGGACGGTCAGGTCCTCGTCGGCGGCGATCGTCTCGATCCGTGAGACGGCGTCCTCGGTGCCGTCGCCGGGCAGGAAGGCGATGCCGACCGCGTAGGCACCGGCCTCGGGCAGCTCGAATCCGGCCACCTCGCGGAGGAACGCGTCCGGGACCTGGGACAGGATGCCCGCGCCGTCGCCCGAGTCGGGCTCGGCGCCGGTGGCACCGCGGTGTTCCAGGTTGCGCAGCACGGTGAGCGCCTGCTCGACCAGCGCGTAGCTCGCCTCGCCGGTGAGGGTGGCCACGAAGCCGACGCCACAGGCGTCGTGCTCGTTGCGGGGGTCGTACATACCCTGAGCAGCAGGGCGAGCATCCATGAAGGACCAGTTCTGGCCATTCGTGGAGTGCTGGGACGGCTGGCGCGGCGAACGCATCGGCTCTCCCGTCGTCGTCGTGGCTGGGGGCACCTCCCAGCGCTTCGAAAGGCGTCTGGGGGAGCGTGTGCCGAGGGACGACGTTGGCCCTCTGCTGGGGGGATGCAAAATTTCGTGCAGGTTACATGATGGAGCGGTTCCCGGGAACCGGATACTGCGTTCCAACATGCGGACACCGGGGGTCGCGGCGGGGGGTACCGCGCACGGCACTGGAGTTAAGGGGACCCAGGGGGACAGATCGGTGTCCGTGGGGCCGGAGCGCGGAAGGCAGCGTCGCCTGCCGCGGTGGTGCGGAGCAGGCTTCATTGCCCGCAGCGCTTACGGCTCATGCCCAGTGGTTAAGTATTCGAAACCAGCGAGTAACGGCTACTTATGCAGTCCCTTGCATAGCTCCGCCATACATCATCCTACGGCGGTACCGAACAGACTGCCCAGGACGTACGTCACACCCGCCGCGGCACCACCGAGCGCGAGCTGCCGCAGTCCGCTGTACCACCAGGAGCGCGCCGTCACCCGGGCCACGACGGCGCCGCACGCGAAGAGCCCGATCAGCGCGAGCAGCAGCGCGGGCCACAGGACGGTCGCGCCGAGCAGGTACGGGAGCAGCGGGAGCAGCGCGCCCAGGGCGAAGGAGCCGAAGCTCGACACGGCGGCGACCGCGGGCGAGGGCAGGTCGCCGGGGTCTATGCCCAGCTCCTCGCGCGCGTGTATCTCCAGGGCCTGCTCGGGGTCGCGGGACAGCTGCCGGGCGACCTCGCGGGCCAGTTCGGGCTCGACCCCGCGGGTCTCGTAGAGCGCGGCGAGCTCACGCTCCTCGTCCTTCGGGTGCTTCCTCAGCTCCCGGCGCTCCACGTCGAGTTCGGCCTCGACGAGCTCGCGCTGCGAGGCGACGGAGGTGTACTCGCCGGCGGCCATGGAGAAGGCTCCGGCGGCCAGGCCCACGAGTCCGGTGATGACGATCGTCCGGTGGGAGACGGACCCGCCGGCGACACCGGTCATCAGGGCGAGGTTGGACACGAGCCCGTCCATCGCGCCGAACACCGCCGGGCGCAGCCAGCCGCCGTTCACATCGCGGTGGGTGTGGTTGTCCCGGTGCGCCTCGTGCAGTGCGGCTTCGGTCTCGATGATGGACATACCGGTCCCCCAGAACACGTGATTGGACTTCTTCTACTTTTCGACAACCCTAAAAGTACGCTCGGAATTTCCTGCCCGCCAGCAAGGAAAGGCTCGGCTAACCTGCACCTTTACCCTCCTTCGCTCATCCGTGGAGAACCCCGCACAGATGTCGACCGGGTGAATACGGTGCCGCGCCAGGCTCTGCGCGCCCCCTCCCGTGGGACACATCCCCAAAGGGCTCTGGGCCCTGAGAGGAGTGGCACCGAATGGCTTCCATCGCCTGCATCCCCTCCGTCCCGGCGCCCGGGGACGCCACCGGTCTGCGCGAACGGGCCCGCGGCGCGCTGCTCGGTCTCGCCGTCGGGGACGCGCTCGGCGCGCCCGCCGAGAACATGCGGCCGTCGGAGATCCGCGCGAAGTGGGGCCGGATCACGGGCTACGTCGCCGAGCATCCGGCCGGGACGGACGACACGGAGTACGCGATCTTCTCCGGACTGCTGCTGGCCCGGCACGGCTCGGCGCTCACCGTCGCGCACGTCGAGTCGGCCTGGCACCAGTGGATCGCGGACCGTGACGAGGGACCCTTCCGCGGCGCCGGCTTCAGCGAGCGCGGCACCCTGGAGAACCTCCGCCGGGGACTGGCGGCTCCCATCTCGGCCCAGCACCGGCACGCCTGGAGCGACGGCCTGGCGATGCGCGCGGCGCCTTTCGGCGTGTTCGCGGCGGGGCGCCCCGCGGAGGCCGCTCGACTGGTGGCGATCGACGGTTCGGTGAGCCACGACGGCGAGGGCATCTACGGCGGCCAGGCGGTCGCGGCGGGAGTCGCGGCGGCGATGGCGGGCGCCTCGACGATCGCCGTGGCCGCCTCCGCGCTCGCGGTGATCCCGGACGACTCCTGGACCGCCCGCTCGCTGCGCCGCGCGATCGCGGTGGCGCACCGCGGCGAACGGGCGGTGCGCTCGGCGGTCGTCATCGGCGGCTACCCCTGGACGGACCTGGCCCCCGAGGCCGTCGCGCTGGCCTTCGGCGCGTACGCGGCCGCCGACGGCGACTTCACCGAGTCCGTCCTCACCGCCGTCAACATGGGCCGCGACGCCGACACCACGGCGGCGGTGGCGGGCGCGCTGGCCGGGGCGACCCGGGGCGCCGGCGCGATCCCGGCCGCCTGGGCGGCGGCCATCGGTCCGGCGCGCGGCAGCTGCCTCCCCTCGATGGAGGGCCACCACGTGCTGGACGTGGCGGAACTGCTGACCCCGGGGGACGACGCGAAGTGGCGTTCGAGGGCCGCGTGGGAGCCGGGCCCGGACAGCGGTGTGCCCGTACGGGATCGCAGACGGCCCGCACGCGATCCGGACCGCACGAGAGCGGCCCCGCACCCGCAACCGGACGCCGCTCCGGGACCCCACGCCCTCCCCGCCGACCACACCCTCACCGCGGACCGGGCCCGCACCACCGGCCCCGTTCCCACCCCGGACCACGCCCTCACCTCGGACCGCACCCTCACCCCCGATCACACCCCAGTCACCGACCGCACCCTCACCCCGGATCACACCCCCGTCACCGACCGCACCCTCACCCTGGATCACACCCCCCTCACCGACCGCATCCGCACCACCGACCACACCCATGCCACCGCCGACGAGGAGGTACGCCCATGAGACCCGGCCTCGTGGGAGACGAAGCCGGTGCCGGAGCGGCCTCGGCGCCGGACGTCCTCGTCACGGAGATCGCCGATCCGCCGCCCGGCCCACGCCTCCGCCGCATCGAGGGCCTCCTGCTCGGCCTCGCCGCCGGCGACGCCGCCGGCTGGCCCGCGGCCCGGCACCGCGCCGCCCGGATGCCCGAGTGGACACGACGGCTGACCAGGGAACTCGACACGTTCGCCGAACAGAACGCGACGACGACCCTGCCGGTGCCCATCGCCCTGAACCAGCCGCCGGAGCCCCTGCGGCTCGGCCCCTCGGACGACGCCGAGTGGGCGGCGTTCGCCGCCGAGGCCGTGCTGCGCGCCGGGGACGCCGGCGCGCTCGGCGATCTCAGCCGGGCGCGGCGGATGCGGGCGTCCATCGACCTGTCCTGGAACGCCGTCGCCAGCGAGGTCGCCGCGGCCGCCGAACGCGCCCCCGAGGTCGAGTCCGCGCTGCTGCCGCTGCGCGCCCGGATCTCCGTACGGGCCGGGCTCGGCAACCTCGCCACCGGTCTGCGCCCGCCCGCCACCGGCCACGACAATCCGCACTACTTCGACGACGCGGCCTGCGTCCGGGCGTGCGTGCTCGCCATCGCCCACCCGGGCGATGCCACGCTCGCCGCGGAACTGGCGGAGTTCGACGCCCGCTACACCCAGGACGGCGACGGCGTGCACGGCGCCCGCGCCATGGCCGCCGCCCTCGCGCTCGCCCTCGCCGGGGCCGACGTCGAGGCCTGCGCGGACGCCGCCCTCGCCGAACTGCCCAAGGAGACGGAGATCGGCCGCAACGCGCGCCACGCGCTGCGGCTCGCCCGCGACAGCGAGAGCACCTTCGCCCTGGTCCCCCTTCTGGAACACCAGATCGTCGACCACGTCTACAGCTACGGCGTCGCCGCGGCGGAGACCGTTCCGGTCGCCCTGGCCCTGGCGAGCGCGGCGCGCGGCCGGATCGCGGAGGCGGTGCCCGCCGCCGCCTGCCTCTCCCGCGTCGCCGACTCCGCCCCGGCTCTGGCCGGCGCGCTGACCGGCGCGCTCGGCGGCGGCGCGTCGATCCCGGACACCTGGCGCGACGCCTGCCGGATCCTCTCGGGCTGCGCGCTCCCCCGCCTCACCGGCACGGACCTCATCGGACTCGCCGATCTGCTCGAAGCGACGGAACTGGCCCTCCCAGAGGGATGATTCGGGCATGACGCCCAAAAGAGTAGAAATGGGAACCCTCGACGAACGGATCACGGGAGCCCTCGTCGGAGCCGCGGTCGGCGACGCGCTCGGCGGTCCCGTCGAGGGCTACACCC
The DNA here is from genome assembly GCF_042734135.1 of Streptomyces sp. NPDC059668. Classification (NCBI taxonomy): domain Bacteria; kingdom Bacillati; phylum Actinomycetota; class Actinomycetes; order Kitasatosporales; family Streptomycetaceae; genus Streptomyces; species Streptomyces sp. NPDC059668. The sequence goes on along the minus strand of NZ_JBHWEL010000023.1, from coordinate 51,296 downwards.
CCGAGCAGATCACCGAACGCCACGGCGGCCGCGTGCACGGCGTCGTCGGCCCCTGGAACGGCGACGCCTGGCGCACCGCCCGCCCCATCGCCCCGTACCACAAGGGCGACGGGCACGTCACCGACGACACCCTGATGACCCATGCGCTGATCCGCGTGTACGGCACGGTCCGTGACCACCTCGACGCGTACGCCGTCGCCGGACACTTGGTCCCGGACCTGATGACGGCCCCCCGCTGGATCCCGGAACTGGAGACGGAGGCGCTCCCGCTCCAACGGATCTTCCTCGCCGAGAAGTGGCTGGTCGCCCGGCTCCACTACGGCCATGTGGACCCCCGCGAGGCGGGCGCGGGCAACATCGTCAACTGCGGCGCCGCGATGTACATGGCACCGGTCGGACTGGTGAACGCGGCCAACCCGGCGGGCGCGTACGCCGAGGCGCTGGACGTCGCGGGCGCGCACCAGTCCTCCTACGGCAGGGAGGCCGCGGGCGTGCTGGCGGCGGGCGTGGCGGCGGCGTGCACACCGGGCGCGACCCCGGACTCGGTCGTCACGGCCTGTCTGGCCCTGGCGAAGGACGGCACCCGGGACGCGATCGAGGCGGTCTGCGAAGTCGCCGCCCGCCACTCCGACTTCGAGTCGGCGCTGCGCCCGCTGCGGGAGGCGGTGGCCCCCTACGACACGGTGGGCCCGGACTACCGCTCCCCGTCGCTCGGCGCCCGCCGCCCCTCCCGTCTGCACTCCATCGAGGAACTCCCCGTCGCGCTCGGCATGCTGGTGGTCGCCGGCGGCGACTTCCGGCACGCGGTCCTCGGTTCGGTGAACTACGGCCGCGACTGCGACTCCATCGCCACGATGGCCGGGGCCCTCGCCGGCGCGCTCGGCTCCGAGGTCCCGCACGACTGGGCCAAGACGGTCGAGGAAGCGAGCCGCCTCGACCTGCACGCCCCGGCAGCGACCCTCGCGCAGGTGACCCGCGAGATCTTCGACCGGGACGTACACCGCCGGCGCGCGCACGAGGCGGCGTACGCCGCGCTTGCGGGGACCCCATGCTCCGACTGACCTGGGTCCAGCCCGAGGACCTCCTCGGGCACGAGCTCCACCAGGCGGCCCAGGACGGCCGCGAGGCCGGTCCGATCGCGGCACGCTGGCACGCGGCCGGCGGCCCGCCGGCCCCCCTCCGGGCCGGCGCCTCCGCCACTCCCGCCGCACCGCACCTGCGCGCCCTGGCGACCGACCTGCTGGACGAACTCTCCTGCCTGCCGAGCGGGTTGGCCGACCACGAGCCCACGGACCTGGCCACCGTCATGACCCGCTGCCCCGACTGGCCCGCACGGCAGCCGGACCCGGCCGCCGTCGGCGACGACGACGGCGCACCCGTCGCCCCCGGAGTCCCGGGCCCCTCCCCGGCCGTCGCCGTACCCCGTCTGGAGGCCGCCTGGCTGGGCCGGGCCGCGGGCTGTCTACTGGGCAAACCCGTCGAGAAACTCCCCCTCCGGGGCATCCGCGCACTGGCGAAGGCCACCGGGAACTGGCCCCTCCACACCTGGTTCACGGCCCGCGGCCTGTCCGCGGAGCTGACCGAGGCGTACCCCTGGAACAGGCGCTCGGCGTCCACCTCGCTCGCCGAGAACATCGACGGAATGCCCGAGGACGACGACCTCAACTACCCCCTCGTCAACCTCCTGTTGCTGCAACGCCACGGCAAGGGGTTCACCACCGCGGACGTGGCCCGCCTCTGGCTGGACGAACTCCCCGCCGGCCGCACCTTCACCGCGGAACGCGTCGCCTACCGCAACCTCCTCGCCGGCGTCGAGCCCCCGCACACGGCCCACCACCGCAACCCCTTCCGCGAATGGATCGGCGCCCTCATCCGCGCGGACGTCCACGGCTGGACGAACCCGGGCGACCCGGCCGCCGCCGCGGCACAGGCCCACCGCGACGCCACCCTCACCCACACCGCGAACGGTGTGTACGCGGCCATGTTCACCGCCGCCACCATCGCCGAGGCCGCCACCGGCCGCAGCGACATCCACGCCTGCCTGCGCACCGGCCTGACCGTCGTACCCCCCGCCTCCCGGCTGGCGAAGGCGGTCCACCACGCCGTCCGGCTCGCCCACTCGACGGTGGACTTCGAGAAGGTCGTCGACGTCCTGCACACCACCTACGGCGACCACCACTGGGTGCACGCCCTGCCCAACACCGCCCTGATCGCCGCCGCCCTCACCCACGCGGACGGCGACTTCACCGGTTCCGTCTGCCGCGCGGTGTCCGGCGGCTGGGACACCGACTCCAACGGCGCCACGGCGGGCAGCGTCGCGGGCCTGCTCGCCGGTGCCCCCGACGCCCTGCCGGAGCGCTGGACCACCCCGCTCAAGAACCGTCTGGCCACCTCCCTCGCCGACTTCAACGGCATCGGCTTCGACACCCTCGCCCAGCTCACGCACCGGGAGACCCGTCACCCATGACCCATATCGCCGTGCTCGGCAGCACGAACATGGACCTCGTCACGTACGTCGCCAAGGCCCCCCAGCGCGGAGAGACCGTGACCGGACGGGAGTTCCGCACGATCCCCGGCGGCAAGGGCGCCAACCAGGCGGTCGCCGCGGCCCACGCGGGCGCCGACGTCACACTGATCGGCGCGGTCGGCGTCGACTCCTTCGGCTCCCAGCTCCGCTCCGCCCTGGAGCACTCCGGCGTGGACACCGACCATCTGCGCACCACCGAGGGCCCGTCGGGCACCGCGCACATCGTGGTGGACGACGAGGGCGGCAACGCGATCGTCGTCATCCCCGGCGCCAACGGCACCGTCGACCACCTCGCCCCCGGCGACGAGGGCCTCATCACCACCGCCGACGCGCTCCTGCTCCAGCTGGAGATCCCGCTCGCCGCCGTCGTCGCGGGCGCCGAGGCGGCCCGCAGGCACGGCGTCCGCACCATCCTGACCCCGTCCCCCGCCCAACCGCTGCCGGACCGGCTCCTCGCCTCCATCGACCTGCTCGTGCCCAACGAGTACGAGGCCGCCGCGCTGACCGGCACCCCCGATCCCCGCGAGGCGGCCACCGCGCTGCTCGACCACGTGCCGGAGGTCGTCGTCACCCTGGGCGCCGCCGGCAGCCTGTACGCGGCCCGGGGCGCCGCCCCCCTCATGGTCACCGCGCCCCGTGTCAGCGCCGTGGACTCGACCGGCGCGGGCGACACCTTCGTCGGTACCCTCGCGGTCGCCCTCGCCGAGGGCCGGCCGATGCCCGAGGCGCTCGTCTGGGCGTCGGCCGCCGCCGGGCTGTCGGTCCAGCGGATCGGGGCCACCTCCTCGATGCCGTACCGCTCCGAGATCGACGCCGAGGCCTCGTCGCACGCGCAGCACGCGCAGTCCACGTCATGAGCGCGCGCCCCGGGCCCGGCCCGCTCACCGGCCTGCGCGTCCTCGACCTCGCCACCCTCTTCGCCGGTCCGCTCGCCGCCACCCTGCTCGGCGACTTCGGCGCCGAGGTCGTCAAGGTCGAGCACCCGGCGAAGCCCGATCCGTCCCGGGGCCACGGCCCCTCGAAGGACGGCGTCGGCCTGTGGTGGAAACTCCTCGGCCGCAACAAACGCACCATCACCCTCGACCTGTCGAAACCGGGTGGCCGCGCCACCCTCCTGCGGCTCGCCGCGGACGCCGACGTGATCATCGAGAACTTCCGCCCCGGCACGCTGGAGAAGTGGGACCTCGGGTGGGAGGAGCTGTCCGCCGCCAACCCCCGGCTCGTACTCGCCCGCGTCACCGCCTTCGGCCAGTTCGGCCCCTACGCGCACCGCCCCGGCTTCGGCACGCTCGCGGAGGCCATGAGCGGCTTCGCGGCGATCACCGGTGAACCGGACACACCCCCGGTCCTGCCCCCTTTCGGCCTGGCCGACTCGATCGCGGGCCTGACGACGGCGTACGCCGTGATGACGGCCCTGCGCGCCCGCGAGACCTCGGGCCTCGGCCAGGTGGTCGACATGGCGATCATCGAACCGATCCTCACCGTGCTGGGCCCCCAGCCGCTCTGGTACGACCAGCTCGGCCACGTCCAGCCCCGCACCGGCAACCGCTCCGCGAACAACGCGCCCCGCAACACCTACCGCACGGCGGACGGATCGTGGGTCGCCGTCTCGACCTCCGCGCAGTCGATCGCCGAGCGGGTGATGCGGCTGGTCGGACGCCCGGACCTGATCGACGAGCCGTGGTTCGCGACCGGCGCGGACCGGGCACGGCACACGGACGTCCTCGACGAGGCGGTGGGCGCCTGGATCGCCCGCCGTGACCGCGCGGAGGTGCTGGAGGCCTTCGAGAAGGCCGAGGCGGCGGTGGCCCCGATCCAGGACGTCACCGACGTGATGGAGGACGCCCAGTACGAGGCCCTGGACACCATCACCACCGTCGCCGACCCGGAACTCGGTCCCCTGCGCATGCAGAACGTCCTGTTCCGGCTCTCCTCCACCCCCGGCTCGATCCGCTGGGCGGGCCGCCCGCACGGCGCCGACACGGACGCGGTCCTCACCGAACTCGGACTGTCCGGCACCGAGATCACCGCCCTCAGATCGGAAGGCGCCCTGTGACGGTCCCGGCCTTCCCGCTCACCTGGCTGTACGCCCCCGGAGACCGCCCGGACGTGGTGGTCAAGGCCCTCGCCTCGGGCGCGGACATCGTCCTGATCGACCTGGAGGACGCGGTCGCACCCGGCCGCAAGGAGTACGCCCGCGACGCCACCGCCGAGCTGCTCTCGGACCCTCCCCCGGTCCCGGTCCACGTCCGGGTGAACACGCTGGACGGCCCCCTGGCCGAGGCCGACCTCAAGACGCTCTCCCCGCTCCCGGGCCTGTCCGGCCTGCGGCTGCCCAAGGTGGCCTCGCCCACGGACGTCGCCCACGTCGCGGAGCACGCCGCGCCCGCCCGGGGCGACGGGATCCCGCTGTACGCCCTGCTGGAGACGGCCCTCGGCGTCGAACACGCCTTCGCCATCGCCTCGGCCCACCCCGCCGTACGCGGCATCGGCCTCGGCGAGGCGGATCTCCGGGCCGACCTGGGCGTACGTGAGGACGCGGGCCTCGACTGGGCCCGTGCCCGGATCGTGCTCGCCGCCCGGGCCGCCGGGCTCTCACCCCCCGCGCAGTCCATCCACCCCGACATCCGGGACCTGGAGGGACTGGCGGCCTCCTGCGCGCACGGGCGCACCCTCGGCTTCCTCGGCCGCGCGGCCATCCACCCCCGCCAGCTCCCCGTGATCGAACGCGCCTACCTTCCGACACCGGCCGAGGTGGAGAGCGCCGAGGCCGTCGTCGAGGCGGCCGGCATCGAGCCGGGGGCCCAGGCCCTGCCCGACGGCCGTTTCGTGGACGCGGCGGTCGTGGCGTGCGCCCGCCGCACCCTGGCACTGGCCCGGCGCGACGCGGTGACGGCATGAACGAGGGGGGGGGGCGGGGGGGGGGGCGGGGGCCCCCCCCCCCGGCCCGCCCAGCACCCCACAGCGAGCGCCGCCACCCCCGCGC
>NZ_JBHWEL010000023.1:43484-45773 GCF_042734135.1 Streptomyces sp. NPDC059668 | reverse complement strand
CGCGGCGCCGGGGGGGCGCGCCCGGCCCACCCGCGCCCTCGCCCGCCCGCCGGCGGGCCGCGCTTGCCCGAGCGCGCGCCGCGGGGCCGCCCCCCCCCCCCCCTCGGCGTACCGGAACGTCAGCCCTTCTTGGCCGACTCCGCCTCGCTCTTCGCGCCACCGGCGGAATCCGCGGACACCTCGGCCCCCGGCTCGGCCGCGGACGTCGCACCCGCACCCGGCTCCGCGTCCGCGTCGCCGGGGGCCTTGCCGCCGGACTTCTCGTCGGCGCCGTTCTTCCCGCCCGGCTCGTCGCCGGCCGTCTTCTCAGCCTTCGTCCCGGCCTTCTCGCCCGGCTTCTCGCCCGACTTCTCACCGGACTTCTTGTCCAGGCCGACCGAAGTCCCGGCCCCGGCCTCAGCGTCGCCCTCGTCCTCGCCGGAGGCGTCCGCACCCGGCTCGACGATCTCCTCACGCCCGGGCCGCAACCGCGCCGACACCACGATGTAGACCACCGCGAGCACGAAGACCACCATCGCGGTCCAGTCGTTGAGACGCAGGCCCAGGACGTGGTGGGCGTCGTCGACGCGCATGTACTCGATCCAGCCGCGGCCCACGCAGTACGCGGCGACGTACAGCGCGAACGCCCGACCGTGACCCAGGGTGAAGCGGCGGTCCGCCCAGATGACGAGGAAGCCGACGCCGACGCACCACAGCGACTCGTACAGGAAGGTCGGGTGGTAGTACCCAGGCACCCGCCCGTCCGTGGCGGAGGTGATGTGCAGCGCCCACGGCACGTCCGTGGCCCTGCCGTACAGCTCCTGGTTGAACCAGTTGCCCCAGCGTCCGATGGCCTGCGCGAAGACGATGCCGGGCGCGAGCGCGTCGGCCCAGGCGGGCAGCGGGATGCCGCGCCGGCGGCAGCCGATCCACGCGCCCACCGCACCGAGCGCGATCGCGCCCCAGATGCCGAGGCCGCCCTGCCACACCTTGAAGGCGTCCACCCAGTCGCGGCCCTCGCTGAAGTACAGCTCGTAGTCCGTGATCACGTGGTAGAGGCGGCCGCCGACGAGACCGAACGGCACGGCCCACACCGCGATGTCGGCCACCGTGCCGGCCCGCCCTCCCCGGGCGATCCAGCGCTTGTTGCCGAGCCAGACGGCTACGAAGACGCCGATGATGATGCAGAACGCGTAGCCGCGCAGCGGAATGGGGCCGAGATGCAGCACACCGTGCGACGGGCTGGGAATGTAGGCAATTTCCATGGCAGGGTCGACGCTACCGTGCCGGACGGGACCCGCGGCGGGTGCCCCGGCAACGGGTCCATAACGGGCAGCGCCCCCGGACCCTTCGCAGGCCGGGGGTGCCGCGGGTCGGGGGCGTCGCGGGTCGGGGGGCTCAGCCCTTGTTCTCGGCCTGCACCAGCTGCTTGAGTTTCGCGGGGGTCATGGACTGGTCCGCGTAGATGTTCTTGCCGCCCAGCAGCACGGTCGGGGTGCCGCTGAAGCTGCCGTTCTGGAAGGCCGTGTTCGACTTCGTCACCCAGCTGTCGTGCCTGCCGTCGTTGACGCACGCGCGAAAGCCCGGCGTGTCGAGACCGTCGACCTTGCCCGCCAGCTCGATGAGCTTGCCGTTGTCCGCGAACGTGTCTTCGGTCTCCTTGGGCTGGTTCGCGTACAGCACGTCGTGGTACGCGGCGAACTTGCCCGCGTCCTGGGCACAGGCCGCCGCGTTGGCCGCGTGCCGGGAGCCGCTGCCCCCCATGTTTCCGTCGATCAGCGTGACCAGGTGGTATTCGACCTTCAGCTGACCGGCGTCCACCAGCTGGCGGATGGTCGGGCGGTACACCGTCTCGAAGGACTCGCAGGCCGGGCAGCGGAAGTCCTCCCAGACCGTGAGGGTCGACTTGGCGCCGTCCTTGCCGACCGGGATCGCGAGACCGTCCTTGCCGGTCGCCCCCGAGGGCGCCACCGCCGGTCCCGCCGCGGTGTTCTTCTTGTCCTTGCCCGCGCCGGCGGCCAGCACGCCCACCACCGCGGCGAGGGCGAGGACGCACACCACCGACGCGCCCACGATCAGGGCCCGGCGGCGCTTCTCCGCGCCCTTCTGCTTCTGTCGCTCGACCGCCAGCCGCTCACGGGCGGTGCTCTTTCCCTCACGGTTCTTCTCGCTCACATCCGGCAGAACGAACCGGGGGGGGGGCGCCCGCCCCCCCCGGGACCAGTGCACCCCGTAGAGTGAGCGGTGTTTCCCGTAAGTTCCACGGGTGCCCCCCCGCAGCTGGCCGGTCCGCCCGGGCGCCGGACCAAG
>NZ_JBHWEL010000023.1:4404-43474 GCF_042734135.1 Streptomyces sp. NPDC059668 | reverse complement strand
CTCTCTGGGTGTGGCGCCCCCCCCCCCCCCCCCCCGGGGGGGGGCAGTCCCCCCCCGGTACACCCCCCCCCCCCCCCCCCACACCCCCCGGGGGGGGCCCCCCCCCCCCCCCCGGTCCCAGGTCCACCCGTTCGAGTGAGCGGATTGTCCCTTACGTGCCTCGGTCGCCGCCCGTCACGTGCCGGGACCGCGGTCCTCCGTCACACGGGCGGACCGCCGCCGTCACCGTGCTCCGCGCACGCCCTTCGCCAGGTCGCCCGCGAGCGCCCGTACGGCTTCCAGACCCGCCGCCTCGTCCGGCGCGTCCAGCATCCGCTTCACGAAGGCCGAGCCGACGATCACTCCGTCGGCGAAGCCGGCCACCTCGGAGGCCTGGGCGGCGTTGGAGACGCCGAGTCCGACACAGACCGGCAGCGCGGTGGTGGCCTTGGTGCGCCGCACCAGGTCCTGGGCCTGGGCCCCCACCGACTCGCGGGTGCCGGTGACGCCCATCAGCGAGGCCGCGTAGACGAAACCGGAGCCCGCCGCGGTGATCTCGGCGAGCCGGGCGTCCTTGCTGCTGGGCGCGACGACGAAGACGGTCGCGAGCCCGTGCTTCTCGGCGTGTTCCCGCCACAGCGCCGACTCCTGCACCGGCAGGTCGGGCAGGATGCAGCCCGCGCCGCCCGCCTCCGCCAGTTCGGCCGTGAAGCGCTCGACGCCGTAGCGGTCGATCGGATTCCAGTACGTCATCACGAGCACGGGCCTGCCGGTGGCCTCGAAGGCCTCCCGGACGGTCCGCATGACGTCGGCGATCTTGACCCCGCCGCGCAGGGCGATGTCGTCGGCGGTCTGGATGACGGGACCGTCGAGGACCGGGTCGCTGTGCGGCAGACCGACCTCGACGACGTCGGCGCCGCCCTCGAAGGCCGCCTTGACCGCCGCGATGCCGCCGTCGACGGTCGGGAAGCCGGCCGGCAGGTAGGCGATGAGCGCGGACCGCCCCTCCGCCCGTGCGCCGGCGAGGGTGTCGCTCAACAGCTGGATGTTGCCGCTCACTTGGCGTCCCCCTCGATCTCGGCGTGCTCGTTGTCCGCGTCCGCGGGGACGGCCGCGTCGGCGCCCTCGTCGTACAGACCGAAGTAGCGGGCGGCGGTGTCCATGTCCTTGTCACCGCGCCCGGACAGGTTGACGACGATCAGCCCGTCCTCGCCCAGCTCCCTTCCGACCTCCAGGGCCCCGGCGAGCGCGTGGGCGCTCTCGATCGCCGGGATGATGCCCTCGGTGCGGGAGAGCAGGCGCAGTGCCTGCATGGCCGCGTCGTCGGTGACCGCGCGGTACTCGCCGCGGCCGCTGTCCTTGAGATAGGCGTGCTCGGGACCGATGCCCGGGTAGTCCAGACCGGCCGAGATCGAGTACGGCTCGGTGATCTGTCCCTCCTCGTCCTGGAGGACGTAGGACCGCGAGCCGTGCAGGATGCCGGGCTCGCCCGCGCTCAGGGTCGCGGCGTGCTCACCGGTCTCGATGCCGTGACCCGCCGGTTCGCAGCCGATGAGGCGCACACCGGCGTCCGGGATGAAGGCGTGGAAGAGCCCGATGGCGTTGGAGCCGCCGCCGACGCACGCGACGGCCGCGTCCGGCAGGCGGCCGGCGCGCTCCAGGATCTGCCGCCGGGTCTCGACCCCGATCACCCGGTGGAAGTCGCGGACCATGGCCGGGAAGGGGTGCGGACCCGCGACGGTCCCGAAGAGGTAGTGGGTGTGGTCGACGTTGGCGACCCAGTCCCGGAACGCCTCGTTGATGGCGTCCTTGAGGGTGCGGCTGCCCGACTTCACGGCGATGACCTCGGCGCCGAGCATCCGCATCCGGGCGACGTTGAGGGCCTGCCGCCGGGTGTCGATCTCACCCATGTAGATGGTGCATTCGAGGCCGAACAGCGCGCAGGCGGTGGCCGTGGCCACTCCGTGCTGCCCGGCCCCGGTCTCGGCGATGACCCGCGTCTTGCCCATCCGCCGGGTGAGGAGGGCCTGGCCGAGCACGTTGTTGATCTTGTGGGAGCCGGTGTGGTTGAGGTCCTCGCGCTTGAGGAACACCCGGGCGCCACCGGCGTGTTCGGCGAAGCGCGCCACCTCGGTCAGCGCGCTAGGCCGTCCGGTGTAGTGGACGAGGAGATCGTCGAGTTCACGCGCGAACTCGGGATCCGCCTTCGCCTTGTCGTACTCGACGGCGACCTCGTCCACGGCGGCGACCAGCGCCTCCGGGATGAACTTGCCGCCGAACGCGCCGAAGTACCCCTCGGCGGTGGGAACCTGACCCTCGGGGTCGGGAATGAAGAACTCGCTGGGCATGCGGTTACCTCGCAGGGGCGAAAGCCCCGGTTGAAGGTCGGACATGGGATCACATGAGCCATGCACGCACGCACACACACCGCGTCCTCGTCGGGCCGCCCGGCCTGAACCGGCGCGATCGACGGACCGGCAGGACCGACGGATCGGCAGGACCGGCGGACCGGCAGGACCGAGGACGTTCCCTGGGAGGTCCTCAGGGTGCCGGGACGGTCGCGGCCGCCGACGGGAATCGGCGGGCCGGAGCGGTTTCGCCCGAGGGCGGTCTGCCGCCGCCGGACGGACCGGCGGTCCGGACCCGCTCAGCCCGTCGGCGTGGCGGGGCCGGCCGGAGACGACGCGAGTGCGTGTGCGCCGGGGCGCCATCGCATGCCGTTGACCTGGCCCGGTTCGTCGCCGATGACATAGCGGACCCGGCGTCCGTGGACGCGGCGGGCCGGCGCCCGGCAGCCGCGCGGGCGGCAGCCACGGGCGAGCCGGGCGTAAGGGTCCCGGGCCGCGGAGGCGGCCGGGAGCGGCACGGCGGACCGCGCGCCGAGCCGGCCCGCGTTCACGTCGTGGGACGAGCCGGGAGCGACCGACCGCACGCGCACCTGACCGCCGTCCGGGCGCGGGCCCGGGCGGGGAACGGTGAGGGCGTGGGTCGGGGTGGCCACCGGTCCGTCAGCCCCGTCCGTGCCGCAGCGCGGGGTGGGCCCCGGCCGCGACGAGGTCGGAGACGGCGGTCCTCGGGTCGCGCCCGGTGACGAGGGACTCGCCCACCAGGACCGCGTCGGCGCCCGCGTTGGCGTACGCGATGAGGTCGTGCGGACCGCGGACGCCGGACTCGGCGACCTTGACGACGCCGGCCGGGATCTCGGGAGCGACCCGCTCGAAGGTGGAGCGGTCCACCTTGAGGGTCTTCAGATTGCGCGCGTTGACGCCGATGACCTTCGCGCCGGCGTCCACCGCCCGCTCGGCCTCGTCCTCGTCGTGCACCTCGACGAGCGGCGTGAGCCCGATGGACTCGGCACGCTCGATGAGGGACTCCAGGGCCGACTGTTCGAGGGCGGCCACGATCAGCAGGGCGAGGTCGGCGCCGTACGCGCGGGCCTCCCAGAGCTGGTACGACGTGACGATGAAGTCCTTGCGCAGCACGGGGATGTCGACCTTGGCGCGGACGGCCTCCAGGTCGGCCAGCGAGCCGCCGAAGCGGCGCTGCTCGGTCAGGACCGAGATGACGGACGCGCCGCCCGCCTCGTAGTCCGCGGCCAGTCCGGCCGGGTCGGCGATCGCGGCGAGCGCGCCCTTGGACGGGCTGGAGCGCTTGACCTCGCAGATGACCTTGACGCCGTCGCCCCGCAGGGCTGCCACGCCGTCCTTGGCCGCCGGAGCCTTCGCCGCGCGCTCCTTGAGCTCGTCGAGGCTGACGCGCGCCTGCCGCTCCGCGAGGTCGGCACGGACTCCGTCGATGATCTCGTCGAGCACACTCACGCGAGCGGCCCCCTTCCCTGACGGTGAACGGTTGAAGCGGTTGAGCCTGTCGACCCGGCACCGCCGTCCCGGCGGTCATCACGAGTCACTCCGATGGTATCCGCAGGAAGACCCAGGCCTCACATCCGGTTGACGCCGGTCCCACTACCTGGACATTTGTCATTTGATCAAGGGTGCAGCCAGCCACCGAAGGGCAGGTTCCGGACAACCGTGAAGACCAGCACCAAGGCGCCGACGCTCCACAGGTGCACGGACCCCAAGGCGGTCCACGGTGGTCTGCCGCGCGCCGCACGGACCACCCAGACGGTCCACAGCGCGGCGAACGCCACATAGCCCACGACGGCGAGCGCGTTGTCCGTGAGCGCCGTCGCGAGGTCACCGTGCACGAAGGCGTGCGCACTGCGCAGCCCGCCGCAGCCGGGGCAGTACACGCCCGTGAAGCGCAGCAGCGGGCAGACGGGGTAGTGCCCCGGCTGATTGGGGTCCACGGCCCCGACGTACGCGAAGGCGGCCACGACGGCCCCGAGCACGCCCGCCGGGACGCCGAGCCGCCGCAGTGCGGGCGGGACGCCCGTACGCGGTGCCCTCTGGGTTTCGGCGTTCACGTGACGCATTCTGCCCCTCCCGCGCGCGGGGCGCGCGGCGCGGACACGCGAGAGGCGGCCCCGGCGTCGGGACCGCCTCTGGAGAAGCCTCTCGGGTCAGCCCTCGGCGCCGACGGCCTCACGGACGGGCGCGGCGGGAACCGACGCGGTCCTGGCCTTCGGCTGGCCCAGACCCGCCGCCCGCATCACCATGCCGACGACACCGCCGAGCAGGACGATGACCATGCCGGCCCAGAAGCCCAGCGGGTCGGCCATCACCATGAAGGCACCGGAGACGCAGAAACCGATGAAGGCGATGATGACACCGGTCCAGGCGGCCGGGGTGTGACCGTGGCTGCTGCCCGCCATGACTTGCTCCTCGTTGCTGTGTGCGTGTGTGAGTCGGACGCTCACCGTCCATTGTCCCGTACTCGGACGTCCATCGTGAGCTCGGGGGTCGCTCCTCACACGTCTGATGCGTCACGTCCTGACGGAGTCCGGGGTTCCGGGGCCCGCGCAAGAACCGCGGGCCGGGACCTAGGTCCCTGCCGGATCGGGTCCCGTGGGGTCCTCGCCGCGGTCCAGGGCCTTCCAGAGGTCCTCGGGCCGGTCGGGGTCGACAGGTCCGGCCTTGCGCGGCCGGGGCGTCCCGTCCCGCTCGTAGCGGCCCGACATCGCGGGCCACAGCCGACCGTAGCGCAGGGCGAGCAGCCCCGCGAGGAGGATGAGGGCACCGCCCGCCGCCGCGACGTACGGCCAGCCGGTGTGGCTGAGGGCGTCCGCGGTGGCGGCGGTGTCGCCGGACGCGGCAGCGGCCTTCTCGTCGAGCGCGGAGTCGTCGCTCGCGCCGAGCAGCGCCGCGACGACCGTGCCCGCGCCGGAGAGCGCGAGCAGCGCGGAGACCAGCAGGCGTCCGGAGCGGCGGACGGCGAAGACGGCGACGAGCGCGGCGAGGCCCACCACGGCGAGCGCGGCGGGCACGCCCGTGACGTCGCTGCCCCGGGCGGCCAGCGGGAAGTCGCCGCCGGCGACCGTCGCCGTGCCCAGCGACCAGTTCCGCCGGGTGGCGAGCAGGGCCACTGCCGCGCCGAGGGCGCCGCAGAGCAGGGCGATGCCAAGGCTGCGGCGGCCTGCCCGGGCGGGGCCGGCGGCTTCGGATCGGGGGTGAGGTACGGCAGTCACGTACCCCACTATCGCCTGAACCCCGGGCGAACCGTCACCCGGGGTTCACGTGACCCTTGTCCTACTGCCCGAGCCGGTTGGCCGTGTGCACCGCGCGCAGGACGGCGGCCGCCTTGTTGCGGCACTCGTCGTCCTCCGCGACGGGGTCCGAGTCCGCGACGATTCCGGCGCCCGCCTGGACGTACGCGGTGCCGTCGCGCAGCAGGGCCGTACGGATGGCGATGGCCGTGTCGGAGTCACCCGCGAAGTCGAGGTAGCCGACGCAGCCGCCGTACAGGCCGCGCCGGGAGGGCTCCAGCTCGTCGATGATCTGCATCGCGCGGGGCTTGGGGGCGCCGGAGAGGGTGCCCGCGGGGAAGCACGCGGTGAGGACGTCGAAGGCCGTGCGGCCCGCCGCGACCCGGCCGGTGACGGTGGAGACGATGTGCATCACGTGCGAGTACCGCTCGATGGACATGAAGTCGACGACCTCGACCGAGCCGGGCTCGCAGACCCGCCCGAGGTCGTTGCGTCCGAGGTCGACGAGCATCAGGTGCTCGGCGCGCTCCTTGGGGTCGGCCATCAGCTCGTCGGCGAGGGCCTGGTCCTCCTGGACGGTGGCGCCGCGCGGCCGGGTGCCCGCGATGGGGTGCACCATCGCCTGTCCGTCCTCGACCTTGACGAGGGCCTCCGGGGACGAGCCGACGACGTCGAACCCCTCGAAGCGGAAGAGGTACATGTACGGGGACGGGTTGGTCGCCCGCAGCACCCGGTACACGTCCAGCGCGCTGGCGGTGCACGGTGTCTCGAAGCGCTGGGACGGTACGACCTGGAAGGCCTCGCCCGCCCTGATGCGCTCCTTGACGTCCTCGACGGCGTCCTGGAAGTCGGGGCCGCCCCACAGCGCGGTGTACTCGGGCAGCTCGGAGGGCGGCAGCGCGGCGGGAGGCTGCGAGACCGCACGCGAGAGGTCGGCCTCCATGGCGTCGAGGCGCGCGATCGCGTCGGCGTAGGCCTCGTCGACGCCCGTGTCGAGGTCGTTGTGGTTGATCGCGTTGGCGATCAGCTGGACCGAGCCGTCCCAGTGGTCCATGACCGCGAGGTCGCTGGTGAGCAGCATGGTCAGCTCGGGGAGCTTCAGGTCGTCGCGCTCGCCGGGGCCGATCTTCTCCAGGCGGCGGACGATGTCGTAGCCCAGGTAGCCGACCATGCCGCCGGTGAACGGGGGCAGGCCCTCGCCGCGCGGGGTGTGGAGCGCCTCGATGGTGGCGCGCAGGGCGGCGAGCGGATCGCCCTCCGCGGGGACGCCGACGGGCGGGGTACCGAGCCAGTGGGCCTGCCCGTCGCGCTCCGTGAGGGTGGCGTGGCTGCGGACGCCCACGAAGGAGTAGCGGGACCAGGCGAAGGAGGCGCGGCCGTTCTCCGCGGACTCCAGGAGGAAGGTGCCGGGACGCTCGGCGGCCAGCTTGCGGTAGAGCGCGACCGGCGTGTCGCCGTCCGCGAGGAGCTTGCGGCTGACGGGGATGACACGGCGGTCGGTGGCCAGCTTGCGGAAGGTCTCGAGGTCCATGGCGGATGACCTTACTGACGCGGTGACGCCGCGTCGGTGACGGCGTCCTTCAGCAGTACGTCGGCGTCGAAGCAGGTGCGCTCCCCGGTGTGGCAGGCGGCGCCGACCTGGTCGACGCGGACGAGGACGGTGTCGGCGTCGCAGTCGAGCGCCACGGACTTCACCCACTGGAAGTGGCCGGAGGTGTCGCCCTTGACCCAGTACTCCCCGCGGCTGCGCGACCAGTACGTGCAGCGGCCCGTGGTGAGCGTGCGGTGCAGTGCCTCGTCGTCCATCCAGCCGAGCATGAGCACCTCACCGGTGTCGTACTGCTGGGCGATGGCGGGGACGAGTCCGTCGGCGCTGCGCTTGAGACGCGCGGCGATCTCGGGGTCGAGGCTGCTGGGCCCGCTGGGCCGGGGCGTGCTGGTCATGGGGACCATTGTGCCGCGCCGGTGGGACGCGTCCGGCGGTTGTCCACAGGCCGGACCCCGTGTCCCCCGGTGTTCCGGGTGTTCCGGGTGTCCCCCAGGCGTCCCGGTGTCCCCGGTTTGCCTGCGTCCACTGGGCGGAGTGCCGGGGCGGTCGTAGGCTTGCCGCCATGTCGACCCATGCCAAGCGTGAACGACTTCTGCTCGCCGACCTGTTGGAGACCGCGGGCCCGGACGCACCCACCCTGTGCGAGGGCTGGAACACCCGTGATCTCGCCGCGCACGTGGTGGTGCGCGAGCGCCGTGCCGACGCGGCGGGCGGGCTGCTGATCAAGCAGCTGGCGCCGCGCCTGGAGCGGGTGCAGGCGGAGTTCGCGGAGAAACCGTACGAGGAGCTGATCCAGCTGATCCGTACGGGACCGCCGCGTCTCTCGCCCTTCTCCCTGAAGCAGATCGACGAGGCGTCGAACACGGTGGAGTTCTACGTCCACACCGAGGACGTGCGGCGGGCGCGGCCCGACTGGGCGCCGCGCGAGCTGGACCCGGTCTTCCAGGACGCCCTGTGGTCCCGGCTGGAGCGTACGGCGCGGCTGGCGGGCCGGGGCGCTCCGACCGGACTGGTGCTGCGCCGCCCGGACGGCCAGACGGCGGTCGCGCACAAGGGCACGCCGGTCGTGACCGTGACCGGTGAACCGTCCGAGCTGCTGATGTTCGCGTTCGGGCGGCAGAAGGCGGCCGACGTGGAGCTCGAAGGCGACAAGGACGCGATCGCGAAGCTGAACGAGACGAAGCAGCTCGGGATCTGACCACGGGGACACCGCGGGGACACGCTCCCGGGGCCTGACACCCCGGGCGATCCCGCCCTCAGGGTCGCCGCGCGGGCGTCATCGCCGCGCAGGGGTCACGGCCGCCCGGCCGTCATCGCCGCACGGCGGTATGGAGCACCGGCCACCCGGCCGCACCGCGGAGCCCCCGTCCCCGCCCCCGCCCCGCCCCCGAGAGACCCGGACGCGGCGATCAGGGCCAAATGGCGGCCGATCGCGGCGCCGGGTCCAGCGGGTTCGGCGAGTTCCGGCAGATTCGGCGGGCTCGGCGGGCTCGGCGGGCTCGGCGGGTTCAGCGCACCGGATGTCCCGCCTCCCGCAGCGTCTCCTTCACCTCACCGATCCGCAGGTCCCCGAAGTGGAAGACGGACGCGGCGAGCACCGCGTCGGCGCCCGCGGCGACGGCCGGCGGGAAGTCGGCGAGCCGGCCCGCGCCGCCGCTGGCGATCAGCGGCACGGTGACGTGCTTGCGGACGGCACGGATCATCTCCATGTCGTAGCCGTCCCGCGTGCCGTCCGCGTCCATCGAGTTGAGCAGGATCTCGCCCGCGCCCAGCTCGGCGGCCCGGTGGGCCCACTCGACGGCGTCGATGCCGGTGCCCTTGCGGCCACCGTGGGTGGTGACCTCGAAGGAGCCGTTCTCGGTGCGCCGGGCGTCCACCGACAGCACGAGGACCTGACGGCCGAAACGCTCGGCGATCTCACGGATGAGGTCGGGCCGGGCGATCGCGGCCGTGTTGACGCCGACCTTGTCCGCGCCCGCCCGCAGCAGCTTGTCCACGTCCTCGGCGGTGCGCACCCCGCCACCGACGGTCAGCGGGATGAAGACCTGTTCGGCGGTGCGCCGCACCACGTCGTAGGTGGTCTCGCGGTTGCCGGAGGACGCGGTGATGTCCAGGAAGGTCAGTTCGTCGGCGCCCTCGGCGTCGTACACCTTGGCCATCTCGACCGGGTCGCCCGCGTCGCGCAGGTTCTGGAAGTTGACGCCCTTGACGACCCGGCCGTCGTCCACGTCCAGGCAGGGGATGACTCGTACGGCCAGGGTCATGACTGCGTCGCCTCCCGGTACGCCTCCACCTCGACCTCGACGACCAGCCGCGGGTCCACGAGGCCGGAGACGATGATCATGGATGCGGCGGGGCGTACCTCGCCGAAGAGCTCCCTGTGGGCGCGGCCGACCTCCTCCACGTCCCGGGCGTGGGTGAGGTGCATACGGGTCCGCACGACGTCGTCGCTGCCGAGGCCGAGCTCCTCCAGCGCGGCGAGCGCGACACCGAAGGACGTGACCGCCTGCTCGTACGGGCCGCCGTCGACGATCGAGCCGTCGATCACGGAGGTGCAGCCGGAGACCAGCACCAGACCGTTGGGAAGTTCCACGGCGCGGGAGTAGCCGAAGCTCTCCTCCCAGGGCGCGCCGCTCGTGACGCGTCGGACGCCGCTCACCGGGCCACCGCCTCCAGGGCCTCTTCCAGCGTGAACGCCTTCGCGTACAGGGCCTTCCCGACGATCGAGCCCTCGACGCCCAGGGGCACGAGGGCGGCGATGGCGCGCAGGTCGTCCAGGGAGGAGACACCGCCGGAGGCGACCACGGGGCGGTCCGTCGCGGCGCAGACGTTCCTGAGCAGTTCCAGGTTCGGGCCCTGCAACGTGCCGTCCTTGGCGATGTCCGTGACCACGTAGCGCGCGCAGCCCTCGGAGTCGAGGCGCTCCAGCGTCTCGTAGAGGTCGCCGCCGTCGCGGGTCCAGCCGCGTCCGCGCAGGGTCGTGCCGCGTACGTCGAGGCCGACCGCGATCCTGTCGCCGTGCTCGGTGATCACCTTGGCGACCCACTCGGGGCTCTCCAGTGCGGCGGTGCCGAGGTTGACACGGGTGCAGCCGGTGGCGAGGGCGGCGGCGAGCGTGTCGTCGTCACGGATGCCGCCGGACAGCTCGACCTTGATGTCCATGGCGCCGGCGACCTCGGCGATCAGCTCACGGTTGTCGCCGGTCCCGAAGGCGGCGTCCAGGTCGACCAGGTGCAGCCACTCGGCGCCCGAACCCTGCCAGGCGAGGGCGGCCTCCAAGGGGGAGCCGTAAGAAGTTTCCGTCCCCGACTCGCCGTGCACGAGGCGGACGGCCTGGCCGTCGCGGACGTCGACGGCGGGGAGGAGTTCGAGCTTGCTCACAGTGTTCCGATCCAGTTGGTGAGGAGCTGGGCTCCGGCGTCGCCGGACTTCTCGGGGTGGAACTGGGTGGCCCACAGGGCGCCGTTCTCGACGGCCGCCACGAAGGGTTCGCCGTGCGTCGCCCAGGTGACCAGGGGCGCCCGCATCGCCGGGTTCGTGACGTCCAGGGACCAGTCGTGGACGGCGTACGAGTGGACGAAGTAGAAGCGCGCGTCGGCGCCGAGACCGGCGAAGAGCCGCGAGTCCGCCGGAGCCTCGACCGTGTTCCAGCCCATGTGGGGAACGATGTCGGCCTTCAGCGGCTCGACCGCGCCCGACCACTCGTCCAGGCCCTCGGTCTCCACCCCGTGCTCGATGCCCCGCGCGAAGAGGATCTGCATGCCGACGCAGATGCCCATCACGGGGCGCCCGCCCGCCAGCCGGCGGCCGATGATCCAGTCACCGCGGGCGGCCCTGAGGCCCTTCATGCAGGCGGCGAAGGCGCCGACGCCCGGCACCAGCAGTCCGTCCGCGTTCATGGCCGTGTCGAAGTCACGGGTGATCTCGACCTCGGCGCCGGCGCGGGCGAGGGCCCGCTCGGCGGAACGCACGTTCCCGAAGCCGTAGTCGAAGACCACGACCTTCCTGGCGTCGCTCAACTCCACACCTCCAGCCGCATGACACCCGCGACCAGGCACATCGCGGCGCCGATGGACAGCAGCACGATGAGGCTCCTGGGCATCTCCTGCTTGACGAAGGAGTAGATGCCGCCGAGGAGGAAGAGTCCGACGACGATCAGGATGCTCGACAGGCCGGTCACAGTGTTTTTCCGTTCGCTTCTGCGCCCGCGTGGCGGGGCGCGGCGGGCATCGTCGTCTGCGGCGCGGTGTCCGCGCGCGAGGCGCTCACAGCGCGCCCTTCGTGGAGGGGAGGATGCCGGCGGCGCGCGGGTCGCGCTCGGAGGCGTAGCGCAGCGCCCGGGCGAGTGCCTTGAACTGGCACTCCACGATGTGGTGGGCGTTGCGCCCGTAGGGCACGTGCACGTGGAGCGCGATCTGGGCCTGGGCGACGAAGGACTCCAGGATGTGCCGGGTCATCGTCGTGTCGTACTCGCCGATCATCGGCGCCATGTTCTCGGGCTCGGTGTGCACGAGGTAGGGGCGGCCGGACAGGTCGACGGTGACCTGGGCGAGCGACTCGTCCAGCGGGACCGTGCAGTTGCCGAAGCGGTAGATGCCGACCTTGTCGCCGAGCGCCTGCTTGAAGGCGGCGCCCAGGGCGAGGGCGGTGTCCTCGATGGTGTGGTGCGAGTCGATGTGCAGGTCGCCCTCGGTCTTCACGGTCAGGTCGAACAGACCGTGCCGCCCGAGCTGGTCGAGCATGTGGTCGTAGAAGCCGACGCCCGTCGACACCTCGACCTGGCCGGACCCGTCGAGGTCGATCTCGACGAGGACCGACGTCTCCTTGGTCGTCCGCTCCACTCTTCCGACGCGGCTCATGCGCTCTGCTCCTTCTTCAACTCACGGACCGCGTCCAGGAACGCGTCGTTTTCGGCCGGGGTGCCCGCGGAGACCCGCAGCCGGCCCGGTACGCCGTTGTCTCTGACCAGGACGCCCCGGTCGAGGATCTTCTGCCAGGCGTCGTGGGAGTCCGCGAACCGCCCGAACTGCACGAAGTTGGCGTCCGATTCGGTCACCTCGTACCCGATCGCGCGCAGCTCGGTGACCAGCCGGTCCCGTTCGGTCTTCAGTCGCTCCACGTAGGCCAGCAGCGTGTCGGTGTGCTCCAGGGCGGCCAGGGCCGTGGCCTGGGTGACGGCCGACAGGTGGTACGGCAGCCGTACGAGCTGTACGGCGTCGACGACCGCCGGGTGCGCGGCGAGATAGCCCAGGCGCAGCCCGGCCGCGCCGAACGCCTTCGACATCGTCCGCGAGACGACGAGATTCGGCCGTCCTTCGAGCAGCGGCAGCAGCGAGTCGCCGTGGCTGAACTCGACGTAGGCCTCGTCCACGATGACCATCGACGGCCTGGCCGCCTGCGCCGCCTCGTACAGCGCGAGGACGGTCTCGCGCGGCATCGCGTTGCCGGTGGGGTTGTTGGGGGTGGTGAGGAAGACGACGTCGGGTCGGTGCTCGGCGAGGGCCCGCTCGGCGGCGGCGGGGTCGACGCTGAAGTCCTCTTCGCGCGGGCCGGGGATCCAGCCGGTGCCGGTGCCGCGGGCGATCAGCGCGTGCATCGAGTACGAGGGCTCGAAGCCGATCGCCGTGCGGCCGGGTCCGCCGAAGGTCTGCAGCAGTTGCTGGATGACCTCGTTCGAACCGTTGGCCGCCCAGACGTTCTCGACCCCGACCCGGTGTCCGCCGGTCCTCGTCAGGTACCTGGCCAGCTCGGTGCGCAGCTGCACGGCGTCCCGGTCGGGGTAGCGGTTGAGGTCGCGGGCGGCCTCGCGCACCCGCTCGGCGATCCGCTCGACGAGGGGTTCGGGCAGCGGGTAGGGGTTCTCGTTGGTGTTCAGCCGTACGGCGACGTCGAGCTGGGGCGCGCCGTAGGGGGACTTGCCGCGCAGCTCGTCCCGTACGGGGAGATCGTCGATGCCGGTCACTTGCCTTCGGGTACCTTCCATCCGAACCTGGCCTTGATCGCCGCGCCGTGGGCGGGCAGGTCCTCCGCCTCCGCGAGCGTCACCACGTGGTGGGCGACGTCGGCGAGGGCGTCCTTGGTGTAGTCGACGATGTGGATGCCGCGCAGGAAGGACTGGACGGACAGGCCCGAGGAGTGGCAGGCGCAGCCGCCGGTGGGCAGCACGTGGTTGGAGCCCGCCGCGTAGTCGCCGAGCGAGACGGGGGCCCAGGGGCCGACGAAGATCGCTCCGGCGTTCCGGACCCGGTCGGCGACCGCCGCCGCGTCGGCCGTCTGGATCTCCAGGTGCTCGGCGCCGTACGCGTCGACGACGCGCAGGCCCTCGTCGATGCCGTCGACCAGGACGATCGCGGACTGGCGGCCGTTCAGGGCCGGGACGATCCGGTCGTCGACGTGCTTGGTGGCCGCGACCTGCGGTTCCAGTTCCTTCTCGACGGCGTCCGCGAGGGCCGGCGAGTCGGTGACCAGGACGGCCGCGGCCAGCGGGTCGTGCTCGGCCTGGCTGATCAGGTCGGCGGCGACGTGCACCGGGTCGGCGGTGTCGTCCGCGAGGACGGCGATCTCGGTCGGTCCGGCCTCCGCGTCGATGCCGATCCGGCCCGTGAAGTAGCGCTTGGCGGCGGCGACCCAGATGTTGCCGGGGCCGGTCACCATGTCGACGGACGGGCAGGACTCGGTGCCGTACGCAAACATCGCGACGGCCGTGGCGCCGCCGGCCGCGTACACCTCGTCGACGCCGAGGAGGGCGCAGGCCGCGAGGATCGTCGGGTGCGGCAGGCCGCCGAACGCGGACTGGGCCGGGGAGGCGAGCGCGACGGACCCGACGCCGGCCTCCTGCGCCGGGACCACGTTCATGATCACGGACGAGGGGTACACGGAGCGGCCGCCGGGCGCGTACAGCCCGACGCGGTCGACCGGCACCCACTTCTCGGTGACCGAGCCGCCCGGCACGACCTGGGTGGTGTGCGAGGTGCGGCGCTGCGCGCGGTGGACCAGGCGGGCCCGGCGGATGGACTCCTCCAGGGCCGCGCGTACCGCCGGGTCGAGCCGCTCCAGGGCGTCCGTGAGGGCCTGGGCCGGGACCCGCACGGCTTCCAGCCGAACGCCGTCGAACCTCTCCGCGTAGTCGATCAGCGCCGCGTCCCCGCGATGATGCACGGCCTCGCAGATCGGACGCACCTTCTCCAGGGCGGCCGATACGTCGAAGTCGGCTCGGGGCAGCAGGTCGCGCAGGGCGGTGCCTTCGGGGAGGGCGTCGCCGCGCAGATCGATTCGGGAGATCACGTAGGCAATTCTCTCAGACCGAGATAAGGCGCCGGTCGCCTGTATCAATGGCTGATACAAGCCACCCGCCCCTCCCCCGGCACATCGTCGTCACCAGTAGCGTTCGGCCTGTCACACAACGGGCATGAACGATTGTACGAACCCGCGAGTAGCCGGGGAGGAAGGGAAGCACTGTGACCGAGGGTGCCGGCATCCGCACCGGGGACCTGCCGGACGAACTGACCGCCGCCGAGGCCGGGATGTGGCAGGCCTTCCGCAACGGCAGCGTGTACGACCTGCGTGACGGGGACACCGCCGTGGACGATCCGCACGGCGGCCACCCCTGGGGGCCCGAGCGCAGTGTGCGGGCGCGGATCGTGGCGTGGCTGCTGCTCGACGGGCCGCCCGCCCTCCAGGGCCGGGTCGCCTCGCTGAAGCTGACCGGCGTGCAGATCAGCGACGTCCTGGACCTCGCGGGCGGCACCGTGGTGCCGTACGTCGAGCTGAAGGGCTGCCGGTTCGAGAAGGAGATCCTGCTGCCGGAGGCCCGCTTCACGACCGTACGCCTGGTCGACTGCTCGGTGCCGCGCCTGGAGGCGGCCCGGGTGCACACGGAGGGCGACCTGCATCTGCCGCGCTGCCGCTTCCACAACGGCGTACGGCTGACCGACGCGCACATCGGCACCGACCTGATGCTGAACCAGGCCGTGGTCTACCGGGACCGGCGCGGTCGCTCGATCACCGGTGACGGCATGACCGTGGGGCAGGACCTCCAGGCGGAGATGCTGGAGTCGCACGGTGAGCTGAGCCTGCGCGGCGCGACCGTCGGTGTCTCGCTCAGTCTGCGCGGCAGCAGCCTGAGCAATCCGTACACCCGGCTCGCCCTGAACGCCCCCCAGCTGACCGTCAACCGCACGCTCTACATGACACCCGCGGCCGTCGGCGCGCCCTGGCTGACGAGCGGCACCACCCCGGCGCGCGGCACGCTGGTGCAGCGGTTCGAGTGCCGGGGCGGCATACGGCTGGACGACGGGCGGTTCGGGGACGCGGTCGACTTCGAACGGGCCCGCTTCACCTTCGACGACGACCAGGAGCTGTCACTGCTGCGGGTGCAGACACCCGAACTTCGCTTCCTCGGGGAGCGGCCCGAGCGGGGCAAGGTCGTGCTGTCCGGCGCGCGGATCGTCAACCTGGTCGACCGCGCGGACAGCTGGCCCCAGCCGGGCAACCTGCACATGGGCGGCTTCAGCTACGAGAATCTCGTGCCCCAGGGCGCGTTCCCGCTGACGCGGCGCCTGGAGTGGGTGGCGGCGGCGACCGCCGAGTACAACCCGGAGCCGTACGAACGGCTGGCCACCGTGCTGCGCGACTCCGGCGAGGACGAGGACGCGCGCGAGGTACTGCTCGCCAAGCAGCGCCGGCGCCGCGAGACGCTGCCCCTCGCGGCCAAACTGTGGGGGTACGCGCAGGACTGGACGGTCGCCTACGGGTACCGGCCCGGCCGCGCGGCCCTGTGGATGGCGCTGCTCTGGGCGGCGACGTCGATCGCCTTCTCGCACGCGAGCCATCCGCCGGTCGACCACGGCGGACATCCGCCGTGGAACGCGGCGCTGTTCGCCCTGGACCTGCTGCTGCCCGTGATCGACCTCGGCCAGGTGGGCGTCTGGCAGCTGAGCGGCGGCTGGCAGTGGCTGGCCGCCGTGGTGATCCTGCTCGGCTGGATCCTGGCGACGACGGTGGCGGCGGGGGCGACCCGCCTGCTGCGGCGGAGTTGACGGCGGCGGGGTCCGGGGCGCGGCCGCTATTGTTGACCAGGGTTCAATAGCTGAGAAACGGTCATCTTTTACCCATCCTTGACCGTTTGGCGTACAACCATTCGACGGTTACGAAAGCGTCACCGCGCCCCTCTGGCACAGCCCCGACCTGCGGCTTTCAATGGTCGACACCATGGCACTGCTGCGCGCGTTCCTCCGTACGGCCCGGATGGCCCGGAACTCCTCGCGACTCACCGCCGGGCTGCCCTCCGACGACGAGGTACTGCTGGACGCCCCCGACGACCGGCTCGGCCCGGCGCTGGTCGGCGCGGGCCGCGGCGAGTACGGCGCCACGGCCAAGCTGCTCGCCACCACTCGCGAGGCCGCCGAGTGGGAGAACCGCGACCGGTACACGATGCGTCTCGCCGCCTTCGCGCGCTGCCGCGGCGAATGGCTCGACGCCTGGCAGGGCGACTCCCCGCACGACCCGGACGCGCTGCTGGTCAAGGCCGAACTCGCGGTACGCCGCTGGTGGGACTCGCCCGCCCGCGCCGAGCTGCTGCGCCAGGTCGGCCCGCTGATCACGGCCGCCGCCGAGGGCGACCCGCACGACCCGGTGCCGTGGCGGATCGCGCTCGACCACGCCAGGGGGACCAACGCCGGGCACACCGAGTTCGAGAAGCTGTGGGGCGAGGCCGTACGCCGCTCCCCGCACCACTACGGATGCCACGTCGCCGCCCTGAAGTACCTCTCCGCCGCCTGGTACGGCTCGCACCACGAATGCTTCGACTTCGCCGAGCGGGCCGCCCAGGACGCGCTGCCCGGCTCCCTGGTGCAGGCCCTGCCGGTACGCGCGGCCTTCGCGTTCCTGACCGAGGGCGGCGGGGCCGTGGTGGGGCGCGAGCGGCTCGACGCGGCGGCCGACCTCGCCATCGCGGTCTCGGCGGCCTACGGGCCCGCCGATCCGTGGCCCGCCGAGGTCCGCAACCTGCTCACCTACGTCCTGATCAGGCTGGAACGCTGGACGGACGCCCTCGAACAGCTCCGGCTGATCGGTCCCTACGCCACCTCGTTCCCCTGGGACCGGGTCTCGGACGACCCCCTGGGCCAGTTCCTGGAACTGCGCGACGGGGTACGTCTGGAGGTCGCGTCCCGCATGCCCGTACATCCACGGAGTGAGCACGGCGGACGCGCTCCCTCCGGCGACCATTAGGCTTGCCCGTCGTGACCACCGTCCGGCTCCCCCTCTTCCCGCTGAACTCGGTACTGTTCCCGGGCCTCGTGCTTCCTCTGAACATCTTCGAGGAGCGCTATCGCGCCATGATGCGCGATCTGCTGAAGACCCCCGAGGACGAACCGCGCCGGTTCGCCGTCGTCGCGATCCGCGACGGCCACGAGGTCGCGGCGAGCGGCCCCGGCATGCCGGACCAGACCGCCGTACCCGCCCGCGGGCCCGCCGCCGGCTTCGGCGACAACCCCCTCCTCGCCTTCCACGAGGTCGGCTGCATCGCGGACGCGGCCACCATCCGCGAGCGTGCCGACGGCAGTTTCGAGGTACTGGCCACCGGGACCACCCGGGTACGACTGCTGTCCGTGGAGGCCTCCGGCGCGTTCCTCACGGCCGAGCTGGAGGAACTGCCGGAGGAGCCGGGCGAGGAGGCGGGCGCGCTCGCCGAAGGCGTCCTGCGCGCCTTCCGCCAGTACCAGAAGCGGCTCGCCGGCGCCCGCGAGCGTTCCCTGTCCACCGGCGCCGACCTCCCCGACGAACCGGCCGTGGTCTCCTACCTGGTGGCGGCCGCCGCGATGCTGGACATCCCGGCGAAGCAGAAGCTGCTCCAGGCCTCCGACACCGCCTCCCGCCTCCGCGAGGAGCTGAAACTCCTGCGCGCCGAGACCGCGATCATCCGTAACCTGCCGTCGTTGCCGGCGTCGGACCTGACGCGCGGCCCGACGAGCCTGAACTGACACACCTCGCGCATCCGGGAAGGCCGATGGCGAAGAAGCCGAAGAAACAGCAGCAGTCCGGGGGCACCCCCGCGACCGTCGCCCTGACGGCGGCGGGCGTCGCGTACACGGTGCACGCCTACGAGCACGACCCCGCGCACCCCTCCTACGGCGAGGAGGCGGCCGAGGCGATGGGCGTCTCCCCCGACCGGGTCTTCAAGACCCTGGTCGCGGACGTGGACGGCGCCCTCGTCGTCGCGGTGGTCCCGGTCGCCGGCTCCCTGGACCTGAAGGCCCTCGCCACCGCGGTGGGCGGCAAACGGGCGGCGATGGCGGACCCGGCGGCCGCCGAACGCACGACGGGCTACGTCCGCGGCGGCATCTCGCCCCTGGGCCAGCGCAAGAGACTCCGTACGGTGCTGGACGCGTCCGCTCGGCTGCACGAGACGATCTGTGTCTCGGCGGGGCGGCGCGGCCTGGAGGTCGAACTCTCCCCCGACGACCTCGCGGCCCTCACGGAGGCCGTACGCGCCCCTGTCGCCCGGGACTGAACCGGGTCCCGCCGACACCTGGGGGCTGCCGCCCCCAGACCCCCGCTTTCGGCCTGAACGGCCTCGTCCTCAAACGCCGGACGGGCTGAAAGACATACCCCCGCCCGGAACCATCCAGAACCGACCAGCACGGGCCCGCATCGCCGGCACGGGCCGGAGCGCTCCAGCCCGTCCGCAACCCTGCGGCGCAGGCCCGCATCCCCAGCACGGGCCGAGCGCTCCACCCCATCCGCAACCCTTCGGCGCAGGCCCGCATCCCCAGCACGGGCCGAGCGCTCCACCCCGCCCGCAACCTTCCGGCGCGGGCCCGCACCTCCAGCACGGACCGAGCGCTCCACCTCATCCGCAACCCTTCGGCGCGGGCCCGCATCCCCAGCACGGGCCGAACACTCCAGCCCGCCCGCAACCTTCCGGCGCAGGCCCACACCCTCAGCCCGTCCGGCGTTTGAGGACGAGCCCCTCGGGCGAAGCGGGGGTCCAGGGGGCGCAGCGCCCCTGGCGGGGGTCTGGGGGCGGAGCCCCCAGGTACGGGACGGGTAGGGCCGCAACCCCGCCCGGTGGCCCTCAGCCCGCCGGAGGCCCCGCCGGAAACTCCGGGTACGGACTTTCGTAGGGATCCGGATCCCGCGGCCCGAACAACGCGGTCAACCCCAGATGCACCACCAACGCACCCAAGGGCCACGCCAGCAACGCCCCCTTCGCCCCCAACTTCAACGGCGCCGAGAAGGTCACCCCCTTGCCCACGGCCTTGGCATGGGCGACCACGTTCTGCGTGGGCCCCAGGTACACCCCGAGCCGCCAGGCCAGCAGCGACCCGAGCAGACCGCCGACGGCGAGCCCGACGACCAGCGGCACACCCCCGCGTCGCCGTACCAGGAACACCACGGCCGCACTGACCACCCCGAACGCGAGCGCCAGCAGCGTGAACGTTCCGTCCACCCCGATGGCCTGCTCCCCCTCGGTGTCCTTGAGGTACACGGCGGTGTCGTCCGCGATCAGCGGCACGTGCGGCGCGAGCCACCACCACAGCACGCCGAGGAGCACCCCCGCCAGCGCCACCGCCACCGTGACGACGGCGGCCTCCAGCACTTCGGTCCTCGTCCCGGGCCCGTCCTTTTCGTACCCGGCGTGCCCGGCGGCGCCACCGGCGGGCGGAGCCTGCCACCCATGGGCGTCGTCCGAGGGCTGATGGTGCGGCGGCGGAGGCGGAGTCAGCGGTGCGGTCACCCTGACATCGTGCCAGGCCCGGCTGTCGGCCGCGTCACCGGACGGCCGCCCGGCGGTACGCCCAGGTCGCCACGGCCAGCGAGGCGACCCCGACGCCCGCGCAGACGGCGAGGTCACCGAGGACGAAGGTCCAGTCCGGATGCGCCCCGAAAGTACGCGCGAAGGCCTCGACGCCGTACGTCGAGGGCAGCAGGTCACGCCCGTACTGCACGGCCGTCGGCAGCCGGTCGGCCGGGAGCACCCCCAGCAGCAGCGCCGCGGACATGCCCAGCTGCCCGAGCAGCGTCGCGAGTTCGGGCCGCGGCGCGAGCAGCCCGAGCGCCGCCCCCAGCCCGGCCAGCGCCGCGCCCGCGAGCGGGATCACCGCCACGAGCACCCACAGGTGGGCCATCGGCAGACCGAAGAGCACACAGCCGAAGACGGCGGTGGCGACGGTCCCGGGCACGGTGAAGGACGCGTACGCGCCCGCGGCACCGAGCACGACGGCCGCCGGCGGCACCGGCAGGGTCGCGTAGTGGTCGAGGCCGCCGCTGGACCGCAGGTGCCCGAAGTACTGCGCGAGGAGGTTGAGCGCGACGAAGGCGACCACCAGGACCGTCGCCCCGGCCACCACGGCCCGCGCCTCGCCCCCGCCGTCCACCACACCCCGCATCAGGATCATGATCCCGACGGACTGGAAGGTGGCCACGAACAGCAGCGGGATCCGCGCCACGCGTGCCCGGGACAGCTGCGCCCGGTACACGGCGGCGAGGGAGGGCCACAGCCGCGCCCTCGGCCCGAGTTCCACGGCGTCACCGATCTCCTCGGCCACGGACAGCGCGCTGCCCGGCAGCACCTCGGCGGGTACGACACTCACGTCGAGCTGCTCCTCTTCGCTCCGGCAGCCGTCCTGTCCCTGTTGCGCACGCCCATGACGCCCCTCCCCGTCCGTACGGACTCCCCTACGGATTCCAGGCCCCTCGTGCTCATGCCTTCACCAGTCCCTGTGTGTCGCCGCCGAGCGCCAGATACACGTCCTCCAGGCTCGGCGTGGCCAGGGTGAAGTCGTCGAGCGCGGCGAAGGCGGCGCCGCCGGTGACCGTGGCGACCGCCGCCCGGGCCTCCTCGGGCGCGAGCCGGAGGGTCCAGCGGCGGCCCGACTCGACGGCCCTGGAGCGCAGCGCGGCGACCTCGGGCACGTCCAGCGGGGCGTTCTCGCGCCAGACGAGCTCGACCCGGACCTCGCCCGCGACCCGCTCCTTCAGGCCGGCCGGGGTGTCGCAGGCGATGACGCGGCCGCGGTCGAGGACGGCGACCCGGTCGAGGACGGTCTCC
Organism: Streptomyces sp. NPDC059668; assembly: GCF_042734135.1. NCBI lineage: Bacteria > Bacillati > Actinomycetota > Actinomycetes > Kitasatosporales > Streptomycetaceae > Streptomyces > Streptomyces sp. NPDC059668. The sequence continues at coordinate 22,291 of NZ_JBHWEL010000023.1, read as the reverse complement.
GCCTCGATGACGTTGTGGGTGACCAGCAGCACGGTCGTCCCGCGCTCGGCCCGGCGCCGGTCGACGGCGGCCCAGACGGCCCGCCGGGCGACGGGGTCCATTCCGGTGGTCGGCTCGTCGAGGACCAGCAGCGGCCGCTCCCCGACCAGGGCGGCGGCGACGCACGCGAGCCGCCGCTGCCCGCCCGACAGCTTCTTCAGCGGGCGGGAGGCCAGCGGAGTCAGTCCCAGCTCGTCGAGTACGGCGTCCCGCTCGGCGCGGGCCTCACGCAGCTCCAGTCCGCGCAGTCGCCCAGTGGTCTCCGCCGCCAGTGACACGGTCAGCTCGTCGAGGGCGGTGGACTCCTGTCCGAGGTAGGCGAGGATGCGCGCCGCCCGCTCGGGGTGGCGCACGATGTCGTGTCCGAGGATCTCGACGCTGCCGCTGTCAGGTCGCATGAGTCCGGTGAGCTGACGGACGAGGGTCGACTTGCCGGCGCCGTTCGGCCCGAGCAGTCCGAAGATCTCACCGCGACGGATGTCCAGCCGCACCCCGTCGGTGGCCCGCACCTCGGGCGTGCCGGGGGCGCCCCGGCGTCCGCGGACGGCCGGGTAGGTCTTGGTCAGCGCGCGCACCGCGCACACGAGACCGCCCCCGTGTCCGTTCCGGACTGCCTGTGCCGTGCGCGTACTCACGAAGGACGAGCCTACGGGGTCCGATGCCCCGTTATGAGCCCGGGGCCCTCGCCTCAGCCCGGTCCCGAGGGACGCTGGAGCGAGTCTCGAGCCCGGCATGCGCTCCGCCGGCGACTCCACGGCCCCGGACCCACCGGTCTCCTTCGGAGGCGCGGACGACCACGGGGCCGGCTCCCGCCCACCGCGGCGGAACAGCGGACGGCGGCGCGGCGGGGGTTCGACGGCTCGCCGTTTCACTCCCCGGCGGGAGCGTGCTCCGCGGCCGTACGCACGTCGATCTCGCGCCAGAAGCCCGCCCTGATGGCATAGCGGTCGTGCTCGTCGATCTGGTCGTCCTTGTGCGCGAGCAGCCCGAACCGCGCGGCGTAGCGCAGCAGCTCGCCGTCGACGCGGTGGGGGACGCGCGGGTACATCGCGGACAGCTTCTGAAGATGGCTCTGGTCCGCCAGCCGTCCCATCCAGCGGCGCGCGAAGACCTGTCCGACCTCGTACGGGTCGCCGCCGACCGTGGTGATGTCCTCCTCCCGGTCGGCCCAGCGCTGCTCGGCGGAGGTGAGCTGGGCGAGCGTGGGCAGGGCGGCGGCCTCGGCGGACTCCGTGATGCCGCCCGGACGCTCGATCCACCCCTTGTCGGAGGACCAGCGCAGGGTGGCGCTGCTGGGGGGCTGGACGGCCTGGACGCCCGGCGCGCGCAGCGCGGCGAGGTCCTTGGGGGTGGGGACGCCCTTGGGGGCGGGAACCCGCTCCTCGGCGCCGTTCTGCGACTCGGCGGCCGGGCCGTGCTCCGCTTCCTGGGCGACGCGGGCGGCCCGCTCCGCGGAGCCGCCGAGCGGGGAGTCCGGCAGCGGCGCGGAGAGGATCGCGGCGATCTCGGGACGCGGCGCGGGCTGCGGGGCGCAGATCCCGCCGGTCTCCTTGGCCCGTACGGCCTTGGTGATCCAGGCCCGGTCCAGCACCCGCCGCTCGTCGGCCTCGGCGACCAGGTCCTCGGACTGGTTGTAGTCCCCGTCCGCGGCCTGTACGGCCCACAGGTGGACGGCGACGCCGTGTTCCTTGGCGGCCATCATGCCCGGCAGCAGATCCCCGTCACCGGTCACCAGGACCACGTCGGAGCAGGCGCGGTTTCGGGCGAGTTCGGTGAGCTCGGCGTGCATGGCGGCGTCGACGCCCTTCTGCGCCCACCGCCCGTCACTGCGGGTCAGCGCGCCCAGGCGTACCGTCACCCGCGGCATCACCCTGAGCCTGCGGTGCTCCGGCTGCGGTACGCGGTCGGGGGCGCCGTCGAACCAGTAGATACGCAGCAGGGGCCGCTCCGTGTCGGATTCGGCCCGCTCGCGCAGCCCCTGGATGAGGGCGCCATGGTCGACGGTGATCCGGGATCTCGAGGGCTCCCCGGCCAGCAGACTGGCGGCAGCACCGAGCAGATACCCGGCGTCCACCAGGACGATGCAGCGGTCCACGGGTCCACCCTCTTTCCGGTTTCCGGGAGGTTTGCTTCGGGCTTCCTTCGAGTCTGCCCGACGCCGCGGAGGTTAACGGCCCGAACTCGATCTTCGGCGTGGCGTATCAGGAGATAACGCTCCGACAGGGCTTATTACGCACGGTAATTCTCCGAAATGCACTGGTTGTCAGGCTATGTGAATCTGGATCCGGCCCTGACCCCTCGGGCCCCACAGGAGGCAATCACCATGGCCAAGAACAAGAACCGCAAGCAGGGCAGCCAGCAGGACCGCTCCTCGCAGACCGAACGCGCGCAGGAGCAGGCGCAGCGCTCCTCGACGGAGGCGCACACGCCGATGTCGCAGGCGCAGGGCAGCCCCGCGGACGTAGCCCGCAAGCACCAGAAGCGCTTCGGCCACAACTGAGGCCACGCCTAAGGGCTGTTGAAGCCCAGGCACACACCGAGGGGCGCATCCGGTCTTGGATGCGCCCCTCGCGTACCTCTGCCTTCGCGGGTGTCAGCCCGCCAGGCAGGACGGGCCCAACAGGACCTTCAGATCCCCGAAGAGGGCCGGATCGGGCTTCACCCGGTGCCGGTCGAGCCGCAGGACGGTGGTCTTGCGCGGGCCCTGGAGCCTGATGCGCACCTCGCTCTCGCCCCGGTGGTGGCTGAGGATCTCACCGAGCCTGCTGACCATCGGCGGAGTGACCTTGAGCGCCGGGATGGTGAGGATCACGGGCGCGTTGGTGCCCGCGTTGGACAGGTCGGGGACCTGGAGTTCCATCGCGACCAGGCGCGGCACGTCCTCGCGCTTGTCGAGGCGCCCCTTGACGAAGACGACCGCGTCCTCGACGAGTTGGGTGGACACCAGCTGGTAGGTCGCGGGGAAGAACATGCACTCGATGGAGCCCGCGAGGTCCTCCACGGTGGCGATCGCCCAGGCGTTGCCCTGCTTGGTCATCTTGCGCTGCAGACCGGAGATGATGCCGCCGATGGTGACGACGGCACCGTCGGCGTGCTCGCCGCCGGTGAGCTGGGAGATGCCCGCGTCGGCCTTGTCGGACAGCACGTGCTCCAGACCGAAGAGCGGGTGGTCGGAGACGTACAGACCGAGCATCTCCCGCTCCTGGGCGAGCAGGTAGGCCTTGTCCCACTCGTCGGTCGTGAACTCGACGTCGAGCCCGAAGCCGGGCTCGCTGGTGTCCTCGTCGCCCATGCCACCGAAGAGGTCGAACTGGCCCTCGGCCTCCTTGCGCTTGACCTGCACCACGTTGTCGATCATCGGCTCGAACTGCGCGGTGAGGCCCTTGCGGGTGTGCCCCATGGTGTCGAACGCGCCCGCCTTGATGAGCGATTCCGTGGTGCGCTTGTTGCAGGCGACGGCCTCGACCTTGTCGAGGTAGTCGGGGAAGGAGGCGTACTTCCCCTTGGCCTTGCGGCTCTTGATGATCGACTCGACGACGTTCGTGCCGACGTTGCGGACGGCGGAGAGGCCGAAGAGGATCACGTCGTCGCCCTGGGCGGCGAAGTTCTGCTCGGACTCGTTGACGTTGGGCGGCAGCACCTTGATGCCCATGCGCCGGCACTCGTTGAGATAGATCGCGGACTTGTCCTTGTCGTCCTTGACCGAGGTGAGCAGGCCGGCCATGTACTCGGCCGGGTAGTTGGCCTTCAGGTAGGCGGTCCAGTAGGAGACCAGCCCGTACGCGGCCGAGTGCGCCTTGTTGAACGCGTAGCCGGCGAAGGGGACCAGCACGTCCCACAGGGCCTGGATCGCCTCGTCGCTGTAGCCCTTGTCCCGGGCGCCCTTCTGGAAGAGGACGAAGTTCTTCGCCAGTTCGTCGGGCTTCTTCTTGCCCATCACGCGGCGCAGGATGTCGGCCTCGCCGAGCGAGTACCCCGCGATGATCTGGGCCGCCTTCTGCACCTGCTCCTGGTAGACGATCAGACCGTAGGTGACCGCCAGGACCTCCTGGAGGGGCTCCTCCAGCTCCTTGTGGATGGGGGTGATCTCCTGGAGCTTGTTCTTGCGGAGCGCGTAGTTCGTGTGCGAGTCCATGCCCATCGGGCCGGGACGGTAGAGCGCCGAGACGGCGGAGATGTCCTCGAAGTTGTCGGGCTTCATCAGGCGCAGCAGGGAACGCATGGGGCCGCCGTCGAACTGGAAGACGCCGAGGGTCTCGCCGCGCTGGAGGAGTTCGAAGGTCGTCGGGTCGTCGAGCGGGAGGGCCAGCAGGTCGAGGTCGATGCCCTTGTTGGACTTCACCATCTTGACGGCGTCGTCCATGATCGTCAGGTTGCGCAGGCCGAGGAAGTCCATCTTCAGCAGGCCGAGCGACTCGCACTGCGGGTAGTCCCACTGCGTGATGGTCACGCCGTCCGTGTGCCGTACCCAGACCGGTGCGTGGTCGACGATGGGCTCGCTGGACATGATGACGCCGGCCGCGTGCACGCCCATCTGCCGGACCAGGCCCTCGACGCCCTTGGCGGTGTCGATGACCTTCTTCACGTCCGGTTCGTTCTCGTACATCGCCCGGATCTCGCCCGCCTCGCTGTAGCGGGGGTGCGAGGGGTCGGTGATGCCGTTCAGGTCGATGCCCTTGCCGAGGACGTCGGCGGGCATCGCCTTGGTGAGCCGGTCTCCCATGGCGTACGGGTAGCCCAGCACGCGCGCGGAGTCCTTGATGGCGTTCTTCGCCTTGATCTTGCCGTACGTGCCGATCATGGCGACCTTGTCGGAGCCGTACTTCTCGGTCACGTACCTGATCACCTCGACGCGCCGACGCTCGTCGAAGTCGATGTCGACGTCGGGCATGGAGACGCGCTCGGGGTTGAGGAACCGCTCGAAGATCAGTCCGTGCGGGATCGGGTCGAGGTCCGTGATGCCCATGGCGTACGCGACGATCGAGCCGGCGGCGGAGCCACGGCCGGGGCCCACCGCGATGCCCTGCTTCTTGGCCCACATGATGAAGTCGGCGACGACGAGGAAGTACCCCGGGAACCCCATCTGGATGATGACGTCCATCTCGTACTCGGCCTGCTTCTGGCGGTCCTCGGGGACGCCGCCGGGGAAGCGGCGCTCCATGCCGAGGCGCACCTCCTCCTGGAACCAGGTGACCTCGGTGAAGCCGTCCGGGATGTCGAACTTCGGCATGAGGTTCTTCTCGACGAACATGCCGGTGGTGTCGATCTGCTCGGCCACCAGGAGGGTGTTGGCGCAGCCCTCCTGCCAGGCGTCCGAGGAGTCGACGGCGTACATCTCGTCCGTCGTCTTCAGGTAGTAGCCGGTGCCGTCGAAGCGGAAGCGGTCCGGGTCGGAGAGGTTCTTGCCGGTCTGGATGCAGAGCAGGGCGTCGTGCGCGGTCGCCTCGTGCGCGTACGTGTAGTGCGAGTCGTTGGTCACCAGGGGCGGGATGCCGAGCTTCTTGCCGATCTCCAGGAGGCCGTCGCGGACCCGGCGCTCGATCTCGATGCCGTGGTCCATCAGCTCCAGGAAGTAGCGGTCCTTGCCGAAGATGTCCTGGTACTCGGCGGCCGACTTCAGGGCCTCGTCGAACTGGCCGAGGCGCAGCCGGGTCTGGAGCTCGCCCGAGGGGCAGCCGGTGGAGGCGATGAGCCCCTCGGACCACTGGGAGATGGTCTCCTTGTCCATCCGGGGCCACTTCTGGAGCCAGCCCTCGGCGTACGCGTCCGAGGAGAGCTTGAAGAGGTTGTGCAGTCCCGTCCGGTTCGCGGCCCAGATCGTCTTGTGGGTGTAACCGCCGGAACCGGACACGTCGTCGCGCTTCTGGTGCGGCTGGCCCCACTGGATCTTGCGCTTGTTGCGCCGGGACTCCGGGGCGACGTACGCCTCGATGCCGATGATCGGCGTGACGCCGGCCTTCTTGGCCGTGTGGAAGAAGTCGTACGCCCCGTGCAGGTTGCCGTGGTCGCTCATGGCGATGTGTGTCATGCCCATCTCATTGCAGGCATCGAACATGTCCTTGAGCCGCGCGGCACCGTCCAGCAGCGAGTACTGGGTGTGGACGTGCAGGTGCGTGAACGGCGGCTTCGACACGGTTTCGGCCTCCAAGAAGAACGATCGGCGACAGTCTGGGGGGACAGCGTCGAAGTCTATGACGCGCGACTGACAGCCGAGATGAACACTGCGACGCGAGGTGCCCGCAGGCGCCGCGAGACGGTGGTGGCCGGGTGACGGGCGGCCGGATCGGCCGTACCTTCGTGCGGGGAACGCGGGCACTCCCGCGTACCTTCGTCCGTTGGGAGGACGAAGACGTCCGTCCCGGGTGGGCGGCCCTGTCGTCCTTCCCTCATGTCACGCACCACCTGCACCAGGAGGCACCCAGCGATGTCGGTCCCGCAGCTCAGCGCCGAGCAACGCGGCGAGCAGATCCTCGCCGTCTTCGACACCGCCTTCGGCGAGCTCCTGGCCGCCGACCCGGCCGCGTTCCGCGTGAAGTTCCGCAAGATGGCGGCCTCCGCCTTCGCGTTCTACCGGGGCACGGCGGGGCTCTTCTACCACGACCTGGAGGCCGACCGGCGGGGCGGCCCGTACCTGGACGAGCGGACCTCCCGGGTGTGGATCCACGGCGACCTGCACGCGGAGAACTTCGGCACGTACATGGACGCCCAGGGCCGTCTGATCTTCAACGTGAACGACTTCGACGAGGCGTACGTCGGCCCCTTCACCTGGGACCTCAAGCGCTTCGCCGCCTCCGTGGCGCTCATCGGCTACGCCAAGGCGCTCAGTGACGACCAGATCACCGAGCTGGTCACGGTGTACGCGACCGCCTACCGCGAGCGCATCCACTCCCTCGCCACCGGCGCCAAGAGCGACGAGGTGCCGCCCTTCACCCTCGACACCGCCGAGGGCCCGCTGCTGGACGCGCTGCGCGACGCCCGCTCGCTGACCCGCTTCGGGCTGCTCGACTCGATGACCGAGATCCGTGACTTCGAGCGCCGCTTCGCCCCCGGCGGCGGCTCCATCGAGCTGGACGCGGCCACCCGCTACAAGGTGCTCGCCGCCTTCGACGGCTACCTGGAGACGCTCCCCGAGTCCTCGCTCGCCCGCCCCGACTCGTACCGCGTGAAGGACGTCGTCGGCCGCCGCGGCATCGGCATCGGCTCGGCCGGTCTGCCCTCGTACAACATCCTGCTGGAGGGCAACAGCGACGCGCTCGAGAACGACGTCGTGATCTACATCAAGCAGGCCCAGACCCCGGCCGTCTCCCGGCACATCACGGACTCCTCGATCCGCGACTACTTCCAGCACGAGGGCCACCGCACGGTGATCTCCCAGCGCGCGCTCCAGGCGCACGCCGACCCGTGGCTGGGCTGGACCGAGCTGGACGGCGCGGGCCAGCTCGTCGCCGAGGTCTCGCCGTACGCGGTGGACCTGGACTGGAGCGACATCGACGACCCGGAGGAGATCGCCTCGGTCGTCGCGGACCTCGGCCGGGCCACGGCCGCGATGCACGCGGCGGCCGACGACGAGAGCGGCCACTCGGAGCTGGTCCCGTTCTCCACGGAGCGGGCCATCGACGCGGCGATCGCGGCCGACGAGGAGGGCTTCGCCGCCCTCCTGGTCGACTTCGCGCACAGTTACGGCGCACGCGCGCGCGGCGACCACCAGATCTTCGTGGACCTGTTCCGCAACGGCCGGATCCCCGGCCTGTAGGCACGCCGGACGACGGACTCACAACGCTCCCGTAACGCATAGGAACCCTTTAGGGGGCTCTTACGGGAGCCCGTGGGACACTCGGCTCCGCTATGGACATATCCGGGACCCAGCTCAGAGCCGTGCGCGCGGCACTGTTCACGGCCGTCGTCGTGACGCTCTCCGCCGCGTCGCACGTGCTGCTGTCCCGGGTCGCGCTGCCGCTGGGCACCGTGGCCGCGATCAGCGCCGCCGTCTTCGTCATCGCGTACGCGCTGGCGGGCCGCGAGCGCGGCTTCGGGCGGATCGCGGCCCTGCTCGTCCCGCTGGAGCTGGCCGCCGACACGGTGTTCACCACGGGCCAGCACGTCTGCTACGGCAGGGCGGGCGGCCCGGTCGCGGGCCCGCTGCGCGCCGTCGGCCTCGACGTGCTGTGCGGCGGCAGCGTGGGCGCCCCGCTGGCCCGCGTGACCGGCGGCAGCGGCGACCGCGCCGCCGGCCTGCTCGTGCACACCGACCCGGCCGCCGCCTGGCTGCTGCTCGCCGCGCACGTCGGCGTCGGGCTGCTCGCCGCCGCCTGGCTGCGCCGCGGCGAGCGAGCGCTGGACCAGCTGCTGCGGGCCGTGGCCGCGTCCACCTTCCGGCCGCTGCTGATCGCGGTCGCCGCGGTGACCGTGCGGCTGACCCCGGTACGCCGGCTCCCGCGCCCCGCGCGCCGGAGCGCCCCCGCCCGTACCCGCCTGTTCGTGCACTCACTGGGACGGCGTGGCCCGCCCCGCTCGGCCGCTCTCACCTGAGCGACAGCACCTGAGCACCAGCGGTCCCCCTTACGTATCCCGCGTACGACGAGTACGCGCCCCCATGGAGATCACCAACATGAGCAAGCGGAACAGCCAGGCGGCCAAGTCGGCGGCGCGCGAGAAGCTGCGCATCGAGCGCGAGCGCCAGGCCAAGCGCGACAGGATCAAGCGCCAGGCCATCGTGGCCGGCGGCATCGTCGCCGTCCTCGCGATAGCGGGCGGCGTCGGCTACGCGGTCGTACAGAACAACAAGCCCGGGTACTGGGAGGCCGCCAAGGACGACAAGCTCGTCAAGCCGGCCAACACCACCGGCGCCGACGGCACCACCGTCGTGCTCGGCAAGAGCACCGCCAAGAAGACCCTGGTGATGTACGAGGACCCCCGCTGCCCGATCTGCGCCCAGTTCGAGCAGACCGTCGGCAGCACCGTCAAGAAGGACTTCGACGACGGCAAGTTCAAGATCGAGTACGTCGGCGCCACGTTCATCGACAACGGCAGCCCCGGTGAGGGTTCGAAGAACGCCCTCAGCGCCATGGGCGCCGCGCTGAACGTGAGCCCCGAGGCCTTCCTCGAGTACAAGACCGCGCTGTACTCGGCGAAGTACCACCCGGAGGAGACGGACGACAAGTTCAAGAGCGACGACTACCTGATCAAGGTCGCGGACACGGTCTCCGCCCTCAAGGGCAACGCGGCCTTCCAGAAGGCCGTGAAGGACGGCACCTACGATAAGTGGGCGCTCGACATGTCCGAGAAGTTCAACAAGAGCGGCGTCCAGGGCACCCCGACCCTGAAGATGGACGGCAAGACGCTGACGGGCTCCGACGGCAAGAACGCCCCGATGACCGTCGCCGACTTCACGACGGCCATCGACAAGGCACTCGCGGCCTGACCCCTCGGACCGACCGGTCGGGGCGCCGCCCGCGGCGAGGCGCCAGGCCGAAATTGTCCAACAGCCGAAGAGCGGGCGAACTTTCTCGGTTCGCCCGCTCTTTGTGCGTACCGGTCGGTAACCTGACCGCTCGTGACCAGTCGTTTGAGCTCATCCGACCCCTCGGGCGCCGTCAACTCCCGCGCCCCGCGCCGCCGTACGGTCGTCAAGGCCGCGGCCGCCACCGCCGTTCTCGCCGCCCCGCTCGCGGCCGCCCTGCCGGCCCGCGCCGCCGAGGCTCCCGCCTTCCTGCACGGCGTCGCCTCCGGTGACCCGCTCCCGGACGGCATCCTGCTGTGGACCCGGGTGACCCCCACCTCCGCGGCGATACCGGGCTCCGGCATCGGCCCGGACACCGAGGTCAGCTGGACCGTCGCCAAGGACAAGGCGTTCACCACGGTCGTCGCCAAGGGCTCCCTCACCGCGACGGCCGCCTCCGACCACACCGTCAAGGCCGACATCCGCGGCCTGGAACCGGCCACCGACTACTGGTTCCGGTTCTCGGCGGGCGGCACCGACTCCCCCGTCGCCCACACCCGCACCACCCCGGCCGCCGACGCCTCCGTGGCCGGCCTGCGCTTCGGCGTGGTCTCCTGCTCCAACTGGGAGGCCGGCTACTTCGCGGCGTACCGCCACCTCGCGGCCCGGGGCGACCTCGACGCCTGGCTGCACCTCGGCGACTACATCTACGAGTACAAGTCCGGCGAGTACGGGACCCGCGGCACCGTCGTACGGCCGCACTCCCCCGCGGGCGAGATCCTCACCCTCGCCGACTACCGCACCCGGCACGGCCGTTACAAGACCGACCCGGACCTCCAGGCCCTGCACCACAAGGCGCCGGTCGTGGCGATCTGGGACGACCACGAGTTCGCCGACAACGCCTGGTCGGGCGGCGCCGTCAACCACACCGAGGGCGCCGAGGGCACCTGGACCGCACGTCAGGCCGCCGCGAAGCAGGCCTACTTCGAGTGGATGCCGGTCCGCCCGGCGATCGAGGGCACCACCTACCGCCGGCTGCGCTTCGGCAAGCTCGCCGACCTCTCCCTGCTCGACCTGCGCTCGTTCCGGTCCCAGCAGGCGTCCACGGCCAGCGGCTCGGTCGACGACCCGGACCGTACGATCACCGGCCGCGCGCAGCTCGACTGGCTGAAGTCCGGGCTCAAGGCCTCGGACACCACCTGGCGGCTGGTCGGCAACTCGGTAATGATCTCGCCCTTCGCGGTGGGATCCCTCTCCGCCGACCTGCTCAAACCGCTCGCCAAGCTGCTCGGTCTGCCCCAGGAGGGCATCGCCCTCAACACCGACCAGTGGGACGGCTACACCGACGACCGCCGTGAACTCCTCGCGCACCTGCGCTCCCACGCCATCCGCAACACGGTCTTCCTGACCGGTGACATCCACATGGCGTGGGCCAACGACGTGCCGGTGGACGCCGGCACCTACCCGCTGTCCCCCTCCGCCGCCACGGAGTTCGTGGTCACCTCGATGACCTCGGACAACCTCGACGACATCGTCAAGGTCCCCGAGGGCGTCGTCTCGGCGATCGCCTCCCCCGTCATCCGCGCGGCGAACTGGCACGTCCACTGGGTCGACACCGACCGCCACGGGTACGGCGTCCTGGACGTCACCCCCGCCCGGGCGCAGATGGACTACTACGTGATCTCCGACCGCGCGAACCCGAACGCCACCTCGTCCTGGGCCCGTTCGTACCGCACGCCGAGCGGATCGCAGACGGTGGAACGGACCTACGACCCGGTCTAGCCACGGGTCGCCTGTTCCGGCGCCGGCGCCGGAACAGGCCTACGGCTACGGCTACGGCTACGGCTACGGCTAGAGGCTGTCGAGGAAGCCGAGCGCCACCTTCCAGGTGGCCTCGGCCGCCTCGGCGTCGTAGTCGGGCAGCTCGGGGTCGGTGTAGAGGTGGCCGGCACCCGCGTACCGGTAGATCTCCACGTCGGCGCCCGCTCTCCGCATCTGCAGATACCAGGCGCCCAGCCAGTCGTCCGTCTCGAACTGGTCGGGCTCGGCGACATGGAGCTGGACCGGCAGCTCGTCCACCGACGCGTTCTCCGCGATGTCCGACGTGCCGTGCAGCAGGAGCAGCCCGCGGGCCTTCTCGTCGCCGAGGGCCAGGGTCTGCGCGAGGGAGGCGCCGAGGGAGAACCCGGCGTAGACCAGACCGCGGTCCGAATAGGGCGCGGCGGCCAGGACCGCCCGCTTGAGCAGCTCGACCTTGCCGATCTCGTCCTTGAAGGCCATGCCCTCCTCCACGGTCTCGAAGGTGCGCCCCTCGAAGAGGTCGGGCGTCCACACCTCGTGTCCCGCGGCCCGCAGCCGGTCCGCCGCCGCGCGCACCGCAGGCCGCAGACCGTGCGTCGAGTGAAAGAGCATGATGGTCATGCGTCCCATGGTGCCAGCCGGCACCGACAGCGACGGGCACGGGGCGTACCCCGTTCGCTCGCGAGAACACATGTTCATGAGTGCCTCTGGCCGGTTACGTTCTCAGGCATGGAGAACGTACTGCGCCCGGTGATCGTCGTCGGCGGCTCGGTCGTCCTCGCACTGCTCATCGGGTGGTCCGTGGACCGCCTGTTGCGCCGGGTGGACGACCGTCACAGCGAGACCTCCCTGTGGGGACTGCTCCGCCGCGGCCGCATCCCCTTCCAGCTGGTCCTGTTCGCGGCTCTGCTGAGAGGCTCGTACGACCAGGCGAAGCTGCTGGTGGAGCACCGGGTCGGCATCGGCAGGACCCTGACCCTCATCCTGATCGGCGCCGCGGCCTGGCTGGTGGTGAGCATCGCGACCGCGGTCGTCGACACCTCGTACTCCCGCTACGCGAACGCCCACCGCGATCCGGCGCGGGTGCGCCGGGTGCGCACCCAGGTCGCGCTGATCCAGCGGGTGGTCACCGCCGTCGTCGGTGTGGTCGCGATCGCCGCGATGCTGCTCACCTTCCCGGCGATGCGCGCGGCCGGCGCCTCACTGCTCGCCTCGGCCGGCATCCTCGGCATCGTCGCCGGTGTCGCCGCCCAGTCCACGCTGGCGAATCTCTTCGCCGGGCTCCAGATCGCCTTCGGCGACATGGTGCGTCTCGGGGACACGGTCGTGGTGGACGGCGAGTGGGGCACGGTCGAGGAGATCACTCTGACGTTCCTGACGGTCCGGACCTGGGACGAGCGCCGGATCACCATGCCGGTGTCGTACTTCACCTCGAAGCCCTTCGAGAACTGGTCCCGCGGCACCCCGCAGATGACCGGCATCGTCTTCTTCCACCTCGACCACAGCGCGCCGGTGGAGGTCATGCGGGAGAAGCTGCGGGACATCCTGCGCGAGTGCCCGGCCTGGGACGGCCGTGACTACGGTCTGGCGGTCACGGACTCGACGCCCAACACCATCCAGGTGCGCGCCCTGGTCACGGCCAAGGACGCGGACGACATCTGGACGGTACGGGTGACGGTGCGCGAGCAGATGATCCGCTGGCTGGCCGAGAAGCATCCCTACGCCCTCCCCCGCGTCAACACGGCGGAGGCGGTGCTGCCGCCGGGGCAGCTCCCCGGCCCGACCCGCACCGAGCCCGACGGCGCGGCGACCACCCGCCACAGCCACGCCCACACCGCCGGCCCTCCGCGCACCGGTCCGGGACGCGGCTGACCCCACCGGCCACCCGATCTCCCGCCCGCGGCCGCCGCGAGCGAGGCCCCCAGGCTTCCCGCCCCATCCGACGAACCGGAGACGGACGGGTATCGGGCGGGAGGACGGGCCCCAGGGCCGGCGCGTCGTCAGCGCAGACTGCGCACGTCCAGATGGCGCAGCACCCGGTCCACGATCTCCGGGTCCGCGCCCGGCTCACTGCGCGCGGACAGCACCTCGTGCCGGGCCGCGCTCATCATCTCCCCCTGGATACGGCGGATCCGCTTCATCCGTCGCGCCCGCTGCTCGTACGCCTCGCGCCGCTCCTCGTCCCCCAGGTCCGGACTGATCCGCGTCCCGATGTCGAAAGCCCGCCGCAACAGCTGTTCGGAGACCTCCTCCGACAGCTCCTCGACCTCCTCGATCTCCTTCAGCCGCCGCTTCGCGGCCTTGGCGGCACGGATCGCCAGCTCCTTCTCGAAGGCCTTCTCGACATCCTCGTCGGCCCGCACCCCGAGCCGTCTGACGAGCCACGGCAGCGTGAGCCCCTGGAGCACGAGCGTCGCCATGATCACGCCGAACGCGATGAACACGATCTCGTCCCGGTCGGGGAACGGCGACCCGTCGTCCATCTTCAGCGGAACCGCCAGCGCGAGGGCCACGGAGGCCACCCCCCGCATCCCCGACCACCACATCACCACGGTCTCCCGCCACGAGGTGGGGATCTCCTCGTCGTAGTCCCGTTTCGCGTGCAGCCGTTTCGTCAGCCACGTCGCCGGCAGCAGCCACGCCAGCCGTACGAGCACGACGACGGCGACGATCGCGGCCGACCACCCGAGCATCTCGCCCCACCGGCCGGCCGCCGTCCGGATCGCGTTGTGCAGCTCCAGCCCGATCAGTCCGAACGCGACGCCGGTGACGAGCGTGTCCACCACGTCCCAGAACGTGTGCCCGGCGAGCCGTGTCATGACGTCGTCGGCGTCGGTCGCGTACTCCGCCAGGAAGAGCGCGGTGGTGAGCACCGCGAGCACCCCGGAGCCGTGCAGCTCCTCCGCCAGTACGTACGCGGCGTAGGGCACCAGCAGGGTCAGCCCGATCTGCAGTGTGGCGTCGCCGAGCATGTCCATCAGCTTGTTCGCCGCCCACCCCAGGCCGACTCCGGCGGCGACCGCGACGACCGCGGACAGCACCAGGTCGAGCCCGGCCCGCCACGGCGAGAAGGACCCGCTCACGGCGGCCGCGATCGCGACGTGGTAGAGCACGATGGCCGTCACGTCGTTGAAGAGCCCCTCGCCCTCCAGGATCGACACCAGGCGGCGGGGCAGTCCGAGCTGGCCCGCGACGGCGGTGGCCGCGACCGGGTCGGGTGGCGCTACGAGCGCGCCCAGCGCCACGGCGGCGGCGAGCGGCAGCCCCGGCACGATCGTGTTGGCGACGACCGCCACCGCCGCGGTGGTGAGGAACACCAGGGCCACGGCCAGCAGGAAGATCGGCCGCTTGTTGGCGGTGAACTGTCGCCACGAGGTCCGCCGCACCGACGCGTACAGCAGCGGCGGCAACAGCAGGGGCAGGATCAGGTCCGGCCGGATGTCCACATTGGGCACGAAGTCCAGTACGGCCAGCACGATCCCGAGGAGCGTCATCAGCACCGGCGCCGGCAGCTTCCAGCGGTCCCCCACCGGGACGCTCACCACGGCCCCGAGCAACAGCACGAACAACAGGGCCAACTGATCCACGGTCAGCGCTCCGCGAGGTCTAGGCGATCAAGGAGGGGCCGGACCCCAAGCCTGCCACGCCGCTACGGCGATGCCCGCCTGGCAGGCCCTCCCGGACACCTCTCACAAGGTCTTGCGCATCGCCCGGTGGTCGATCCCCGCGTCGAGGAACTCCTCGCCGTACGCCACGTATCCGAGCCGCTCGTAGAAGCCCAGCGCATGCGTCTGCGCGTGCAGATCCACCGCCGTGAGCCCACGCGCGCGTGCCGCGTCCTCGATGGCGCCGACCAGCGCGACCCCCACGCCCAGCCCGCGCGCCTCCTTGGCCACGGCGAGCCGGCCCAGCGAGCCCACCCGCGGGTCGCCGCCGGTCTTCGCGACGGCGTCCTCGCCGTGCAGGAGCCGCCCGGTGCCCAGCGGCGTGCCGTCGTCACGGACGGCCAGCACATGCAGCGCCCCGGCGTCGTAGGCGTCGTACTCGATGTCCTCGCTGACGCCCTGTTCGGCGACGAAGACCTCCTTGCGCACCGCGAAGCACGCCTCGCGGTCGGCGGCGTCCCCGGCCACCCGCAGCGTGTACGGGACGGTCATGCGTTGCTCTCCTCACGCACCTTGTCGAGAGCCTTCTGCAGGTCCTCGGGATACTCGCACCCGAACTCGACCCACCGGCCGTCCCCCGGGTGCTCGAAGCCGAGCCGGACCGCGTGCAGCCACTGCCGGGTGAGGCCCAGACGCTTCGCGAGCGTGGGGTCGGCGCCGTAGGTCAGGTCCCCGACGCACGGGTGACGGTGGGCCGACATGTGGACGCGGATCTGGTGGGTGCGCCCGGTCTCCAGCTTGATGTCGAGCAGGGAGGCCGCGCGGAACGCCTCCACCAGGTCGTAGTGCGTGACCGACGGCTTGCCCTCGGCCGTGACCGCCCACTTGTAGTCGTGGTTCGGATGCCGGCCGATGGGGGCGTCGATGGTGCCGCTCGTCGGGTCCGGGTGGCCCTGCACGAGGGCGTGGTAGCGCTTGTCGACCGTGCGCTCCTTGAACTGGCGCTTGAGCGACGTGTACGCGTACTCGGACTTGGCGACCACCATCAGGCCGGAGGTGCCCACGTCGAGCCGGTGCACGATGCCCTGGCGCTCGGAGGCGCCCGAGGTGGAGATGCGGTACCCGGCGGCCGCGAGACCGCCGATCACGGTCGGTCCCGACCAGCCCGGGCTGGGATGCGCGGCGACGCCGACCGGCTTGACGATCACGACCACGTCATCGTCGTCGTGCACGATCTCCATGCCCTCGACGGGCTCGGCGACGATCTGCACCGGGGCGGGAGCCTGCGGCATCTCGACTTCCAGCCAGGCGCCGCCGTGCAACCGCTCGGACTTGCCGACCACCGAACCGTCGACCGTGACCTTCCCCGCCGCGGCGAGCTCGGCGGCCTTCGTGCGGGAGAAGCCGAACATCCGGGAGATGACGGCGTCGACGCGCTCGCCCTCCAGGCCGTCGGGCACGGGCAGGGTACGGATCTCGGGAACGGTGCTCACCCGTCGAGTATGCCGGACCGGTCGGACAGCCCCTGACCAGAGACCGAACGCCAGTGCCCACGAGAGAGCCCCGACGAGCCCCGGCGGCCGGTCCGCGCCGGTGCCTGCCAGGGCTTGTCGGGGCTCGTCGGGGCCTGTCGGCCCTCGTCAGTCCTTGTGCACGGTCCCGTCGGGGTCCAGCCCGCGGAAGGACAGCAGCACGATGAGGATGCCGCCGCACACGATCGCCGAGTCGGCCAGGTTGAAGACGGCGAAGTGCTTGGGGGCGATGAAGTCGACGACCGCGCCCTCGAAGACGCCGGGCGAGCGGAAGATCCGGTCGGTGAGATTGCCCAGCGCACCGCCCAGCAGCAGGCCGAGCGCGATGGCCCAGGGCAGGCTGTAGAGCTTGCGCGCGAGCCGGGCGATCACGATGATCACCGCCGCGGCGATCATCGTGAAGATGATCGTGAACGCCTCGCCGAAGCCGAAGGCGGCGCCCGCGTTGCGGATGGCCTCGAACTTCAGCCAGTCCCCGACGATCTCGATCGGCGCGTGGTGCTCAAGCCTGGCGACCACGAGCAGCTTGCTGCCGAGGTCGAGGGCGTACGCCAGCACGGCGACGGTGAACAGGACGGCGATCCTGCGCTTGCCCTTCGGCCGCTGGGCCGCCGTTCCGTCGTCCGTCCCGGACCGCTCGGCCGGGGACGGCTCGCCGGACCCGGCGCGGTCGCCCGGCGTCGTGTTCCTGTCGGACTGCTCCGGCTCGGACCCCGCCGCTCCTGGGGAATCCGGCGTACCGATGATGCGCTCCGCCTCTGCCACGTGAGTGAGTCCCTCGACCTAGGTGCCTGACTGAGGACGAGGGTACGTCACACCTCCCGGCATTCACGTGCGCAGGAGCCCTCCCACGCCGTTCAGTACCGGCGTTCCTGCTTCTGCTTGCATTCGACGCACAGGGTGGCGCGCGGGAAGGCCTGCATCCGGGCCTTGCCGATGGGTTCGCCACAGCTCTCGCAGAGCCCGTACGTGCCCGCGTCGAGCTTCTCCAGGGCGCGCTCGGTCTGGACGAGCATCTCGCGCGCGTTGGCCGCCAGCGCCATCTCCGACTCGCGGGTGATGTTCTTCGTGCCGGTGTCCGCCTGGTCGTCGCCCGCGCCGTCCCCGGAGTCGCGCATCAGGCCGGCGAGCGACTCCTCCGACGACGTGATCTCGGTGCTCAGCCGCAGCGCCTCGGACTGGAGCTCCGCGCGTGCGGCCGCGACCTCCTCCGGGGTCCAGGGGTCCTCACCGGGGCGTACCGCGAGCTCGCCGGGCTCCACCGCGGAGATCCGCGCCTTGGGGAGCGCGGTGGGCTTCCCGGCCGCCGTGGCCGTGCCAGGGGTCTTCTTCGCAACCACCGTCGGGGCTCCCGTCGTCTTCGCGGCCCGGGCCGCGGCCACCGCCCCCGGGGGGGGCCGCTGGTTGGGCCCGCACGCGGTGTTTCACCCCGGAACCCGGCGCGATCCCCCCGGAACCGGGGGCGTCCAGGG
>NZ_JBHWEL010000023.1:0-4394 GCF_042734135.1 Streptomyces sp. NPDC059668 | reverse complement strand
CGTAGCTCGCGTCCGAGTGGGGGGGGGGTGCCGGGGCGGGGGGGGTGGGCCTGGGGACTTTTTCGCAACCACGGTGGGGGCTCCGGTCGTCTTCGCGGCCGGGGCCGCGTCCTCGGCCGCGGAGGCGGCCGTCTTCTTCGCCCTGCTCGCGTTCTTCCTCGCCGTACCCGTGCTCTTCCCGGCCGTACCGGTGGCCTTCCTGGCCGTACCGGCACGCTTCCCGGCCGCGCTCCCGGCGGCCCGCTTCGAAGTGCCGCCCTTCGCGGTGGCGGCCTCCCCCGGTCCCGGTCCCGGTTCCTCCGGGACGGACTTCTCGGCCACCGTCCTCTTGGTGGCCGTCTTCTCGGCGACGGTCTTCCTGGCACCCGTTTCCCCGGTGGCCCTGCTCACCGGTGCCGTGCCGCCCCCGTGCTCCGCCGGTGCCCGCTGTGCGCTCTTCTTGCCCCCCACGTCCTTGGCCGCCGGACCCGTGGATCTTCCGGACGCCGACTGCTGTACGGCGGTCTTTTTCGCCACCATGGCCGCGGCCCCTTCACATATTGTGATCTTGCGCGCAAATCGCTCTGGGACGATAAATCGACTTCCGGCCCGCGGCAACGGGGCACGCCCACCTTCCGGCCGCCCCGCAGGTCCCACCTGACGAGCCTGCATGCGTTGTGCCCAGCTCCCCGCCGGGTAATCCGCCGGACCCGTCGTCCGGGAACACGGAACGCGGTGCCGCCCCATTCGGGTCAGGCCGCCCGGGACCGGGACGCCCGGCCCGCACCGGCCGCGGACTCCGGAAAACCGGTCGGCCGCCGTGCGCGCGGCGCCGTACACTGGCCGGAGCGAGAAGCGTGGATGGGGACGAGTAGCGGCGTACGCGGCCAGGAGCGACCCGGGGACGGTGGAAGCCCGGGGGCGAGCGCGACGCGAAGATCACCCCGGAGCCGCCGGAAGAAAGCCGTGGCCGACAGGCGGCGGCCGGTAGACCCGGCATCGCGACCCCAATGAGGGGGCTCACCGGCGCACAGCACGTGCCGGAGGGCCAAGGAGGGTGGTACCGCGGGAGCACGCCGCACACGGCGTCCGCAGCAGCTGCTGGGCAGCGGCACAGGCTCTCGTCCCTCCGGACGGAAGGCAGAAAGTCCGCCGGAGGAAGCTCGCTGATGACAACGCCGACGTACCGCCAGGTGCCCGCCCAGGTCGACCTGCCCGCCCTCGAGCACGCCGTGCTCGATTTCTGGCGCGAGCAGAAGATCTTCGCCAAGAGCCTGGAGCGGTCCGAGGGACGCCCCGAATGGGTGTTCTACGAGGGCCCGCCCACCGCGAACGGCATGCCGGGAGCGCACCACATCGAGGCACGCGTCTTCAAGGACGTCTTCCCTCGCTTCCGCACCATGCGCGGCTACCACGTGGCCCGCAAGGCCGGCTGGGACTGCCACGGCCTGCCGGTGGAGCTCGCCGTGGAGAAGGAGCTCGGCTTCACGGGCAAGCAGGACATCGAGGCGTACGGCATCGCCGAGTTCAACGCCCGGTGCCGCGAGTCCGTGACCCGTCACACCGACGCCTTCACCGACCTGACGAACCGCATGGGCTACTGGGTCGACCTGGACGACGCCTACCGCACGATGGACCCCGAGTACGTGGAGTCCGTGTGGTGGTCGCTGAAGGAGATCTTCAACAAGGGGCTGCTGGTCCAGGACTACCGCGTCGCCCCGTGGTGCCCCCGCGACGAGACGGGCCTGTCGGACCACGAGCTGGCGCAGGGCTACGAGACGATCGTCGACCCCTCCGTGTACGTCCGTTTCCCGCTCACCTCCGGCCCGCTGGCCGGCGAGGCCGCGCTCCTGGTGTGGACGACGACCCCGTGGACGCTGGTCTCCAACACCGCGGTCGCCGCGCACCCCACCGTCACCTACGTGGTCGCCACGAACGGCGAGGAGAAGCTCGTCGTCGCCGAGCCGCTCGTCGAGAAGGCGCTCGGCGAGGGCTGGGAGACCACCGGTGAGACCTTCACCGGTGCCGAGATGGAGCGCTGGACGTATCAGCGCCCGTTCGAGCTGGTCGAGTTCCCGGAGCCCGCCCACTACGTGGTGAACGCGGAGTACGTGACGACCGAGGACGGTACGGGCCTGGTCCACCAGTCCCCCGCCTTCGGTGAGGACGACCTCAAGGTCTGCCGCGCGTACGGGCTGCCGGTGGTCAACCCCGTCCGCCCGAACGGCACCTTCCAGGAGGACGTCCCGCTCGTCGGCGGCGTCTTCTTCAAGAAGGCGGACGAAAAGCTCACCGAGGACCTCCAGGGCCGCGGGCTGCTCTTCAAGCACGTCCCGTACGAGCACAGCTACCCCCACTGCTGGCGCTGTCACACCGCGCTCCTCTACTACGCGCAGCCGTCCTGGTACATCCGCACCACCGCCGTCAAGGACCGTCTCCTCCAGGAGAACGAGAAGACCAACTGGTTCCCGGAGTCGGTCAAGCACGGCCGCTTCGGCGACTGGCTGAACAACAACATCGACTGGGCGCTGTCCCGCAGCCGCTACTGGGGCACCCCGCTCCCGCTGTGGCGCTGCGAGAACGACCACCTCACCTGCGTCGGCTCCCGCGCGGAGCTGACCGAGCTGACCGGCACCGACCAGTCGGAGCTGGACCCGCACCGCCCGTACATCGACGCCGTCACCTTCACCTGCCCGCAGTGCGAGGCGACGGCGACCCGCGTCCCCGAGGTCATCGACGCCTGGTACGACTCGGGTTCGATGCCGTTCGCGCAGTGGGGCTACCCGTACAAGAACAAGGAGATCTTCGAGAGCCGCTACCCGGCGCAGTTCATCTCGGAGGCCATCGACCAGACGCGCGGCTGGTTCTACACGATGATGGCGGTCGGCACGCTCGTCTTCGACCAGTCGTCCTACGAGAACGTGGTGTGCCTGGGCCACATCCTCGCCGAGGACGGCCGCAAGATGTCCAAGCACCTGGGCAACATCCTGCAGCCGATCCCGCTCATGGACCAGCACGGCGCGGACGCGGTGCGCTGGTTCATGGCCGCCGGCGGCTCCCCCTGGGCGGCCCGCCGGGTCGGCCACGGCACCATCCAGGAGGTCGTCCGCAAGACCCTCCTGACCTACTGGAACACGGTCGCCTTCCAGGCCCTGTACGCCCGCACCTCCGGCTGGGCGCCCAGCGAGGCGGACCCGGCGCCGGCCGACCGCCCGGTCCTCGACCGCTGGCTCCTCTCCGAGCTGCACGCCCTCACCGACCAGGTCACGCAGGCCCTGGAGGCCTACGACACCCAGCGCGCCGGAAAGCTCCTCTCGGCGTTCGTCGACGACCTGTCCAACTGGTACGTGCGCCGCTCGCGCCGCCGCTTCTGGCAGGGCGACAAGGCCGCGCTGCGCACCCTGCACGAGGTCGTCGAGACCGTGACGCGCCTGATGGCCCCGCTGACGCCGTTCATCACCGAGCGGGTCTGGCAGGACCTGATCGCGCCGGTCACGCCGGACGCCCCCGAGTCCGTACACCTGTCGTCGTGGCCGGAGCCGGACCTGTCCGCCATCGACCCCGCGCTGTCGCGGCAGATGGTGCTGGTCCGCCGCCTCGTCGAACTCGGCCGTGCCACCCGCGCGGAGTCGGGCGTCAAGACCCGCCAGCCGCTGTCCCGTGCGCTGATCGCAGCGACCGGTTTCGACTCCCTCGACCCCGAACTGCACGCGCAGATCACGGAGGAGCTGAACGTCAGCGGCCTCGCCTCGCTCTCCGAGGTGGGCGGCTCGCTGGTCGACACCACGGCCAAGGCCAACTTCCGCGCGCTCGGCAAGCGTTTCGGCAAGGGCGTCCAGGCCGTCGCGAAGGCGATCGCCGAGACGGACGCGGCGGCTCTCTCCCTCGCCCTGCGCGAGGGCACGGCCGCGGTGCTGGTCGACGGTGAGACGGTCACCCTGGCCCCGGACGAGGTCATCATCACGGAAACCCCGCGCGAGGGCTGGTCGGTGGCGTCCGACTCCGGCGCCACGGTCGCCCTCGACCTGGAGATCACCGAGGAGCTGCGTCAGGCGGGCCTCGCCCGTGACGCGATCCGCCTGATCCAGGAGGCCCGCAAGAACAGTGGCCTCGACGTGGCCGACCGGATCGCGCTGCGCTGGACGTCCACCGACCCGGCCGTCATCGCGGCCCTGTCCGAGCACTCCGACCTCATCGCCGACGAGGTCCTCGCCACGGACTTCGCCCAGGGCCAGGCCGACGACGCCTACGGTGCCCCGTTCACCGACGAGTCCCTGTCGCTGACCTTCCGCCTACACAAGGCGTAGTCACGGGCGGGGGGGGCCGGGGGGCGGTCGGGCCCCCCGCGCGCAACCCGGACCCGCCGCGGGCGCGCCCCGGGCCCCCCGCGGCGGCGGGCCCCCCGGGTCCCGCAC
>NZ_JBHWEL010000022.1:108209-124965 GCF_042734135.1 Streptomyces sp. NPDC059668 | reverse complement strand
CTCTTGAGCTCAACCCCCCCGCCCCCCCCCGCCACCCCGCGGGCCCCCCCCGTTCGTGTCCGGGCGTCACGTCACTTCACTTCACGACACCTCATGTCATGTCACGTCACCAGGCGACGGGCAGCGCCAGCGGGCCGCGGATCATCGTGCGCTGCCGGAAGGAGACCTGGTCGGCGGGCACGGCGAGGCGCAGCTCCGGGAGGCGCTCCAGCAGGGTGTCGAGCAGCAGCTCGATCTGCATACGGGAGAAGACGGCACCCGTGCAGAAGTGCGGACCGTTGCCGAACGCCACGTGCGCGCCGGCGTCCCGGTCGAGGTCGATCCGGTCGGGGTCGGGGAAGACCGCCGGATCACGGTTCGCGGCGAGGTACGAGACGTACACGGCGTCGCCCGCGCTGATGCGCACACCCCGGAGGTCGACGTCCTCCGTGGCGATCCGGGGCAGGCCCACGGCGGCCCGGTGCGGGATGTAGCGCAGGAGCTCCTCGACGGCCGCGGGGCGTGACGCGGGCTCGTCGCGCAGGCGCTCCAGCAGGTCGGGACGGGTCAGCAGGAGATAGAACATCTGACCGGAGTTGTTGGTGACGGCCTCTCCGCCGATCTGGAGCGGGCCGGCGACGCTGACCGCCTCCTCCTCGCCGAGTTCGCCCCGCCGCACGGCGGCGCCGAGCAGCGACAGAACGTCCTCGCTGTCGCTGTCGCTGTCGCCGTCACGGCGGTCGCGGACGGCCTGTCCGATCCACCCGAACAGCCCCTTCTTGGCGAGCTCGGCGGCATCCGCTCCTCCCGCGGTCGAGATGATCTCCCGCGTCCAGGCGTGCAGCTTCTGCCGCTCGTCCAGGGGTACGCCCATGACCTCGCAGACGACCGAGATCGGGAAGGGTTCGAGGACCCGCGCGACGAGATCGGCGGGCGACCCGTCGCGCACCATGTCGTCGACCAGGGCGTCGAGCATCTCCTGCGCACGGGGACGCAGCCGCTTGACCGCGCTCACCGTGTAGGCGGCCGAGACGGCGTGCCGCAGCCGGTTGTGGTCGGGCTGGTCGGCCCATGCCAGCGCGCCGGGCCGCGGCGCGAAGTGCGGCGCCAGCCGGGTGACCTGACGGACGGCGGCCTCGGCCCGGCTGAACCGGGGGTCGTTGGTGATCATCTTCACGTCGTCGTGCCGCGTCGCCAGCCACGCCCAGCCCTCGCCGTGCGGCAGCCGGATCCGCGTCAGCGGCCCCTCCCGCATCAGCTCCGCGAGCACCGGTTCGAACTCGGTGGCGTCCAGTTCACCGGCGGGCCAGTCCCGAACGGGCGGGAGGGGCTGCTCGGGCCGCCCGGGGAGTGTGACGGTTTCTTCTGCCATACGTTCAGCATCGTCGGGCGGGGGTGAGGTGTCGCGCGGGAGTGCTCCAGGCGGAGTGATGGCGGGCTGCGCCTGGGTGGCGAGTGGGGAGGGCCGCCCTTCGGGTCAGGGCCGGCGCAGTTCCTCGAAGCCGCGGTTCGGTGTACCGGCGGAGGCCACGGGACCCTCCGGCATCACCTTTTCGGGGCGTTTCCGGAGGCGCGGCGCGGTGAGTTCGTGGTGCTTCACGGGCGACCTCATGCCGCGGAGGATCCCCTCCTCGGTGATCGCGGACCTGCCGTGAAGGGTGTGTCCTCCATGGACTGAACAGGGTGTCCTCCATGGACTGAACGAAGTCCAGCACGGCCCGGTTCACGCTAGGCGGCGTCCAGGAGATCGGATCGGCAGTCGCGGCAGCGCCCGGGCACGGGGGAACGGAAGGCGCGGTCGCAGCCCTCGCAGTTCTGGAGCGGATGTCGTGCGGCCGGGGGCGGGGCGGGCACGCGGAACGGCGGCGGGGGCGGCAACTGTGCGGTCAGCCGGTGGGCGAGGAGGGCGGCTGGGCGGCGTAGGCCTTCCGGTGGCAGGTCCACGGTCAGCGCGTGCTGTACGGCGGTGGGGGTGAGGTCGCGTTCCAGCCAGGCGGCGACTCCGGGGGCCAGGTGCTCGGCGTCGGTGGTGGAGAGGAGGAGGCGGGGGTCGTGGCGGCGGAGGCCGGCGAGAAGGTCGGTGGCGGTCCGCAGGAGGCCGGGGGAGAGGTGCGCGGGCCGGGGCACGGTGGGGAGGAGCCTGGGGGTCGGGGACTTCTCCCGAGCGGCTGTCCGGACGGCCGGATCCGTGGGGGTGCGGGTCGCCGGTCCGTGGTGTCCGGGCTGGTTGCAGGAGATGGTTCGGGTGACGATGCGGCCGTCGGGGGTGCGTTCGCGGGTGCGGCGGAGGTAGCCGTGGGTCTCCAGCTCGCGCAGGGCACCGGCGATACGGGTGGGGCCTTCGGGGAAGCGGGCGGCGAGGGTCCTGATGTCGACGCGGGCGCCTGTGGGGAGCGACTGGATGTGGACGGCCAGCCCGATCGCGAGTCCTGAGAGCTCGGCGTGTTGGGCGAGATGGTTGCCGATCACCGTGAAGCGGGTCGTGTGGCGGGTGTTGTCGTGGATGACACCGCCGGGACGGCCGTGCGGCTGCGTACCCCGGTGGTGGTTTTTGCCCGCGATACGGGACTGGGCGCGCGGGGGCGCGCTAGGGTTTTGCGTGTCCATCAGGAAGCTTCTTCTTCCTCGGTGGTCAGGCCCTCGCTTCGGGATGCCAGTCCCGGCGGGGGCCGTCGCATGTCTGCGGTTGTCGTGTCGCGCCGAGCGTAGGGCAGGCAACCGGTCCCGAATCCAGTCCAGTCGGGCATATTCACTCGCGGGAGTGAGTCTGCGCGACAGGCGGGAGGGAGGGGGTGGGGCTTGGTGGGGTTCTTTCCCTCTCGTGTTCCTTGGGAAGGTCGCGGACGTCACCGGAGTACGGCCCGTTGTGTTCCGGTGGGTGGAGGGCGAGTCCCCCGCGCCGGAGACATGGACGGGCCTACGTGCCGCACGGCTCCGGGGGCCGACCCACTGAGGCGCCTGGATCCGCCCGCGCCCGCACATGAGTACGTGCACTCATGTGCCGTCCCTCGCCGCGGGGTTGAGTGGAGCCATGCTCTTCCTCACCGGCCTCGACGACTGGCCGAGCCGCACCTCGGAATGGCCTGATTCCGGTCACTCTCCGACACCGGCCGTCCGTGGACTGTCACAGCCGGTGGCTAGAGTTGCCGGTGAAGCTTCGGCTGTTCTGGTCGTACGGGGGAGGGACTGTGTTGCCGAGCGATAGCGGGACGGCGCCCGGACCGTCGTCGTGGGCGTCGGGTGTGTTCGACGCGGCGCGGGACGCGATCGGTGATGTGGTCACCGAGCTGTCGTCGTTCACGAAGTTCCAGAAGCGCGTCGACGACCTGATCCGCGACCTCAAGGGTTCGGCGGCCGGTCCGGGCGAGGTGGGCCAGGAACAGCTGGTCCGACACCAGTTCGGCGGCGGAGCGGCCGCGTGGACGGAGGCGTCCGGCCTGTTCAGCTCGTACGAGACGGTGATCACCGAGCTGGAGAGCCTGTCCAAGCTGCTGTCCGACTCCATGGAGGGCATGAACATCGCGGTGCTGGCGGCCCACAAGGGCTACCGGAACATCGACCTGGACGTGCGGGACCGCATGATGGCGATCAGCGCCGAGACCACGCACCACTACGGCGGGGAATACGACCCCGGCCTCCCGAAGAAGAGCCATGACCACGACAGCGGTGACGCGAAGCCGGACCGGCCGGCGGCGGGCGGCGACTCGGGCGGCAGCATCTGATGGCTTCGACGGGAGAGTGCTGATGCCCGGCAAGGGAACTGGTGGTGCCACGTCCTTCGAGGACATGAGCCACGAACAGATGCTGGCGTGGCTGGACCAGGCGAACGCCGGCACGGTGCAGGCCGCCGCCACCCGGCTGACCGCGGCCGCCAAGGAGATCCGCAAGATCGCGGAAGAGCTCAAGGTGCGCCCGCAGTGGGTCGAGTGGAAGGGCGAGGGAGCCGACGCGTTCCGCACCTGGACCGGCGACCTCGCCAACGCGACGCTGCGCCTGGGCGACTTCGGCGCGGACTCCGCGACCTGGCTGGGCCACGCCTCCGACGCGATCGCCCAGGCCCAGGCGTCGATCCCCCGCGACAAGGCCGGCGCCCGGGCGAACCTGGACGCGGCCACAGCGGCCCACAACGACCCCGACGCGGCGACGGTCAGCCACAGATCCACGACCGAACTCGCGGCACTGGCCGCCGACAAGGAGAAGGTCCGCCAGGAGGCCGTGGCCCAGATGACGAAGCTGGGCCAGGCGTACCGGTTGTCTGCGACGCAACTGGACGGCTTGGAGAGGCCGAGGTTTCCGCCACCGCCGAAGGCGATCCAGCCGACACCGGGCCACCTCACGTACAGCGAGGTCGTATCCACCGGCGACAGCCGTGTTCGCTCATCGACCGGCAGTGGCGCGGCGGGAGTGTCGCCCTCTGGCGGATCGCACCGAGCCATGGCTGAGGCGGCCGCCGGCAATGGAGCGGGCGACGCGGGACACAGCGCGGGGGGCCCGGCCCAGCGGCTCCTCTTCGACTCCTCGAACAGCGTGGGCGTCCACATCGACGGGGCGGGCGCGCTGCAGCAAACGCCGTCGGCACCTTCAGCGAGCGCCGTGGGCCCGCCGATCGCGGTCAGGGCCGACGGTGGCGGGGCACTGCCCACCGGGCCGGTCCCGCCGGTGACACGTGGCGTACCGCGCCCGGCCGCGAACGCCCAGGAGCGGGGACGCACAGAGGCCGGCGGCCGCCCTTCGGTTCAGCCCGGACGTGGTCAGGCAGGCCCGTCTGCCAGAGGTGTGCCGGGTACTGGTGGTACGGCCAGTCCGGAGAGCTCGGCAGGCACGGCGCGGCCGGTGACCGGTGGTCGCCCGGTGGTGGTTCCGAGCCCAGGAACCACGGGTGCGGTTCCCGGGCGTGTGCCGGGTGGCGGCAACGGCATCGTCGGTGGCCGCCCCACGTCGCCGGCCGCCGGGTCGCCCATCGGCCGGCCGGCCGGCGGGTTGCCGCGGGGAAACGTCGTCGGCGGTGAAGGCCGCGGGCCGGCCGCCGGTGGACGTGGTCCGACTGCGCAGAGGACTCCTGCCGGTACGGGGCGAGCAGCCATCGGGCGGAGTGCGGCACCGGCCGACCGTCGGAGCACGGGCACAGACGCGGTCCGCGGAGTTGTCGGCGGCCGTCCACAGCAGCAGCGTTCGGGGTCTCGGCCGCTCCCCTCTGGTGGTCCGGGCTCGGCACGGAACCAGCGCTTTGCTGAAGGCTCGCGCGTATCAAACACGGATGGACGTCCGGGCGGCGAGCAGGAGCCCGAGCAGCGGAACGACGGCCCGACCACCTAGCCACCGGCTGCCGACGGACCCCGTGCAGACGAAGAGGAAGCAGATGCCTGCCAACACGATGAGAAATGCCCGCTACAGGAGCGTCGTCTCCGGAGCCCTCGGGCTGTCATTGGTCGGCATCGCGGCCATTCCCGCCCACGCGGAGTCGATCCGTGAGAGGGAGTGGCACCTCACGGCCATGAAGGCCGAGCAGATGTGGCGGACCAGTACGGGTGAAGGCGTCACCGTGACCGTGATCGACTCGGGGGTGAACGCCGATCCGACCGATCTCGCGGGGCGGGTTCTCCCCGGCAAGGACGAGGCACCGGACGCCCCTGGCGACGAACGCAGGGATCCCAACGGCCATGGAACCCTGATGGCTCTCTTGATCGCCGGATCCGGCAGATCCAACGGAGGCGCCGGTACCTTCGGCCTCGCGCCCGGGGTCAAGATCCTTCCCGTGCGTACGCCAGACAGAGGGTTGGACAGCGGCCGATACATCAAGGAGTTCAGTGAGACCGTGAGCCGCGGGATCCGCTTTGCCGTCGATTCCGGCTCCCGCGTGATCAACATATCGATGGGGGTGCCTCAGGGAACGGAGGAGCTCACAGCCGCCGTGAAGTACGCGCTGAACAAGGGATCGCTGGTCTTTGCGGCCGTCGGAAACAGCGGCAGCCAAGACGACGGAAATCCAGTGGAGTACCCCGCCGCCACTCCGGGCGTGGTCGGCGTAGCTGCGGTGGGCAAGAACCTTCGCAGGACCACCGAGTCCGAACACGGTCCCCAAGTGGACATCGCCGCTCCGGGCGAGGAGATGTACCACTCCTGCTCGAATGGCAGCGGCCTCTGCCGGTCCCACGGGACCAGCGACGCCACCGCTCTCGCGTCCGCCAGCGCCGCGCTGATCTGGTCGAAGCACCCCACCTGGACCAACAACCAGGTCCTCCGGGTCATGCTCAACACCATCGGAGGCCCCACCGACGGCGCGAAGCGCAACGACTCGATCGGTTACGGCATCGTCCGTCCACGCATCGCCTTGCAGAACCCGGGCGACCCGGGCCCTGCCGATGAGTACCCACTCCCGGACTTCACCGCCGTGACGTCGGCTTCCCCGCCCGTGAGTACGTCTGCGGCGAGGAGCACGAGTGCTCCGGCAGAGAGTGGCAGGTCCGCCACCAGGGTGTCCCCCAAAAACGGTGGTGACAGCGCCCTCTGGACCGCACTGAGCGTCATCGGTGCCGTCCTGATCGGCGGTGCGGTCGTCGCGGTCATACGTCGGCGCTCCGCCGCGTAGAGCGGCGGTCCGGCTGGCACACAGGTTCAACAGCGAGACCCGGCCAAATCAGGCGCGGATGAGTACCAGTACTCAGTCGCCATGGTCATCGGCACGGATGAGAGGGCCGCCGAATGACGCTACGGTAACTCTCTGTACACGCACCGTCGTTGTCGGACGCGCACAGCACCTTCGTGGTGCACGACGCATCACGAGGGAGGAACCACGCATGCCGTGGGAGGAGTGGGAGCAGCTCAAGACCGAGGCGGCAGAGAAACATGCTGCCCGAATGCAGCTCAACCACGTACCACCTGACCCGGGTGGCACAGGCACGCTGGTCTCGAACAAGTCGGCTTCCTCACTCGCCGCCCGCTCCGTCGTGCCCCAGCGCGAACACAGACGTGGGGCCCTGGGTAGGTTCCAGGATCCCCAGCCGCGCGACCCCCCCCACGCCGGCTGTCTGACCGCGGGTGCTCACAGAGACGTTCACGACTCGTGGGAGCGCTATGTGAAGCGCGTGAGCGGGCGCTGCGGGAAGCTCTCGAGCCTGTTGGAGAAGGCGGGCAACGACCAGTTGAAGACGGATGAGGCGGTCGAGGCCGAAATCGGCAATCTGAAGATCGCGTCCGCGGATACACCGGCTGTCGGTGGACAGGGCAGGGGACGGTAACGCGACGCCATGGACCTCGCAACGCTCAGAGCGATCAAGCCGACCGAGTTCTCGGAAGCCGCCGATGGTTACCGCGGCACCTCCGACATGGCCAGCGCGGCCAAGGATCGTCTGGACAACCAGATCGCCGTAGCCATGAGGAACTCCCTGAAGGGCGAGGCAGCGACCGCGGCGATCGGCCAACTGACGGAACTGGGAAAGAACTTCCACTACGTCCAGATCGAATGTGGTCTCGTCAGTGCGGCACTCGAAGGCTTCTCGTACGAAGTGGGGGCGGCCAAGAGCAAGCTCGACGCGGCGCTCGAAGGCGCACGGGCGGCGAAGCTGACGGTGAACGCCGACGGCTCGATCACCTACCCGCCGAGTGGAGACAAGGGCGAGGACGGCAGGATTCCCGACGGTGGCACGGTAGGTGGCTTGACGGACGGCACGGCCGCCGCGGTGGGCCGCCAGTCGGCGAACTTCGACCCCAATCCCAACCACCGGCTCGCGCAGGACTACGCGGATCAGATCGCCGCTGCCCTCAAGGCGGCGACGGAGGCCGACGAGAAGTGGGCACCGAAGCTGCGGGCGCTCAAAGCGGACGACGATCTGACCGTCTCCGACAAGGACTGGGCCGACGCCTCCTCGGACACGAAGGGTGTGAGCGAGGCGGGCAAGGCGTATCTCGGTTCCCTGTCACAACCACCCGCGGACGGCAGCCCGAAGGAGAACGCGGAGTGGTGGAAGGGCCTCACCGCTGAGGAGCGTGCCGCGTGGGTCTCGATGCGCCCAGGCCTCGTGGGTGCGCTGGACGGACTGCCTGCCACGGTTCGGGACGAGGCCAACCGCATCGTGTTCGACGAGACACGAGGCACGATGCAGACTGAGCTGGATTCCATTCCAGCGCCTCCGACCAATGAGTGGACGTGGATCAATTCCGGAGGTTACGCGTCCAAAGTTCACACTGACGAGTGGATGAATTGGCACAACAAGTACGGGGATCGGTACGATTCACTCACCGCATCCCTCAAAGGAATGGGGTCGATCCAGGCCCGCTTCGACGCGACGGGCAACGGCGGCCTCCCCGAGGCGTACCTGCTGAAATTCGACGCTGGAGGCAACGGGCGGGCGATCGTCGCCAACGGGAATCCTGATATCGCTCATCATCAGGCCGTCTATGTGCCAGGCACGACAGCGAATCTGGGGAAAGTGGACGGTGATATCAGTCGCATGACAGATTTGTGGCGTGTTGCTCACGCCGAGAGGCCCGACGAGTCTGTTTCCACGATCACCTGGCTCGGCTACGACGCACCTCAGAATCTCGTTATGGACTCGCCGTTCGAGCACTATGCATATGATGGCGCGCCCGCATTCCGCAACTTCATGGACGGCCTTGACGCGTCGCATTCCGGTGATGGAGATCCCCACCAGACAGTCATCGCCCACTCGTACGGAACCACCCTCGTAGGCGCTGCGGCTCAGACGGGGAATCTAAATGCCGACGAAGTCGTCCTCGCGGGCAGTCCGGGCGTCAAGGTTTCCCATGCGGCGGATTTGGACGTCCCCGCGGGGCACGTGTGGAACGAGGAGGCCGGCGGAGACTACGTACCGGACATCGGTCGTTTCGGCCACGGAGGGAACGGCTGGGTCGTTCCCAGTGATCCGAGCTTCGGTGCCCAGCAGATGACCACGGACACCGAGGGTCACAGTGGCTATTGGGATGCGGGTTCAGACAGCCTGCGGAATCAGGCCCGGGTCGTGGTCGGGAAAGGTGGCAACGTAATGCTGAAGCCGCCGCCAGACCCCTGGGCGCATGTGAAGTAGGGAGGATGGCCGCCCGACGAACAGACCAGGCCGTGTCCCGGTTCGATCAAAAGAGGTTCCGATTTGAAGACAAAACTAGGCGTCATCGCGCTCGCCCTGCCCGTGACGCTGGCGACCCTCACTGGATGCACAATGACTGACACGAAGAGTTCTGATGACATGCCGTCTTCTGGGATCAGCACGTCGAGTGACGCCGCTGAAAACACGAAGAAAGTATCCAGTCAGCTGTACAACCTGATCGGCCTCAAAGGCAAGGCATCCGATAGCGGGCCAGGCGTCAAGGAGTGCGGGAAGAGGGATCCGGAGAAGTACTTCCAGATCTTCCATGCCTGGTCCTTCACTTCGACCTCGCCCGAGCGGTTCGAGGGTGTGATGGAACAGCTGAAGTCAAAACTTCCGAAGCAAGGTTGGAATGTTGTCAAATACGGCCCGGACAGCAGTACCAACAAAAATCTCAGCCTGACGGCCGACAATGACGAGAAGAAATACAGTGTCAATATCACCTATCAAGCCAAGGATAATCCGCCGAACCTGAATTTCTTCATCGTTTCTGGTTGCTATCAAATCCCGGACGGCCAGAAGATCGAACAGTTCTGACAGTGGGACAACTATGGCGCCGCCGGCGGTAAGTTTTCTCGTTCCTGCAATCTCATGTCGGCCGTCCCCAATACGGAGCCCGTCGAACTTCGTCGCAGTGGAAGATTTTGCGGACACCTATGGTGGAGATCATCACCAGGGGTGCAGTGAAACCAGGCCGGCTTGTGTCAGCGGTCGTGCCGCTGACCGTGGCGGTTGCGGCGTCGGCTTGCGGTAAGCAGGGCGCCGTGGGGGATGGTGCGGCGACATCCGCGCAGGCCAGCATGCCCAGGCAGCAAGCGCATGCCCCTGGTGAGGCGAGCGCCGGATGCGTGGGTGGGGGACGGCTACAACTTCCAGTCGCAGGAGCCCGATTGGTCGGACTCCTTTCCCACGGCGAGCGGGCGGACCGAGCCGGACGACTTCCGGGTGACTGCCCTCACCGGCGTCGTGGACAAGGCGAAGGGGGAAGGACTCGCCGGCGTCACGGTGATCACTCCCTGTGGCGGGGGGGCGCTTCCCAACGGTGCCCGCAGGCTCCCCTCATGCCTTCATCGGTGCGCCCGCATGAGAGCGCGCTGCTTGGTGTCTCTAGTCGACATGCGAGGACCGCAGTGCCGCCGGGTCGTCGGTCGATGCGCCTTCCATGGCGCCCTTGGGTGCCGGCCTGAGTACCGGCGCAAGCGCCGATTTGAGTACGGACGCTCACGCCCCCGCCGACCTCCCACGACACGCTGTCGCCATGAGCATCACTCAAGGTCCCGTACGCGTCTCCAAGCCCCGCGATCTCGCCGACTGGCCCGTCTTCGTCACGCTTGCCTGGATCTTCTGGGGTTGCGCGGCTGGGCTGACGGCCGGCGTGACCGGCCTCCTCTTCCTCGCGGGCCTGCTGTACACGGCGGACTCGGACGAGCAGCGTTGGCCTTGGTCGGTGCTGTGGACGCCGGCCCAACAGGTCGCCGTGAGCGCCGTCGTGCTGCTCGGGCTCTACTTCGCCCCGGGCTTCCGCCGTCTGGCCCGCACGGCTCGGCTCGCCCTGCTCGGGCCCTTGGCCTGTGCCGTACCCGTCTTCGTCCTCCTGTGGGCCTGCGCGACCACCGCATGACCCCGGAGCCGTCCCCGCGCACGTACCGCGCCCGGACGCCTCACCACCGCCGGGCGTCGTGCCGATCGTCCGGTGGCCGGCCGGGGCAGCCCGAGCCGGGCGCGCACGCACCCAGGGTTTGACCCACGTCACCCAAGGGGTACGATCCTCGGCTCGATTAGCCAGCCCCCCGCCCCGTATGGCAGACTAGCGGGGTTGCTCGGTCGAGTGCCGATGCTGCGCGCCTCCCGCCGGGGGGACCGGAAGCGAGTCCCACAGTACTCGTCGCCCCATCTGTCGTAAGGCAGCGCTGGGGCGGACGTACGGGAATCTTCCGGGAAGTGTCAGCGGGGTGCAGACCAGGCGCCCGGTGGGTGTTCAGCCCCCGGTCCAGCGGTTGTCTTTAGGGCTGAGCCGCGTCCCTGAGCAGGGAAATCCTCTTCGGATATCTCTGTCAGCAGGAGCGCGACACGCCCGACCGCGTGGGTCGGAGGCAAGGGACGCGAACCCCCGGGTTCCAGAGCGTTTCACGAGACAAAGGACTACTGAGTAGCCATGGCGGGACAGAAGATCCGCATCCGGCTCAAGGCCTACGACCACGAGGTCATCGATTCCTCGGCGAAGAAGATCGTCGAGACGGTGACGCGCACTGGTGCGTCGGTCGCGGGCCCGGTGCCGCTGCCCACTGAGAAGAACGTGTACTGCGTCATCAAGTCGCCGCACAAGTACAAGGACTCGCGCGAGCACTTCGAGATGCGCACGCACAAGCGCCTGATCGACATCCTCGACCCCACGCCCAAGACCGTTGACTCTCTGATGCGACTCGACCTCCCGGCCGGTGTCGACATCGAGATCAAGCTCTAAGGGCCGGTGATCTGAGAATGGGTAAGCAGATCAAGGGCATCCTGGGCGAGAAGCTCGGCATGACGCAGGTGTGGGACGAGAACAACCGCGTTGTTCCCGTCACCGTCGTCAAGGCCGGGCCGAATGTCGTGACCCAGGTTCGTACGAATGACTCCGACGGCTACGAGTCGGTCCAGATCGCCTTCGGCGAGATCGACCCGCGCAAGGTGAACAAGCCCCTTAAGGGTCACTTCGCCAAGGCCGACGTCACTCCCCGCCGTCACCTCGTCGAGATCCGTACCGCTGACGCCAGCGAGTACACCCTCGGCCAGGAGATCACCGCCGAGACCTTCGAGGCCGGCATCAAGGTGGACGTGACCGGCAAGAGCAAGGGCAAGGGCTTCGCCGGTGTCATGAAGCGTCACAACTTCAAGGGCCTCGGCGCCGGACACGGCACCCAGCGCAAGCACCGCTCTCCCGGCTCCATCGGTGGCTGTGCCACCCCGGGTCGTGTGTTCAAGGGCCTCCGCATGGCGGGTCGCATGGGCAACGAGCGGGTCACCACCCAGAACCTGACCGTTCACGCCGTTGACGCGGAGAAGGGCCTGCTCCTCATCAAGGGCGCGGTTCCTGGTCCGAACGGCGGCCTCGTCCTGGTCCGCACCGCGGCCAAGGGGGCCTGAGGACTATGAGCACCATTGACATTCTGTCGCCCTCCGGCGACACCGCCGGGACCGTTGAGCTCCCGGCCGAGATCTTCGACGTAGAGAAGATCAGCATCCCGCTGCTTCACCAGGTCGTCGTCGCGCAGCTGGCCGCCGCCCGTCAGGGCACGCACAAGGTCAAGCGTCGTGGCGAGGTCCGCGGTGGTGGTAAGAAGCCTTACCGCCAGAAGGGCACCGGCCGCGCGCGCCAGGGTTCGACCCGTGCGCCGCAGTTCGCCGGCGGTGGCGTCGTCCACGGCCCCACGCCGCGTGACTACTCGCAGCGGACCCCGAAGAAGATGAAGGCCGCGGCCCTGCGCCACGCCCTCACCGACCGGGCCCGCAACGCTCGCATCCACGTCATCACCGGCGTGATCGAGGGCGAGACCCCCTCCACCAAGGCCGCGAAGAGCTTCCTCGGCAAGGTCAGCGAGCGCAAGAACGTGCTCCTGGTCATCGAGCGCTCCGACGAGGCCGCGCTGCTTTCCGCGCGCAACCTGCCCCAGGTCCACATCCTGGAGCCGGGCCAGCTGAACACGTACGACGTTCTCGTCTCGGACGACGTGGTCTTCACCCAGGCCGCTTTCGAGTCCTTCGTGTCTGGCCCCCAGGCCGCTGACACCGAAGGGAGCGAAGCCTGATGGCTACGCGTCACCCGAGCATTGCCTCGAAGGCCGCCAAGGCCGCCAAGGCCGCACGCGTCGCCAAGGCGAAGCGCCACGAGGCCGAGGGCAAGAACACCGTCGAGACGCCGATGAGCAAGAGCTTCACGGACCCCCGTGACGTCCTTCTCAAGCCGGTCGTCTCCGAGAAGAGCTACGCGCTGCTCGACGAGGGCAAGTACACCTTCGTCGTCGCGCCGGGCGCCAACAAGACCCAGATCAAGCAGGCCGTCCAGGCGGTCTTCTCGGTCAAGGTCACCGGCGTCAACACGATCAACCGTCAGGGTAAGCGCAAGCGGACCAAGAGCGGTTTCGGTAAGCGTGCTGACACCAAGCGCGCCATCGTGACCCTCGCTGAGGGCGACCGTATCGACATCTTCGGCCAGGCCTCCTAACGGAGCGCCCTGGTCCGAATATCGGACGAGGACTGAGAAATGGGAATCCGCAAGTACAAGCCGACGACGCCGGGCCGCCGTGGCTCCTCCGTCGCCGACTTCGTCGAGGTCACGCGGTCCACGCCGGAGAAGTCGCTGGTCCGCCCGCTGCACAGCAAGGGCGGCCGTAACAACGCCGGTCGTGTGACCGTTCGCCACCAGGGTGGCGGACACAAGCGCGCCTACCGAGTGATCGACTTCCGTCGCCACGACAAGGACGGCGTGCCGGCGAAGGTCGCGCACATCGAGTACGACCCCAACCGCACCGCGCGCATCGCGCTGCTGCACTACGCGGACGGCGAGAAGCGCTACATCCTCGCCCCGCGCAACCTGCAGCAGGGTGACCGCGTCGAGAACGGTCCCGGGGCCGACATCAAGCCGGGCAACAACCTGGCGCTCCGCAACATCCCGGTCGGTACCACGATCCACGCGATCGAGATCCGTCCCGGTGGCGGCGCCAAGTTCGCCCGCTCCGCCGGTGCCTCGGTGCAGCTGCTCGCGAAGGAGGGCACCATGGCCCACCTCCGCATGCCTTCCGGTGAGATCCGCCTGGTCGACCAGCGCTGCCGCGCCACGGTCGGCGAGGTCGGCAACGCCGAGCAGAGCAACATCAACTGGGGTAAGGCCGGCCGCAAGCGCTGGCTGGGCGTTCGCCCGACCGTCCGCGGTGTGGCGATGAACCCGGTTGACCACCCGCACGGTGGTGGTGAGGGCAAGACCTCCGGTGGTCGCCACCCGGTCTCCCCGTGGGGTCAGAAGGAGGGTCGTACTCGTTCGCCGAAGAAGGCTTCGAACAAGTACATCGTCCGCCGCCGCAAGACGAACAAGAAGCGCTAGGAGCGGGTTTAGATGCCGCGCAGTCTCAAGAAGGGGCCCTTCGTCGACGACCACCTGATCAAGAAGGTGGACGTACAGAACGAAGCCGGTACCAAGAACGTCATCAAGACCTGGTCCCGTCGCTCGATGATCATCCCGGCCATGCTCGGTCACACGATCGCGGTGCACAACGGCAAGATCCACATCCCGGTGTTTGTCACCGAGTCGATGGTCGGCCACAAGCTCGGCGAGTTCTCGCCGACGCGCACCTTCCGGGGTCACGTCAAGGACGACCGGAAGTCGAAGCGCCGCTAACGCGGGGTGGAATGACCATGACAGACACTGGAAGGACAACCATGGAAGCCAGGGCCCAGGCGCGGTACATCCGCGTTACGCCCATGAAGGCCCGCCGCGTGGTGGACCTTATCCGTGGCATGGATGCCACGGAGGCTCAGGCGGTCCTGCGTTTCGCCCCGCAGGCCGCGAGCGTGCCGGTCGGCAAGGTGCTTGACAGCGCCATTGCCAACGCCGCACACAACTACGACCACACCGACGCCGGCAGCCTCGTCATCTCCGAGGCGTACGTCGACGAGGGTCCGACCCTGAAGCGGTTCCGTCCGCGTGCCCAGGGCCGCGCCTACCGGATCCGCAAGCGGACCAGCCACATCACCGTGGTCGTCAGCAGCAAGGAAGGAACCCGGTAATGGGCCAGAAGGTTAACCCGCATGGGTTCCGGCTCGGCATCACCACGGACTTCAAGTCCCGTTGGTACGCCGACAAGCTGTACAAGGACTACGTCAAGGAAGACGTCGCCATCCGTCGGATGATGACGTCCGGCATGGAGCGCGCCGGCATCTCGAAGGTTGAGATCGAGCGCACCCGTGACCGCGTGCGGGTGGACATCCACACCGCGCGTCCCGGCATCGTCATCGGCCGCCGTGGCGCCGAGGCCGACCGCATCCGCGGTGACCTCGAGAAGCTCACGGGCAAGCAGGTCCAGCTGAACATCCTCGAGGTCAAGAACCCCGAGACCGACGCTCAGCTGGTCGCCCAGGCCGTCGCCGAGCAGCTGTCCTCCCGCGTCTCCTTCCGTCGTGCCATGCGCAAGAGCATGCAGGGCACGATGAAGGCCGGCGCCAAGGGCATCAAGATCCAGTGTGGTGGCCGTCTCGGCGGCGCCGAGATGTCCCGCTCGGAGTTCTACCGCGAGGGCCGTGTGCCCCTGCACACGCTCCGTGCGAACGTCGACTACGGCTTCTTCGAGGCCAAGACGACCTTCGGCCGTATCGGTGTGAAGGTCTGGATCTACAAGGGCGACGTCAAGAACATCGCCGAGGTCCGCGCCGAGAACGCCGCTGCCCGCGCCGGCAACCGCCCGGCCCGTGGTGGCAACGACCGCCCGGCCGGCCGTGGTGGCCGCGGTGGCGAGCGTGGCGGTCGCGGTCGTAAGCCGCAGCAGGCTCCCGCTGCCGAGGCCCCCAAGGCCGAGGCTCCGGCTGCCGCTCCGGCTGAGAGCACCGGAACGGAGGCCTGACCGACATGCTGATCCCCCGTAGGGTCAAGCACCGCAAGCAGCACCACCCGAAGCGCCGTGGTCAGGCCAAGGGCGGCACGCAGGTTTCGTTCGGCGAGTACGGCATTCAGGCCCTCACGCCGGCGTACGTGACGAACCGCCAGATCGAGGCCGCTCGTATCGCGATGACCCGTCACATCAAGCGTGGCGGCAAGGTCTGGATCAACATCTACCCGGACCGCCCGCTGACCAAGAAGCCTGCCGAGACCCGCATGGGTTCCGGTAAGGGTTCTCCCGAGTGGTGGGTCGCGAACGTGCACCCGGGCCGGGTCATGTTCGAACTGTCCTACCCCAACGAGAAGATCGCCCGTGAGGCCCTGACTCGCGCAGCCCACAAGCTGCCGATGAAGTGCCGGATCGTCAAGCGCGAGGCAGGTGAAGCGTGATGTCGGCCGGTACCAAGGCGTCCGAGCTGCGCGAACTGGGTGACGAGGAGCTTCTCGCGAAGCTTCGCGAAGCCAAGGAAGAGCTGTTCAACCTCCGCTTCCAGGCGGCGACCGGTCAGCTCGAGAACCACGGTCGGCTCAAGGCCGTCCGCAAGGACATCGCGCGGATCTACACCCTGATGCGTGAGCGCGAGCTGGGCATCGAGACGGTGGAGAGCGCCTGATGAGCGAGAGCAACGTGACTGAGACCAACGAGCAGCGCGGTTTCCGCAAGACCCGTGAGGGTCTTGTCGTCAGCGACAAGATGGACAAGACCGTCGTCGTCGCTGTCGAGGACCGCGTCAAGCACGCGCTGTACGGCAAGGTCATCCGCCGTACGAGCAAGCTCAAGGCCCACGACGAGCAGAACGCTGCGGGTATCGGCGACCGCGTCCTCCTCATGGAGACGCGTCCGCTGTCCGCGACGAAGCGCTGGCGCATCGTCGAGATCCTCGAGAAGGCCAAGTAATTACCTGAGGGGTTTCCCTCAGGTTCGTTCCGCCAGGCTCGGGGCGGGGGGGGGGGGGGGGGGGGGGAGGGGGCGACGGGAGCCCGAGGCCACAAAGATAAGAGAGAGAGGATATAGTAGAGGGGGCTGTGGGGGGGAGGAGGGCGA
>NZ_JBHWEL010000022.1:97614-108199 GCF_042734135.1 Streptomyces sp. NPDC059668 | reverse complement strand
TATTTCCCGGGGGGTTTCCCCTCGGGTGGTTCCGCCCTGGGCGGGGGGGGGCCCCCCCTACGGCCCCCCCCGCCCCGGGAACCGGCAGACAAATCAGGAGATAGACGTGATCCAGCAGGAGTCGCGACTGCGTGTCGCCGACAACACTGGTGCGAAGGAGATCCTTTGCATCCGTGTGCTCGGTGGCTCCGGTCGCCGCTACGCGGGCATCGGTGACGTCATCGTCGCCACCGTCAAGGACGCGATCCCCGGTGGCAACGTGAAGAAGGGTGACGTCATCAAGGCCGTCATCGTTCGCACCGTCAAGGAGCGCCGCCGTCCGGACGGCTCGTACATCCGCTTCGACGAGAACGCCGCCGTCATTCTGAAGAACGACGGCGACCCTCGCGGCACCCGTATCTTCGGCCCTGTCGGCCGTGAGCTGCGCGAGAAGAAGTTCATGAAGATCATCTCGCTCGCGCCGGAGGTGCTGTAAGCATGAAGATCAAGAAGGGTGACACGGTTCAGGTCATCACCGGCAAGGACAAGGGCAAGCAGGGCAAGGTCATTGCCGCTTACCCGCGCGACGAGCGCGTCCTGGTCGAGGGTGTCAACCGGGTCAAGAAGCACACCAAGGCCGGCCCGACCGCCAGCGGTTCGCAGGCCGGCGGCATCGTGACGACCGAGGCCCCGATCCACGTGAGCAACGTTCAGCTCGTCGTGGAGAAGGACGGCAACAAGGTCGTCACGCGTGTCGGTTACCGCTTCGACGACGAGGGCAACAAGATCCGCGTTGCCAAGCGGACGGGTGAGGACATCTGATGGCTACCACCACCACTCCGCGTCTCAAGACGAAGTACCGCGAGGAGATCGCGGCGAAGCTGCAGGAAGAGTTCTCCTACGAGAACGTCATGCAGACGCCGGGCCTCGTCAAGATCGTGGTCAACATGGGTGTCGGCGACGCCGCCCGTGACTCGAAGCTCATGGACGGTGCCGTCCGTGACCTGACCACGATCACCGGTCAGAAGCCGGCCATCACCAAGGCCCGCAAGTCCATCGCGCAGTTCAAGCTGCGCGAGGGTCAGCCGATCGGTGCCCACGTCACGCTCCGTGGCGACCGCATGTGGGAGTTCCTGGACCGCACCCTGTCGCTCGCGCTGCCGCGCATCCGCGACTTCCGCGGCCTGTCCCCCAAGCAGTTCGACGGCCGTGGCAACTACACCTTCGGTCTCACGGAGCAGGTCATGTTCCAC
Source organism: Streptomyces sp. NPDC059668 (assembly GCF_042734135.1). Lineage (NCBI taxonomy): Bacteria > Bacillati > Actinomycetota > Actinomycetes > Kitasatosporales > Streptomycetaceae > Streptomyces > Streptomyces sp. NPDC059668. The sequence goes on along the minus strand of NZ_JBHWEL010000022.1, from coordinate 106,967 downwards.
GAGATCGACCAGGACAAGATCGACCGCGTCCGGGGTATGGACATCACCGTGGTGACCACGGCGACCAACGACGCTGAGGGCCGTGCCCTTCTCCGTCACCTCGGCTTCCCCTTCAAGGAGGCGTAAGCGAGATGGCGAAGAAGGCTCTGATTGCCAAGGCTGCTCGTAAGCCCAAGTTCGGTGTGCGTGGCTACACGCGCTGCCAGCGCTGCGGTCGTCCGCACTCCGTGTACCGCAAGTTCGGCCTGTGCCGCGTCTGCCTTCGTGAGATGGCTCACCGTGGCGAGCTGCCGGGCGTGACCAAGAGCTCCTGGTAGTCCCGTACTTCGGGATTCCAGAGGCTCTCGGTAAGTAAAGGGCGCTGTCGGGTGCCCATCCCTCCATGGCTTAGGCTGGGAGGGTTGGGCGCCTGACGCCCGTACGACTTACTACGCCGTAGGTCCCCGCACCGCACCCGTCCCGCCACTGAGTGGGGAGAGGGATGGCGCATACAGGAAACCCCGGCGAGAGAGGCCGAAGGCCAATTCATGACCATGACTGATCCGATCGCAGACATGCTCACCCGTCTGCGTAACGCGAACTCGGCGTACCACGACGATGTCGCGATGCCGCACAGCAAGATCAAGTCGCACATCGCGGAGATCCTCCAGCAGGAGGGCTTCATCACCGGCTGGAAGGTCGAGGACGCCGAAGTCGGCAAGAAGCTCGTCCTCGAGCTGAAGTTCGGCCCGAACCGTGAGCGCTCCATCGCGGGCATCAAGCGGATTTCGAAGCCGGGTCTGCGTGTGTACGCGAAGTCCACCTCCCTGCCCAAGGTGCTCGGTGGCCTCGGCGTGGCGATCATCTCCACGTCGCACGGTCTCCTCACCGACAAGCAGGCCGGCAAGAAGGGCGTAGGCGGAGAAGTTCTCGCCTACGTCTGGTAGCGGAAGGGAACGGAGGAAACAGCTATGTCGCGTATTGGCAAGCTCCCCATCACGGTTCCCGCCGGCGTGGACGTCACCATCGATGGCCGCACGGTCCAGGTGAAGGGCCCCAAGGGCACCCTTTCCCACACCGTGGTCGCGCCGATCGAGATCGTCAAGGGTGAGGACGGCGTTCTGAACGTCACCCGCCCCAACGATGAGCGTCAGAACAAGGCCCTGCACGGCCTGTCCCGCACGCTGGTGGCGAACATGATCACCGGCGTGACCACGGGTTACGTGAAGAAGCTCGAAATCAGCGGTGTCGGTTACCGCGTCCTGGCGAAGGGCTCCAACCTGGAGTTCTCGCTCGGCTACAGCCACTCGATCACGGTCGAGGCGCCCGAGGGCATCTCGTTCAAGGTCGAGAACCCGACGCACTTCTCGGTCGAGGGAATCGACAAGCAGAAGGTCGGCGAGGTTGCGGCCAACATCCGCAAGCTGCGCAAGCCCGACCCGTACAAGGCCAAGGGCGTCAAGTACGAGGGCGAAGTCGTCCGGCGCAAGGTCGGAAAGGCGGGTAAGTAAGCCATGGCATACGGTGTCAAGATTGCTAAGGGCGACGCTTACAAGCGTGCTGCCATCAAGCGTCGTCACATCCGGATCCGTAAGCACATCTCGGGTACGGCTGAACGTCCTCGCCTGGTCGTGACGCGCTCCAACCGCCACATCGTGGCCCAGGTCATCGACGACGTTAAGGGTCACACCCTGGCGTCGGCGTCGACCCTGGACACCACGGTCCGTGGTGGCGAGGGCGACAAGTCCGCGCAGGCCAAGTCGGTCGGCGCCCTGGTCGCCGAGCGCGCCAAGGCCGCCGGTGTCGAGGCTGTCGTATTCGACCGTGGTGGTAACCAGTACGCCGGGCGCATCGCCGCCCTGGCGGACGCCGCCCGCGAAGCCGGACTCAAGTTCTGAGTCGGTTCCGTAGCTAGCGGAAACAGAGAGAGGTAATTCCAATGGCTGGACCCCAGCGCCGCGGAAGCGGTGCCGGTGGCGGCGAGCGGCGGGACCGGAAGGGCCGTGACGGCGGCGCTGCTGCAGAGAAGACCGCGTACGTCGAGCGTGTCGTCGCGATCAACCGCGTCGCCAAGGTCGTGAAGGGTGGTCGTCGCTTCAGCTTCACCGCGCTGGTCGTGGTGGGCGATGGTGACGGCACCGTCGGTGTCGGTTACGGCAAGGCCAAGGAGGTGCCGGCCGCCATCGCCAAGGGTGTTGAGGAGGCCAAGAAGCACTTCTTCAAGGTCCCCCGCATCCAGGGCACCATCCCGCACCCGATCACGGGCGAGAAGGCCGCGGGCGTCGTCCTGCTCAAGCCTGCTTCCCCCGGTACCGGCGTCATCGCCGGTGGCCCGGTGCGTGCCGTGCTCGAGTGCGCCGGCGTTCACGACATCCTGTCGAAGTCGCTCGGCTCGTCCAACGCGATCAACATCGTGCACGCGACCGTGGCGGCCCTCAAGGGCCTGCAGCGTCCCGAGGAGATCGCGGCTCGCCGTGGTCTGCCCCTCGAGGACGTCGCCCCCGCGGCTCTGCTGCGTGCGCGTGCGGGAGCGGGTGCGTAATCATGGCTCAGCTCAAGATCACGCAGACGAAGTCGTACATCGGCAGCAAGCAGAACCACCGCGACACGCTGCGTTCGCTCGGGCTCAAGCGCCTGAACGACGTGGTCGTCAAGGAGGACCGCCCCGAGTTCCGCGGAATGGTGCACACCGTCCGCCACCTCGTGACGGTTGAGGAGGTCGACTGATCATGGCGGAGAACAACCCGCTCAAGATCCACAACCTCCGTCCCGCCCCGGGCGCCAAGACCGCCAAGACCCGTGTGGGTCGTGGTGAGGCGTCGAAGGGTAAGACGGCCGGTCGTGGTACCAAGGGCACGAAGGCCCGCTACCAGGTTCCGGAGCGCTTCGAGGGCGGGCAGATGCCCCTCCACATGCGCCTCCCGAAGCTGAAGGGCTTCAAGAACCCGTTCAAGACCGAGTTCCAGGTCGTGAACCTCGACAAGCTGGCCGCGCTGTACCCGGAGGGTGGCGAGGTCACCGTCGAGGGTCTCGTCGCCAAGGGTGCCGTTCGCAAGAACAGCCTCGTCAAGGTCCTCGGCCAGGGCGAGGTCTCCGTGGCGCTGCAGGTGACGGTCGACGCCGTCTCCGGCTCCGCCAAGGAGAAGATCACCGCCGCCGGCGGTACCGTCACCGAGCTCGTCTGATCACTTCAGGCGCCTCGATGACTTGAGCGATCCCGACCGGGGATGCCCCAACAAATGGGGCATCCCCGGTTGGTCGTTCCAAGGGGGGCAGTCTCGCCGGTAAGGTGGCCTGCACTGCCGACTTTCGTCCGGCTTCCCGCCGGGCGGCAGTTGACCGATACCTATTCGTCGAACCTCAAGACCATCACCCTTGACGCAGTTGCGCGGGGGTCGCAGGAGGCACCGTGCTCACCGCGTTCGCCCGGGCGTTCAGGACGCCCGACCTGCGCAAGAAGCTGCTCTTCACTCTCGCCATCATCGTGGTCTACCGGGTCGGTACGCACATTCCGATCCCGGGCGTCGACTACAAGAACGTCCAGACCTGTATCGACGCGGCCTCGAAGGGCAACCAGGGGCTGTTCGGTCTCGTCAACCTGTTCAGTGGTGGCGCGCTGCTGCAGATCACGATCTTCGCGCTCGGCATCATGCCGTACATCACGGCGAGCATCATTCTGCAGCTGCTGACGGTGGTGATCCCGCGCCTCGAAGCCCTCAAGAAAGAGGGCTCTTCCGGTACCGCGAAGATCACGCAGTACACCCGTTATCTGACGGTTGCCCTCGCCATCCTCCAGGGCACCGGTCTGGTCGCGACCGCGCGCAGCGGCGCCCTGTTCAGCGGCTGCCAGGTGGCCAACCAGATCGTGCCGGACCAGTCGATCTTCCAGACCGTCGTCATGGTCGTCACCATGACCGCCGGTACCGGTGTCGTCATGTGGCTCGGCGAGCTCATCACCGACCGCGGCATCGGCAACGGCATGTCGATCCTCATGTTCATCTCGATCGCCGCCAGCTTCCCGTCCGCGCTGTGGGCCATCAAGAAGCAGGGCACCCTGGCCGGAGGCTGGATCGAGTTCGGCACGGTCATCCTGGTCGGCCTGGTCATGGTCGGCCTGGTGGTCTTCGTCGAGCAGGCCCAGCGCCGCATTCCGGTCCAGTACGCGAAGCGCATGATCGGCCGCCGGTCCTACGGGGGTACGTCCACGTACATCCCGCTGAAGGTCAATCAGGCGGGTGTGATCCCCGTCATCTTCGCGTCGTCGCTGCTCTACATCCCGGCGCTGGTCGCCCAGTTCTCCAACGGCAACTCCGGCTGGAAGACCTGGATCACGCAGAACCTGACCAAGGGCGACCACCCGATTTACATCACCATGTACTTCCTCCTGATCGTTTTCTTCGCGTTCTTCTACGTGGCGATCTCCTTCAACCCCGAGGAAGTAGCCGACAACATGAAGAAGTATGGTGGCTTCATCCCGGGCATCCGGGCTGGCCGACCGACCGCTGAGTACCTCAGTTACGTACTCAACCGGATCACCTGGCCGGGGTCGCTGTATCTGGGTCTGATCGCTCTCGTACCGACGATGGCGTTGGTTGGCTTCGGGGCAAGCCAGAACTTCCCGTTCGGTGGTACCAGCATCCTGATCATCGTGGGTGTGGGCCTTGAGACGGTGAAGCAGATCGAGAGCCAGCTTCAGCAGCGCAATTACGAAGGGTTCCTCCGCTGATGCGAATCGTCCTCGTCGGGCCGCCCGGTGCCGGGAAGGGAACGCAGGCCGCGTTCCTTGCCAAGAACCTGGGGATTCCGCACATCTCCACGGGCGACCTCTTCCGTGCCAACATCAGCCAGGGCACGGAGCTCGGCAAGCAGGCGAAGGCGTACATGGACGCCGGCAACCTGGTTCCGGACGAGGTCACCATCGGGATGGCCAAGGACCGCATGGAGCAGCCCGACGCGGCGAACGGCTTTCTGCTCGACGGCTTCCCTCGTAACGTCTCGCAGGCCGAGGCGCTCGACGAGATGCTGAAGGCCGAGAGCATGAGGCTGGACGCGGTGCTGGACCTGGAGGTCCCCGAGGACGAGGTGGTCAAGCGCATCGCCGGCCGCCGCATCTGCCGCAAGGAATCGAGCCACGTCTTCCACGTGGAGTACAAGAAGCCGCAGCAGGACGGGGTCTGCGACGTCTGCGGCGGCGAGCTGTACCAGCGCGACGACGACTCCGAGGAGACCGTCCGCACGCGGCTGGAGGTCTACCACACGCAGACCGAGCCGATCATCGACTACTACAAGGCCCAGGGCCTGGTCGTCACGATCTCGGCGCTCGGCAAGGTGGAAGAGGTCACGGCGCGCGCCATGGAGGCGCTCAAGAGCAAGGCCGACGACAAGTAGTCGTCACGCTGCTTCGGCCGCGGTGCCCTCCGGGGCGTCGCGGCCGTAGTGTTGTACAGGTAGTCGTTCGTGTACGCAGTCGTTTGACGGAGAAGACGGAGAGCGCGGGCCGCCATGGTGCAGATCAAGACCCCCGAGCAGATCGCCAAGATGCGTGAGGCGGGCCTGGTCGTCGCCGCCGTGCACGCGGCCACGCGTGAGGCGGCGGTGCCCGGCGCGACGACGCGGGACCTCGACGAGGTGGCGCGCAAGGTGCTGGAGGAGCACGGCGCGAAGTCGAACTTCCTGGGATACGGCGGCTTCCCCGCGACCATCTGCACCTCGGCCAACGAGGTCGTCGTGCACGGCATCCCGGACGACAGGACCGTCCTGAAGGACGGCGACATCATCTCCATCGACGCGGGCGCGATCGTGGACGGCTGGCACGGCGACGCGGCGTACACGGCGTTCGTGGGCTCCGGCCACGCTCCGGAGCTGATCGAGCTCTCGCGGGTGACCGAGGAGTCGATGTGGGCGGGCATCGCGGCGATGAAGTCGGGGAACCGGCTGGTCGACGTCTCCCGCGCGATCGAGACGTACATCCGCCGCCAGCCGAAGCCGGGCGGCGGCCGGTACGGGATCATCGAGGACTACGGCGGCCACGGCATCGGCACCGAGATGCACATGGACCCGCACCTGCTGAACTACGTGGAGCGCCGGCGCGGCAAGGGCCCGAAGCTCGTCCCCGGTCTCTGCCTGGCCGTCGAGCCGATGGTGTCGCTGGGTACCCCGAAGACCGAGGTGCTGGAGGACGACTGGACCGTCATCACGACGGACGGTACGTGGTCCTCGCACTGGGAGCACTCGGTGGCGGTGACGGAGGAGGGCCCGCTGGTCCTGACGGCTCCGGACTGCGGCAGGGCGAAGCTGGCGGAGTACGGAGTGACGGCGGCGCCGGACCCGCTGGCCTAGTCGGCCGCGGCCGGTTCGCGCTCAATCACCGGGAAGTGCAGGTTAAGGATCTCCCTGATGGGGCATTCTTCCTCGATTCGTCTTTCCGGGTGCCCTGACGTAGACTGACTCGTCGGCTCTCGTGCACCCGCATGTCTGCATGCGCTCGCACGGAGTCGATCAAGGTAGTCGATTCGAAGGGCGAAGCGTGGCCAAGAAGCAAGGTGCCATCGAGATCGAGGGCACTGTCGTCGAGTCTCTTCCGAACGCCATGTTCAAGGTTGAGCTCCAGAACGGCCACCAGGTTCTGGCACACATCAGCGGCAAGATGCGTATGCACTACATCCGCATCCTCCCTGACGACCGGGTCGTGGTGGAGCTGTCTCCGTACGACCTGACGCGTGGCCGGATCGTCTACCGGTACAAGTAGATCTTGCCTTTACTCCGCGGTCCCGGGTTCCGGGACGCGGGTGGTGGCACTGACCCGGAGAACCTCACCTAATGAAGGTCAAGCCGAGCGTCAAGAAGATCTGCGACAAGTGCAGGGTGATCCGCCGTCACGGTCGGGTCATGGTCATCTGCGACAACCCGCGCCACAAGCAGCGCCAGGGCTGACGCACGACCGCACCTTCTGCACCCGCAGATACTTCGCGCGACGCAAGCAGTACATGTTCATACGCAGAATCCAGGGCTGATCGAGATCAGGCCTGACACCCCCGGTCGGAGGCCGGGGACCCGGTTCGTACCGAATCTTCAGCAGAGAAGAGGACGGCGGGCGGGATCCGGTTCTGCGGAAGACCTCCGAACGACAACTGGAGCCATTGAATGGCACGCGTTTCCGGTGTTGACATCCCGCGCGAAAAGCGTGTGGAGGTCGCCCTGACCTACGTGTTCGGCATCGGCCGGACCCTGTCCCAGCAGACGCTGGCCGAGACCGGCGTGAACCCGAACACCCGCGTTCGTGACCTCTCCGAGGAGGAGCTGGTCAAGATCCGCGAGTACGTGGACGCCAACCTGAAGACCGAGGGTGACCTCCGTCGCGAGATTCAGGCCGACATCCGCCGCAAGGTCGAGATCGGCTGCTACCAGGGTCTGCGCCACCGTCGTGGCCTGCCCGTCCACGGTCAGCGCACCAGCACGAACGCTCGTACCCGCAAGGGCCCGCGTCGCGCCATCGCCGGTAAGAAGAAGCCGGGCAAGAAGTAGTCCTCAGCGGACGCTTATCAGCGGTCTTCGCTGTAGGACCGACCACCTCCCGTAGGAGTAATAGATGCCCCCCAAGGGTCGTCAGGGCGCTGCCAAGAAGGTGCGCCGCAAGGAAAAGAAGAACGTCGCTCACGGGCACGCTCACATCAAGAGCACGTTCAACAACACCATCGTCTCCATCACGGACCCCTCGGGCAACGTGATCTCCTGGGCCTCCGCCGGCCACGTCGGCTTCAAGGGCTCGCGCAAGTCCACCCCCTTCGCCGCGCAGATGGCCGCCGAGTCGGCCGCCCGCCGCGCGCAGGAGCACGGCATGCGCAAGGTCGACGTCTTCGTCAAGGGCCCGGGTTCGGGTCGTGAGACGGCGATCCGTTCGCTCCAGGCGACCGGTCTCGAGGTCGGCTCCATCCAGGACGTGACGCCGACCCCGCACAACGGCTGCCGTCCGCCCAAGCGCCGTCGCGTCTGACGCACGGCCGCTTGTCGGCTTGAGGGTTCCGGGCGGTACGGCTCCGTAAAAGGGCCGTATCGCCCGTACCCTTGCAGTACCCGTGCGGTGAAAACGCGCGGTTTTGTCGGGCGTCAAATAGCGGGCGTCCACGAAAGAAGGATCTGATCCACACATGCTGATCGCTCAGCGTCCCTCGTTGACCGAAGAGGTCGTCGACGAATTCCGCTCCCGGTTCGTGATCGAGCCGCTGGAGCCGGGCTTCGGCTACACCCTCGGCAACTCCCTGCGCCGGACCCTCCTGTCCTCGATCCCGGGTGCGGCGGTCACGTCCATCCGTATCGACGGCGTGCTGCACGAGTTCACCACCGTGCCGGGCGTCAAGGAGGACGTCACCGACCTGATCCTCAACATCAAGCAGCTCGTCGTCTCCTCGGAGCACGACGAGCCGGTCGTGATGTACCTGCGCAAGCAGGGTCCGGGTCTGGTCACCGCCGCCGACATCGCGCCCCCGGCCGGTGTCGAGGTGCACAACCCCGACCTCGTCCTTGCCACGCTCAACGGCAAGGGCAAGCTGGAGATGGAGCTGACCGTCGAGCGCGGTCGCGGCTACGTCTCCGCCGTCCAGAACAAGCAGGTGGGCCAGGAGATCGGCCGTATCCCGGTCGACTCCATCTACTCGCCCGTTCTGAAGGTCACCTACAAGGTCGAGGCGACCCGTGTCGAGCAGCGCACCGACTTCGACAAGCTGATCGTCGACGTCGAGACCAAGCAGGCCATGCGTCCCCGTGACGCCATGGCGTCGGCCGGTAAGACCCTGGTCGAGCTGTTCGGTCTGGCCCGTGAGCTCAACATCGACGCCGAGGGCATCGACATGGGCCCGTCCCCCACGGACGCCGCCCTCGCCGCTGATCTCGCCCTGCCGATCGAGGAGCTCGAGCTCACCGTTCGGTCGTACAACTGCCTCAAGCGTGAAGGCATCCACTCCGTGGGTGAGCTCGTCGCCCGCTCCGAGGCCGACCTCCTGGACATCCGCAACTTCGGTGCGAAGTCCATCGACGAGGTCAAGGCGAAGCTGGCCGGCATGGGCCTGGCCCTCAAGGACAGCCCGCCCGGATTCGACCCGACCGCCGCCGCCGACGCCTTCGGCGCCGACGACGACGCGGACGCGGGCTTCGTCGAGACCGAGCAGTACTAAGAGCTCGGGTTCGACCGCCGGTTTTCGACTGCGGGGCCGTCGTGGCTGGTCACGCAGTTCCCCGCGCCCCCCGGGGCGTGGACCCGGCCGGGGGGGGGGCCAGGCCGCACGCCGCGGGCGCCACGGGGCGCCCCCCCCCGCCCCCCACCCACGTGCCCAACCGAGCGCCGGGGCCCCCCCACACAGAGGCCCACACCGACCCCA
>NZ_JBHWEL010000022.1:69086-97604 GCF_042734135.1 Streptomyces sp. NPDC059668 | reverse complement strand
GCCTCGTTGTTTTGTGGCGGGTGGGCTCGGATTTGAGGGCAGCTCTCGCGCCGCCCCCCCGGGGCTATGTAGCCCCGCGGCCCCCCCCATCGCCCCCCCCGGATCTCCGACGGGCAATCGCCCGCTCGGACACTGACTTCGGTACCTGATACGGCCGGGGCAGACACCTAGGAGAAACACCATGCCGAAGCCCACCAAGGGTGCCCGTATGGGCGGCAGCGCCGCGCACGAGAAGCTGCTCCTCGCGAACCTCGCGAAGTCGCTCTTCGAGCACGGCCGCATCACCACCACCGAGGCGAAGGCCCGTCGCCTGCGCCCGTACGCGGAGCGTCTGGTCACCAAGGCGAAGAAGGGTGACCTTCACAACCGCCGCCAGGTGCTCTCGGTGATCACGGACAAGAGCATCGTGCACACGCTCTTCACCGAGATCGGCCCGCGCTACGAGAACCGCCCGGGTGGCTACACCCGTATCACCAAGATCGGTAACCGCCGTGGCGACAACGCGCCCATGGCCGTCATCGAGCTGGTGGAGGCCCTGACCGTGGCCCAGCAGGCCACCGGTGAGGCCGAGGCGGCCACCAAGCGTTCCGCCAAGGACGCCGAGGCTCCGGCCAAGGTCGAGGACACCAAGGTCGAGGACGCCACCGAGGCTCCCGCCGAGGAGTCGAAGGACGCCTGAGGCACTGCCTTGCTGTGAGCGGGTCCGTCCCTTCGGGGCGGGCCCGCTCTCGCGTTCCGGCGGGGAAGCCGGGCTTGAGAGGATCCAGGAGTGAGTGACGAAGCGGAGCCCGGGTTCGTACGGGTACGGATGGACCTGTCCTACGACGGGAGCGCGTTCTCGGGGTGGGCGAAGCAGGCCAGTGGCCGCAGGACGGTCCAGGGTGACATCGAGGACGCGCTGCGGACGGTGACCCGGACGAAGGACACGACGTACGAGCTGACCGTCGCCGGGCGCACCGACGCCGGGGTGCACGCGCGCGGGCAGGTGGCGCACGTCGACCTGCCGGCGGAGCTGTGGGCCGAACACCGGGAGAAGCTGCTGAAGCGGCTGGCCGGGCGGCTGTCGAAGGACGTACGGGTGTGGTCCCTGGCCGAGGCGCCCGCCGGGTTCAACGCGCGCTTCTCGGCGGTCTGGCGGCGCTACGCGTATCGCGTCACCGACCACGCCGGGGGTGTGGATCCGCTGCTGCGCAATCACGTCCTGTGGCACGACTGGCCGTTGGACGTCGACGCCATGAACGAGGCGGCGGCCCGGCTCGTCGGCGAGCACGACTTCGCGGCCTACTGCAAGAAGCGCGAGGGTGCGACGACCATCCGTACGCTCCAGGAGCTGAGCCTGGTGCGCGGGGACGACGGGATCATCACCGCGACCGTCCGCGCCGACGCCTTCTGCCACAACATGGTGCGGTCGCTGATCGGGGCGCTGCTGTTCGTCGGGGACGGGCACCGCGGGCCCGAGTGGCCCGGCAAGGTGCTGGCCGCCGGCGTGCGGGACTCGGCCGTCCATGTCGTACGGCCGCACGGGCTGACGCTGGAGGAGGTCGGCTATCCCGCCGACGAGCTGCTGGCCGCGCGCAACAAGGAGGCGCGCAACAAGCGGACGCTGCCGGGGGCGCCGGGGTGTGACGCCTGCTAGGCCGCTCCGGCGGGCCGCACGGGCGGCCGGCCGGTACGCGGTGGCCGGGTGCGGCCCGGTCCACCCGCGGCGGCCGGCCGGTGACTACCGGTTGGCCGCCGACGACGCCTGTGCCTCGCCGCGGCGGCGGATCTGGCGGAAGGTGAACTCGGCCAGGTCGTTGCCGGTGGTGAAGACCTCGGCGCTCTTGGTCGTCACGTCCTTGCCGTTGGTGAAGCCGGCCAGCGTGAAGTAGGCGTAGCGGCCGTAGGAGTTGCTCGTCGAGCGGCAGACCGCCGTGCGGCAGAAGGTGGCGACGCCCTGGCCGGGCAGCGAGACGATGATGCTCTTCTTGTCCGTCTGGGAGATCGCCTTGGCCGCCTGGGCCTGGGTGTCGAACACCGCGACGGCCACGGTCACGGCGACGCCATCCTTGCTGTACGTGACGCGCATCAGCCGGGTGCAGCCGTTGTCGGTGAGGGCCTTGGGGAGGGTCTTCTGCACGCCCGTCGCGCACTTCGTCGTCGAGGCGGTCGGACCCTTGCGGTAGACGCGGTCACCCATGGTCAGCTGCGAGCCGGGGAAGAGGATGTCCGGGCTGAGCGGAGCGGTGTCCTTCTTGACGCTGGATATGAAGTCCGTCGGATCCAGCGGCGGAGGGGCCGAGGTCGGCGCGAACGAGGGCGCCGGAGCGGTGGTGTCGCTCGGGACGGCCGTGGTGCCGGGCAGCTTGCCGGCCTGGTTCGACGGCGTGTTGTCGCCGTTCGCGGAGACGACGGCCACGGCGACGGCAGCGCCGACCGCGAGCGTGGCGATCGCCGAGCCGCCGATCACCAGCAGCCTGCGGCGCTTGTTGCGCGTCTCGGACGCCTCGGCCAGTGCCGCCCAGTCCGGAGTCCGGCTCCCGCTGCCCCAGTCGGGTTGCTGAGAACCAGGCTTCCACGGATCCCACGGGGGCTCCCCCTGCCCACCCTGCCCATAGCTCATGGGCCGCATCTTAGACGGGCGTTGGGGGCTGTCGTTCCGCACCGGGGGATACCTGAGCCCCTAGTGTGACCTGACCGCGTACGGGCAAATCTGATATCTCCGGGTGTTTGGTACGTCATGCCTCGTGGTGGCGCGCCGGGGCGGAGAGCGTGACGCGGAGGCGGATCGCGTGGGGTTCCTCACACGGACGCCGGGCCTTCGGCGCGGCGCCTCTTCCTGGACTGGCTTAGGCTGGTATCGCGGGCCGCAGCGGCGGCCGTGCGGCCGGGAGAGGCCTCGAGGCGCGCAGCGCCCGGAGCCGAGGGTGTATCCATCCGCCTGGACGACCGCCCGCGACGCCCGCCGCAAGAGCCGCGTTTTGACCCGTCCGGGGAAGCGCGGGTACTCTTGCAGTTCGTTATGTGTATTGGCTTGCTCATTCTCACGTGAGGGGCCCTTACACCGGTCCACCGGGGCCGATGACCAGCGACCAGCACTCGGTATGCGTCACCGAGGTGCGGTCAGGGCTGTCGTGATCGTCCGTGGTGGCCATGTCAGGACCCACTCACTGAAGAAGCGAAGGCTACGACCGTGCGTACGTACAGCCCCAAGCCCGGCGACATCACTCGCCAGTGGTACGTCATCGACGCCCAGGATGTCGTCCTGGGTCGTCTGGCGACCACTGCAGCGAACATCCTGCGGGGCAAGCACAAGCCGATCTATGCGCCCCACGTCGACGCTGGTGACTTCGTCATCATCATCAACGCCGACAAGGTGCACCTCTCCGGCAACAAGAAGACCCAGAAGCTGGCGTACCGCCACTCCGGTTACCCGGGTGGTCTGCGCTCCGTCCGTTACGACGAGCTGCTGGCGAAGAACCCCGAGAAGGCCGTCGAGAAGGCCATCAAGGGCATGGTTCCGAAGAACACCCTGGGCCGTCAGGTGCTCTCGAAGCTGAAGGTCTACGCGGGCGAGAACCACCCGCACGCTGCGCAGCAGCCGGTCCCGTTCGAGATCACCCAGGTCGCGCAGTAGTTCCGGCCACCCCCTAAGACGAAAAAGAATCTGAGGAGAATCGTGGCCGAGACCACCGTTGAGCAGCCGGTCGAAGAGACTGAGCTCGTCGACATCGAGAACTACACCACCGAGTCCGAGGTCCCCGTCGAGGGCGAGTACACCTCGGAGTCGCTGGCCGGCCGCTTCGGCGACCCCCAGCCGGCCGCCGGCCTGGGCCGTCGCAAGAACGCCATCGCCCGCGTCCGGATCGTCCCGGGCACCGGCAAGTGGAAGATCAACGGTCGCACCCTTGAGGACTACTTCCCCAACAAGGTGCACCAGCAGGAAGTCAACGAGCCCTTCAAGGTGCTCGAGCTCGACAACCGCTACGACGTCATCGCCCGCATCTCGGGTGGCGGCGTCTCCGGTCAGGCCGGTGCGCTCCGTCTCGGTGTCGCCCGCGCGCTGAACGAGGCCGACGTCGACAACAACCGCCCGGCGCTGAAGAAGGCCGGCTTCCTCAAGCGCGACGACCGTGCGGTCGAGCGCAAGAAGGCCGGTCTCAAGAAGGCCCGTAAGGCTCCGCAGTACAGCAAGCGTTAATCACCGCCTGCTGGTAGTCGTACGACCGTTCGCCCCGGCGGCACGCTGTGTGCCGTCGGGGCGTTCGTTTATCACCAGCCCAGGGCGTATAACGGCACAAGGCGCTCAAAGGCTTGCATGATCGGATGACTTCCGAATACTGAGCATCATCAGGAGGACACCAGTGGGACGACTCTTCGGCACGGACGGCGTGCGCGGTGTCGCCAACGCGGATCTGACGGCCGAGCTCGCGCTCGGCCTCTCCGTCGCGGCGGCGCATGTGCTGGCCGAGGCGGGTACGTTCGAGGGCCACCGGCCGGTGGCAGTGGTCGGGCGGGACCCGCGCGCGTCCGGGGAGTTCTTGGAGGCCGCCGTGGTCGCGGGCCTGGCCAGCGCGGGTGTGGACGTCCTGCGCGTCGGTGTGCTGCCGACCCCCGCGGTGGCGTACCTCACGGGTGTGCTGGGTGCCGACCTCGGTGTGATGCTCTCGGCCAGCCACAACGCCATGCCGGACAACGGCGTCAAGTTCTTCGCCCGCGGTGGGCACAAGCTCGCCGACGAGCTGGAGGACAGGATCGAGGCCGTCTACGACGAGCACCGCACCGGCGCTCCGTGGGACCGGCCGACGGGTTCGGGCGTCGGGCGCGTGCGCTCGTACGACGAGGGCTTCGACCAGTACGTCGCCCACCTGATCGGTGTGCTCCCGAACCGTCTCGACGGTCTCAAGGTCGTGCTCGACGAGGCGCACGGTGCCGCCGCCCGGGTCTCCCCGGAGGCGTTCGCGCGGGCCGGCGCGGAGATCGTCACGATCGGTACCGCCCCGGACGGCCTGAACATCAACGACGGCTGCGGTTCCACGCACCTCGACCTCCTCAAGGCCGCCGTCGTCGAGCACGGCGCCGATCTCGGCATCGCGCACGACGGTGACGCCGACCGCTGCCTCGCCGTGGACCACACGGGTGCCGAGGTGGACGGCGACCAGATCCTGGCCGTGCTCGCGCTGGCGATGCGGGAGCGTTCCGCACTGCGCTCCGACACCGTTGTCGCGACGGTCATGTCCAACCTGGGCTTCAAGCTCGCCATGGAGCGCGAGGGCGTCGCCCTCATCCAGACCGCGGTCGGTGACCGCTACGTCCTGGAGGAGATGAAGCAGCACGGCTACGCGCTCGGCGGCGAGCAGTCCGGTCACGTGATCATCCTCGACCACGCCACGACCGGCGACGGCACGCTGACCGGTCTGATGCTGGCGGCCCGGGTCGCCCAGACGGGCCGTACGCTCCAGGACCTCGCGTCCGTCATGGAGCGGCTGCCGCAGGTCCTCATCAACGTCCCCGACGTCGACCGGTCGCGGGTGAACAGCTCCGCCGAGCTGGCGGCCGCGGTCGTCGAGGCCGAGCGGGAACTCGGCTCCACCGGTCGGGTGCTGCTGCGTCCCTCCGGCACCGAGCCGCTCGTGCGGGTCATGGTCGAGGCCGCCGACATCGACCACGCCCGGTCGGTGGCCGGACGGCTCGCGGACGCCGTGAAGTCCTCGCTCGGCTAAGCGGGTCCGGGTGTCACGCCACGCTGTCTCGCCCAGAACCACTTCTGGGCGAGCAGGGTGAGCGTGCCCGCGAGCACGATGCCGCCCAGGTTGGCCAGCAACTGCCAGGTGGAGCCCCAGGTCTGGGAGTAGTCCCCGTAGCTGAGGGCGACCGCCGCGTTCGCCGCCGCCGGCACCGTGGTCACCGAGATCGCGACGCCGATCAGCGCGCCCGACTTCGCGGACGTGAGGGACAGGGTGCCGGCGATCCCGGCGAGGAAGGCCACGACGAAGGACATCCAGTCGGGCTTCCAGATGAAGGCCGTGTTCGGCCGGGGCGCCTCCACCATCGCCTTCTCGAACAGGCCCAGGCCGTCGAGGAGCAGGCTGAAGCCCGCGGTCAGCACCATGGCGAGGGCGAATCCCGCGAGCAGCGCCCACAGGGACCGCCACACCAGGTGCGGGGCGCGCCGCACCAGCGCCGTCGAGATCCCGGCGAGCGGCCCGAACTCCGGTCCCACGGCCATCGCGCCGACGATCAGGATCGCGTTGTCGAGCATCACACCGCAGGCCGCGAGCATGGTCGCGACCGCTAGCAGTGCCACATAGGTGACGCTGAGCGTCGACTCCTCGTGCGAGGCGTCCGCCAGGTGCTCCCACAGCACCGCGTCCGTCCCCTCGCCCGGTGCGTCCTCCTCGGCCCGGTCGGCGCGGCTGGAGAGCGACAGGTCGATGTTCTCGACGGCGATCGAGCCGGTCCGGTCGAGGTCGAACTCCCGCAGCGCACCGATCAGTTCGTCACCCGCCTCGCGCGCGACGTCGCACATCACGACGTCACCGGCCGGGTCGCGGGCGGCGCCCGGCAGCACGACGAGATGGGTGGTGCCGACCGTACGCCCGATCAGGCGCACCACCTCGTCGGTCCGTTCGGCCGGGGTGATCAGACGAAGATGCAGCATGCCGCGCAGACTAAGGGCTGTCCCGAACGGCCGCTGCGGATACGGGACTACAGCTTGCGCAGGCTGAGGCGCTGCACCTTGTGGTCCGGGCCCTTGCGGACGACGAGGGCGGCGCGGCCGCGGGTGGGGGCCACGTTCTCCATCAGGTTGGGCTTGTTGATGGTCCGCCAGGTCGTGCGGGCGTAGTCGAGAGCCTCCTCCTCGGAGACCTGGGTGTACTTGCGGAAGTACGAGGAGGGGTTCTGGAAGGCGGTGGCGCGCAGCTTGCGGAAGCGGTTGAGGTACCAGGCCTCGATGTCCTCGGCGCGGGCGTCGACGTACACGCTGAAGTCGAAGTAGTCGGCGAGGCCGACGCGGGTGCGGCCGTCCTTGCCCGGCAGGGCGGGCTGCAGCACGTTCAGGCCTTCGACGATGAGGATGTCGGGGCGGCGGACCGTGAGCTTCTGGCCGGGGACGATGTCGTAGATGAGGTGGGAGTAGACGGGGGCGGTGACCTCGTCCTTGCCCGCCTTGATGTCGGCGACGAACCGGGTCAGGGCACGGCGGTCGTAAGACTCGGGGAAGCCCTTCCGCGACATCAGGCCGCGTGCCTCCAGCTCCTTGGTGGGGAGCAGGAAGCCGTCGGTGGTCACGAGTTCGACGCGCGGGTGTTCGGGCCAGCGGGAGAGCAGGGCCTGCAGCAGGCGGGCGACGGTGGACTTCCCGACGGCGACCGACCCCGCCACGCCTATCACGAACGGGGTGCCGGACTGCGAGCCCTTCTCGCCGAGGAAGGTGTTGAGCGCCCCTCTCAGCCCGTCCGTGGCACCGACGTACAGATTCAGCAGTCTGGAGAGCGGGAGATAGATGTCCCGCACCTCGTCGAGGTCGATGACATCGCCCAGACCGCGCAGCTTCTCGACCTCCTCGGCGTTCAGCGGCAGCGGCGTCTTCTCGCGCAGCGCGCTCCACTCGGCACGGGTGAGGTCGACGTAGGGAGTCGCCTCCGGCTTGTGCCGGTGGGCGCTCCGGGGCATCGGGGAGACCGGAGAGATCACAGTCCATTGTTACGGGAGTATGGACGGGGTGGGGCGTGGGGTCCGTCACGCGGCGTCGTCGGGACGCCGCCGCGGAGCGTGTCCGGGGGTGTCCGGGGGTGCCCGGGGCGGGCGGGATCGCCGGGGCCGGTGCGGGAAGGCGGCTGGAATTTCCGATATCGGGCACGAGATGCCGAGATGTGGCGGGTGTCGGCCCTTAGGCTGCGCGCATGTGCGGAATCGTGGGATACGTGGGGTCGCAGTCGGCGCTTGACGTGGTGATGGCCGGACTGAAGCGACTGGAGTACCGGGGGTACGACTCGGCGGGTGTCGCCGTACCGGCGGACGGCGGACTGGCCGCGGCGAAGAGGGCCGGGAAACTGGTCAACCTGGAGAAGGAACTGGTCGACCGGCCGTTGCCGACCGGGACGACCGGCATCGGGCACACCCGCTGGGCCACCCATGGCGGCCCCACGGATGCGAACGCGCATCCGCACCTCGACAACGCGGGCCGGGTCGCCGTCGTCCACAACGGGATCATCGAGAACTTCGCCGAACTCCGCGCCGAACTGACCGAGCGCGGCCACGAGCTGGCTTCCGAGACCGACACCGAGGTGGTCGCGCACCTGCTCGCCGAGGAGTTCTCGGTCTGCGCCGACCTGGCGGAGGCGATGCGGCTGGTGTGCCGCCGCTTGGAGGGCGCGTTCACGCTGGTCGCCGTGCACGCCGACATGCCGGACGTGGTCGTGGGCGCGCGCCGCAACTCGCCGCTCGTGGTGGGGGTCGGCGAGGGCGAGTCCTTCCTCGCCTCGGACGTCACCGCCTTCATCGACCACACCCGCTCGGCGATCGAGCTGGGCCAGGACCAGGTGGTGGAGCTGCGCCGGGACGGGGTGACGGTCACCGGCTTCGACGGGCTCCCCGCCGACGTGCGCTCTTACCACGTGGACTGGGACGCGGCGGCGGCCGAGAAGGGCGGCTACGACTACTTCATGCTGAAGGAGATCGCCGAGCAGCCCAAGGCGGTCGCCGACACGCTCCTCGGCCGCATCGACGCGGGCGGCTCGCTCAGGCTGGACGAGGTGCGCATCCCGGTGCGCGAGCTGCGGGAGGTCGACAAGGTCGTCATCGTGGCCTGCGGTACGGCCTTCCACGCCGGGCTGATCGCCAAGTACGCCATCGAGCACTGGACGCGGATCCCCTGCGAGGTGGAGCTGGCCAGCGAGTTCCGCTACCGGGACCCCATCCTGGGCGCGCGGGCACTGGTCATCGCGATCTCCCAGTCCGGCGAGACCATGGACACCCTGATGGCGCTGCGGCACGCGCGCGAACAGGGCTCCAAGGTGCTGGCGATCTGCAACACGAACGGCTCGACGATCCCGCGCGAGTCGGACGCGGTGCTGTACACGCACGCGGGCCCGGAGGTCGCGGTCGCCTCGACCAAGGCGTTCCTCACCCAACTGGTGGCCTGCTACCTGGTCGCGCTGTACCTCGGCCAGGTGCGCGGCACCAAGTGGGGCGACGAGATCCAGGCCGTGATCCGGGACCTCTCCCACATCTCGGGCGAGGTCGAGCGGGTCCTGGAGACCATGGAGCCGGTACGGGAACTGGCCCGCACGCTCGCGGACAAGCGGACCGTCCTGTTCCTGGGCCGGCACGTCGGCTACCCGGTCGCACTGGAGGGCGCCCTAAAGCTCAAGGAACTGGCGTACATGCACGCCGAGGGCTTCGCGGCGGGCGAGCTGAAGCACGGGCCGATCGCGCTGATCGAGGAGGACCTGCCGGTCGTCGTGGTCGTGCCCTCGCCGCGCGGCCGCTCCGTCCTGCACGACAAGATCGTGTCCAACATCCAGGAGATCCGGGCCAGGGGCGCGCGCACGATCGTGATCGCGGAGGAGGGCGACGAGGCGGTGGTGCCCTACGCCGACCACCTGATCCGCATCCCGGTGACCCCGACCCTGCTCCAGCCGCTGGTGGCCACGGTTCCCCTCCAGGTGTTCGCCTGCGAACTGGCGACGGCACGGGGCAACGAGGTGGACCAGCCGCGCAACCTGGCGAAGTCGGTGACGGTGGAGTGAGCGCGGCCGGCGGCCGCCCCGCACGGGGTGGCCGCCGGTCCCGCCCGCCCCGTGCCCCGGCCCGCGCGCGGGGTCCGTTCGCCGGGTCGCGGCCCGGCCGTGGCAGGAAGGCGCCCGGAGATATCGGGACGGTGGGCGGGACGGCCGTAGGGTGCTCGGCATGAGCATCATCGGGGTCGGTATCGACGTGGCCGAGATCGACCGGTTCCGCGCGTCGCTGGAGCGTACGCCGGGGCTGGCCCAACGGCTCTTCGTGGAGCAGGAGTTGCACCTGCCGAGCGGGGAGCGGCGGGGCATCGCGTCCCTCGCCGTGCGGTTCGCCGCGAAGGAGGCGGTCGCCAAGGCGCTGGGCGCCCCGGCCGGAATGCACTGGACGGACGCAGAGGTGTACGTCGAGGACAGCGGCCGGCCGCGGCTGCGGGTGCAGGGGACCGTGGCGGCGCGCGCGGCCGAACTCGGCGTCAGGTCGTGGCACGTGTCGCTCAGCCACGACGCGGGAGTGGCCTCGGCGGTGGTGATCGCGGAGGGGTAGCGGAGCCGGCCGCCGCGGCACGGGCCGGGCGTCCGGGGCGGCACGCGGCGGCTGCGTACGGGAGACTCGGTCCCATGCGTACTGCGTACAGCGTGGAGACCGTGAGGACCGCCGAACGGGAGCTGATGGCACGGCTTCCCGAGGGGGCGTTGATGCAGCGGGCGGCCGCCGGACTCGCCGCCGCCTGCGCCGACGTGCTGGGGCGGGTGTACGGCAGCCGGGTCGTGCTGCTGATCGGCAGCGGGGACAACGGCGGGGACGCCCTGTACGCCGGCGCGCGCCTCGCCCGGCGCGGGGCGGGCGTCACCGCGCTGCTGCTCGCGCCCGAACGCACCCATGCCGGGGGACTGGCCGCGCTGCGACGGGCCGGCGGGGCCACGGTCGCGGGCGGGGACGGTTTCCTCGGCACCGCGCAGGAGCTGATCCGGCGGGCCGACCTCGTCGTCGACGGCATCGTGGGGATCGGGGGCAAGGGCGGTCTGCGGCCCGACGCGGCGCCGCTGGCGGGGTTCGCCGCGGACTCCCGTGCGGTGGTCGTCGCCGTGGACCTGCCGTCCGGTGTCGAGGCGGACACCGGAGAGGTCCGCGGCCCGGCGGTCCGCGCCGATCTGACGGTGACCTTCGGGACCCACAAGCCGGGGCTGCTGATCGATCCGGCGCGCGAGTACGCCGGCTCCGTACGCCTCGTCGACATCGGGCTCGATCTGCCCGATGTGCCCGAACTGGAGGCACTGCAGCACGTGGACGTGGCGGCGCGGCTGCCCGCGCCGGGGGCGGAGAGCGACAAGTACCGGCGGGGCGTGGTGGGGATCGCGGCCGGGTCCGCCCGGTATCCCGGGGCCGCCGTGCTCGCCGTCTCCGGGGCGCTGCGCGGCGGCGCCGGGGCGGTGCGCTACGTGGGGCCCGCGGCGGACGCCGTGATCTCCCGTTTCCCCGAGACGCTGGTGTCGGACCTGGGGCCCGCGCGGGCCGGGCGGGTGCAGGCGTGGGTGGTGGGACCCGGCGCCGGCGACGACGCGTCGGCGGTGGCCGAGGTGCTGGAGGCGGAGGTGCCGGTGCTCGTCGACGCGGACGGGCTGCGGCTGGCGGACCGCGCGACGGTGCGCGGGCGTACCGCGCCGACGCTGCTGACCCCGCACGCCGGTGAGGCGGCGGCGTTGCTCGGGGTGTCGCGGGAGTCGGTGGAGGGGGCCCGGCTGGCGTCCGTGCGGGAGCTGGCGGAGCGGTACGGGGCGACGGTGCTGCTGAAGGGGTCGACGACGCTGGTCGCCGATCCGGGGGGCGGGGTCGTACGGGTGAACCCGACCGGGACCGCGTGGCTGGCCACGGCGGGGAGCGGGGACGTGCTGTCCGGGCTCGCCGGGTCGTTGCTCGCGTCGGGGCTGTCGGCACTGGACGCGGGGAGCGTGGGGGCGTATCTCCACGGGCTGGCGGGGCGGCTCGCGGCGGAGGGGGCGCCGGTGGGGGCGCACGACGTGGCGGAGGCGGTACGGGACGCTTGGCGCGACGTCTCGGGGTGAACCCCGGCGTCCCGTTGCCGGGGGCTCCGCCCCCAGACCCCCTTATCGGCCTTGAGGGCCTTGTCCTCAATCGCCGGACGGGCTGACGGTGCGGGCCTGTGCCGACAGGCTGACGCCCGGACTGTGGCCATCCGGCTCAGGCCCGCATACCCAGCGCGGGCCCGCATCTCCAGCCCGTCCGGCGTTTGAGGACGAGCCCTTCGGGCGATGGCGGGGGTCCAGGCGGCGGCAGCCCCTTGGCGGGGTCTGGGGCGGAGCCCCGAGGGATGGGACGGCGGGGGCGAAAAGGGCTGGTCCGTTGCCCATTACGGGGGACCCCGTCCGCGCGGCTCACCCCCTCCCGCCCCCACGTTGCGTATCGCTGATCGCATGATGATGAGCAGACGAATGACCTGCCGAAGCGCGGCGGTGATGCTGGCGCTGCTGACCGTCCTGCCCGCGCAGACCGCCCTGGCCGACACGGGCGGCCCCCTGACGCCCGTCCCGGGAACCCCGCTGATGCCCGCGGTGGGCACCCTGGTGCCGGGCGTGGCGCCCGGCCCGCGGCAGGCGTGGCAGGGGCCGGCGGACACGCCGGACCAGATGCTCCCGCCGGAGGTGTACACACCGGACGCCCGAGAGGACGCCGTCGAACCGCGGGACGCCGCCGCCGGGTCCGACGCCCTGATCGAGTACGTCCCGCCGGCCGACGCCGCCGACAGGGCGCTGACGTGCAGCCGACGGACCGGCCCCTACCAGCGCCAGGTCGAGCGCCGGCTGAGGCTGAAGGTGGACGGGAGGCAGTCCGGCAGCGACTGCCGCGCGATCCGGGCGTTCCAGACCCGTCACGGAATCAAGCCGGACACCGGTTTCGCCGGCCCCGTGACCTGGGCCCACATGCAACTGCTGGCCGCGCGCGGGAACCCGAACGCGGCCGGGAAGTGCCCCGTCCGCTCCTCCCGCGTGGCCTGCGTCGACCTGACCCGTCAGCTCACCTGGGTGCAGAAGGGGAAGAAGGTGCTGTGGGGACCGGTGCCGATGCGCAGCGGACGGGCCGGGTACCGGACCAGGACCGGTCAGTTCAAGATCTACTGGAAGCACAAGAACCACTGGTCGACGCTGTACAACAGCCCCATGCCGTACAGCCAGTTCTTCAGCGGCGGCCAGGCCTTCCACGCCGTCTACGGCAGTGTCTACGACCCGCACGGCTCGTGGGGCTGCGTCAATCTGCGCCTCGCCGACGCCCGCACGCTGTGGAGCGTGCTCAGGAAGGGCGACCGGGTCTCGGTGTGGGGCCGCAGGTCCGGTACCTGACCGTCCGGCGCCGTCCGAGGCCGTCGGAGCCGGAGATCGTCCGAGACCGTCCGGGACGCCCGAAGGGCACCGGCACAGGGGGGCCGTCGGACCCCTCTGAGACACTGGGGGCGCGATGAACGAGACAGCACCGCTGCGCGCCCGCGCAGAGATCGACCTGGCCGCTTTGCGGGCCAACGTGCGGACCCTGCGCGCCCACGCGCCGTCCGCGGCCCTGATGGCCGTGGTCAAGTCCGACGCGTACGGCCACGGCGCGGTCCCGTGCGCCCGCGCGGCGCTCGACGCCGGCGCCACCTGGCTCGGCACCGCCACCCCCGAGGAGGCACTCGCCCTGCGGGCGGCGGGCATCCCGGGGCGCGTCATGTGCTGGCTGTGGACTCCGGGCGGTCCCTGGCGGGAGGCCGTGGAGGCCGACCTGGACGTGTCGGTCAGCGGGATGTGGGCGCTGCGGGAGGTCGTCGCCGCGGCCGAGGCCGCCGGTGTCCCGGCCCGTGTCCAGCTCAAGGCCGACACCGGGCTCGGACGCAGCGGCTGCCAGCCCGCCGACTGGCCCGAACTGGTCGCGGAGGCCCTGCGCGCCGAGGCCGGGGGACTGATCCGGATCACCGGCCTCTGGTCGCACTTCGCCTGCGCCGACGAGCCCGGCCACCCTTCCGTGCGGGCCCAACTGACGCTGTTCCGCGAGATGGTGAGGTACGCCGAGGAGCGGGGCGTGCGCCCCGAGGTGCGGCACATCGCCAACTCGCCGGCCACGCTGACCCTGCCCGAGAGCCACTTCGACCTGGTCCGTACGGGGATCGCGGTCTACGGCATCTCGCCGAGTCCCGAGATCGGCACCCCGGCCGACTTCGGGCTGCGCCCGGTGATGACGCTGAGCGCGTCGCTGGCGCTGGTCAAGCACGTGGCGGGTGGTCACGGCGTCAGTTACGGGCACCACTACGTCACTCCGGGCCCCACCACCCTCGGCCTGATCCCCGTCGGCTACGCGGACGGCATCCCCCGGCACGCCTCCGGTACCGGCCCGGTGCTGGTCGGCGGCAAGTGGCGGACGGTCGCGGGCCGGGTCGCGATGGACCAGTTCGTGGTCGACCTCGGCGGGGACGAGCCGGCGCCCGGCACGGAGGCGGTCCTCTTCGGTCCCGGCGACCGCGGTGAGCCGACCGCCGAGGACTGGGCGCGGGCGGCGGGCACGATCGCGTACGAGATCGTCACCCGGATCGGAACCCGGGTGCCGCGCGTACACGTGAACAGGGAACAGGACGGGTAACCGCACAGAGTGCCCCGTGCAGGACAACAGGACATGCCGACACCGGCGGAAGCTTCAGCACCACCAGCACCACCAGCACCACCAGCACCACCGATACCAACGGACGCATCAGTGGACGAGATCCCGGCGAAGAGGAGCGGTACGTGAGCGAGAGCAGCGCGGAGGCCGTGACGGATGTCGCCGCGGCGGCCGTCGCCTCCGCCGCCGGGAACTGGCGCAAGGCCGGTATCGCCGGTGTCGCCATAGGTGTGGTCGCCGCCGGCGCGGCGGCCGGAGTGGCCATAGAGAGGCTCACGGTCGGCCGCGGCATGCGGAACCGGGCGCGCCTCGCGCTCGACTCGACCGGCCCGTACGGCTCCCTGCGCGGCACGCCGGGCAAGGCGTACGCGGACGACGGCACGGAGCTGTACTACGAGGTCGACGACATCGAGCAGGACGTCACGTTCACCCCGCGCCGACGCCGGCTCTTCGGCCGCAAGGCCCCGGCCCCCGTCACGGTCGTCTTCAGCCACGGCTACTGCCTCAACCAGGACTCGTGGCACTTCCAGCGGGCCGCGCTGCGCGGTGTGGTGCGCACGGTGCACTGGGACCAGCGCAGTCACGGCCGCTCCGGGCGCGGGGTCGCCCAGTCGAAGGACGGCACGCCGGTCACCATCGACCAGCTCGGCCGCGACCTGAAGGCCGTCATCGACGCCGCCGCACCCGAGGGGTCGGTCGTGCTGGTCGGGCACTCGATGGGCGGCATGACCGTCATGGCCCTCGCCGACCAGTACCCCGAGCTGATCAGGGACCGGGTCGTCGCCGTCGCCCTCGTCGGTACGTCGTCGGGGCGGCTCGGAGAGGTCAACTTCGGGCTGCCCGTCGCGGGCGTCAACGCGGTACGGCGGGTGCTGCCCGGGGTGCTGAAGGCGCTCGGTCAGCAGGCCGCCCTGGTGGAGCGCGGGCGGCGGGCCACGGCCGACCTGTTCGCGGGGATCATCAAGCGGTACTCGTTCGCCTCCCGGGACGTCGATCCGGCCATCGCGCGGTTCGCCGAGCGGATGATCGAGGGCACGCCGATCGACGTGGTCGCGGAGTTCTATCCGGCCTTCACCGACCACGACAAGACCGAGGCGCTGGCGTGCTTCGCCGATCTGCCGGTGCTGGTGCTGGCCGGGGTCGGGGACATGGTGACGCCGAGCGAGCACAGCGAGGCGATCGCCGACCTGCTGCCCGACGCCGAGCTGGTGCTCGTACCGGACGCCGGACACCTGGTCATGCTGGAGCGGCCCGAGGTGGTCATGGACCGCCTCGCCGACCTCCTGATGCGCGCGGGCGCCGTCCCGGCAGGGGCTACCGTGGGTGGCTATGGAAGCACCAACAGCACCGCACAACCCGGCTGAGCCCGCCGCCGCGCGGGCCGGCGTCCACCTCACCGTCAACTCGCCCGAACAGATGCGGGAGCTGGGCCTTCAGCTGGCCGCGCTGCTGCGCGCGGGTGATCTGGTGATGCTCAACGGGGAGCTCGGCGCGGGCAAGACGACCCTGACCCGTGGACTCGGCGAGGGGCTGGGCGTCCGGGGCGCCGTCACGTCCCCGACGTTCGTCATCGCCCGCGTGCACCCCTCCCTCGTCGACGGTCCGCCGCTCGTGCACGTGGACGCGTACCGCCTGGGCGGCGGGCTCGACGAGATGGAGGACCTCGACCTCGACGTGTCGCTCTCCGACTCGGTGATCGTCGTGGAGTGGGGCGAGGGCAAGGTCGAGGAGCTGACCGACGACCGCCTGCACGTCGTCATCCACCGGGCGCTGGGCGACACCTCGGACGAGGTACGGCACGTCACGCTGACCGGGCTCGGCGCGCGCTGGGCGGACGCCGACCTGGGCGTGCTCACGGCGTAGCCCCGGACTCCGGGTTCCGACGCGGGGCCGCGGCCCTCCGTACGGGTTCCGACAACTTCCACCCGGGTTCCGACAAGTCGTCGGCAAGATGTTGCGTTCGGCGTCCCGGCCGTGGTCACATGGAGATCAGGCCGTAGTTAGGTGTACCTAACCACGCTTGCCCCCGAGGCCCCAGGAGGCGTCCATGTCGGCATCAGAACGTGACGTGCGCGACGTGCCGGCGCAGCAGCCGAACGCGGTGACCGGGGTGTCGATGCGGGACCTGCTGGCGTCGTGCGCCGCAGCGGAGGCGGTGTCGAGGCCGCCGCGGGCTCCGCGGGCGCCGTCGTCGGAGGCCGGCCGGGAGGACGAACGGTCCCGCGACGCGGCGTAGGGCTCCGCCGGTCCGGGGTGGGCTCGGGCGCGGGTGCCCGCTGGACGTGGCCGCGCGCGCCGCTTACCGGCGCTCCTGACGGGGCGCGCCGCTCGGTGACGGCAGGGTCCGGTCCACCGGATTCGGGCCTACTGGATGACGACGACCTTGACGCCGACCGTCGCCAAGGTCCACATCGCGTCGCCGTCGGCACGCGACTCGCGGATGCCGCCGAGTCTCTTCGCGGGGTCCGGGGCGGACGTCGAACCGTCCGTGGCCGCGCTGAAACCGATCACGATGCCGTCGACCACGCTGAACCGCACGACGTGCTCGATCCGCGCGCCGTCCGATCCGGTGACGATCCTGCTGCGTGAGGTGACGGCGTAGGTGCCCACGACCGGGTCGATCGTGCCGGGCGTGACCGCGAAGGTGCGCCGGGTCCTGTTGTTCTCCCCGACCAGCCACACACGGTCGTCGTCGATCGAGTAGACGACCCGCTCGCCGCTGCCGGAGTCGCCGGGCAGCGCCACCGGGTTCTTCCGGTCCCGGGGTGCCTTCGAGGCGGAGACCGTGGGGGACGTGCCCACGGGACCGGCCAGGTGGTCCGGCGCGTTCGCCGACGCCTGGTAGGCGAGGAAGCCGACCACGGCGACCGCCGTCGCGGTGAGCCCGGCCACGAATCCCGAGCTGCTCCTGGCCACCTTGTGCCACCTCTCGAACCTTGATCGCGTCCAGTATGTCCTGTGTGGTGACGGTAGCAGCACGGGTCCGGCAGACCACGGCGGCCGTGCTCCCGTCCGCCGGACACCCCCCGGGCGCCGTACGCTGTTTGCGTGCTCTTGCTCGCTCTGGATACCGCCACCCCCGCCGTGACCGTCGCCCTGCACGACGGCACGTCCGCCATCGCCTCGTCGAGCCAGGTGGACGCGCGCCGGCACGGAGAGCTGCTGCTGCCCGCCGTCGACCGCGTGCTCGCCGAGGCCGGTCTGCGGCTCGACGCCGTCACCGGCGTCGTCGTCGGCGTCGGCCCCGGCCCGTACACGGGGCTGCGCGTCGGCCTCATGACCGCCGACACCTTCGGTCTCGCGCTCGGCGTCCCGGTGCACGGCCTGTGCACCCTCGACGCGCTCGCCTACGCCGCCGACATCGACGGCCCCTTCGTCGTGGCGACGGACGCGCGCCGCAAGGAGGTGTACTGGGCCCGGTACGCAGACTCGCGCACCCGCGTCTCCGGGCCCGCCGTCGACCGGCCCGGCGACCTCGCCCTTGACGGCCTGCCCGCCGTCGGCGCGGGCGCCCTGCTCTACCCCGACACCTTCCCGGACGCCCGCGCGCCCGAGCACGTCTCGGCGGCCGCGCTCGCCTCGCTGGCGGCGGAGCGGCTGGCCGCGGGCGAGGAGCTGGAGCCGCCCCGGCCGCTCTATCTGCGCCGCCCGGACGCCGAGGTGCCCAAGAACTACAAGGTGGTCACCCCCAAGTGACCGTCGTGCTGCGCGAGATGCGCTGGTGGGACATCGATCCCGTCCTGGAGCTGGAGAAGGACCTCTTCCCCGAGGACGCCTGGTCGCGGGGGATGTTCTGGTCCGAGCTGGCCCACGCCCGCGGGCCGGAGGCCACGCGCCGGTACGTGGTCGCCCTCGACGGCGACCGGCTCGTCGGGTACGCGGGGCTCGCCGCCGCCGGTGACCTCGGCGACGTGCAGACGATCGCCGTCCGCCGGGAGCAGTGGGGCACCGGCCTCGGCGCCCGGCTGCTGGCCGAGCTGCTGCGCGCCGCCACCGCGTTCGAGTGCGCCGAGGTCATGCTCGAGTGCCGCGTCGACAACGTCCGCGCGCAGAAGCTGTACGAGCGCTTCGGCTTCGAACCCATCGGCTTCCGGCGCGGCTACTACCAGCCAGGGAACGTGGACGCCCTGGTGATGCGCCTCAACGACCCTTCCACCTCAGTAAACGGCGTACAAGGAACCGAGATCAATGGCTGACGAACCGCTCGTCCTCGGCATCGAGACCTCCTGCGACGAGACCGGCGTCGGCATCGTCCGCGGCACCACGCTGCTCGCGGACGCCATCGCCTCCAGCGTCGACGAGCACGCCCGCTTCGGCGGGGTCGTGCCGGAGGTCGCCTCCCGCGCGCACCTGGAGGCGATGGTGCCGACCATCGAGCGCGCCCTGAAGGACGCCGGGGTGAGCGCCCGTGACCTCGACGGGATCGCGGTGACCGCCGGGCCCGGCCTCGCCGGTGCGCTGCTCGTCGGGGTCTCGGCGGCGAAGGCGTACGCGTACGCCCTGGGCAAGCCGCTGTACGGCGTCAACCACCTCGCCTCGCACATCTGCGTGGACCAGCTGGAGCACGGCGCGCTGCCGGAGCCGACGATGGCGCTGCTGGTGTCCGGCGGGCACTCCTCGCTGCTGCTCTCCACCGACATCACCTCCGACGTACGGCCGATGGGCG
Organism: Streptomyces sp. NPDC059668; assembly: GCF_042734135.1. Lineage (NCBI taxonomy): Bacteria > Bacillati > Actinomycetota > Actinomycetes > Kitasatosporales > Streptomycetaceae > Streptomyces > Streptomyces sp. NPDC059668. The sequence goes on along the minus strand of NZ_JBHWEL010000022.1, from coordinate 78,574 downwards.
CCACCATCGACGACGCGGCCGGCGAGGCCTTCGACAAGATCGCGCGCGTGCTGAACCTCGGCTTCCCCGGCGGTCCGGTCATCGACCGGTACGCCAAGGAGGGCGACCCGAAGGCCATCTCCTTCCCGCGCGGGCTCACCGGGCCGCGCGACCCGGCGTACGACTTCTCCTTCTCCGGCCTGAAGACCTCCGTGGCCCGCTGGATCGAGGCGAAGCGGGCGGCGGGGGAGGAGGTGCCGGTGCGTGATGTGGCCGCGTCCTTCCAGGAGGCGGTGGTGGACGTGCTGACCCGCAAGGCCGTACGGGCCTGCAAGGACGAGGGCGTCGACCACCTGATGATCGGCGGCGGGGTGGCCGCGAACTCCCGGCTGCGCGTCCTGGCCCAGGAGCGGTGCGAGGCCGCCGGCATCCGGCTGCGGGTGCCCCGGCCGAAGCTGTGCACGGACAACGGCGCGATGGTCGCGGCGCTGGGCGCGGAGATGGTCGCGCGCGGGCGCTCCGCCTCCGACTGGGACCTGTCCGCGGACTCCTCCCTCCCGGTGACCGACCCGCACGTGCCGGGCCACTCGCACACGCACGATCACGTGCACGAGGTGAGCAAGGAGAACCTCTACTCGTGACCGTCGCGCTGATGTGGGAGGCGCGGGCCGTCGACGGGCGGGGCGACGAACTGCTCGCCTGGGTGCGACGGCAGGAGACCGCGGGGGAGCCGGTCCGGCGCGAGATCCTGCGCGCGCCGCAGGACCGGCTCCTCGTCATCACCTGGTGGGACGCCGACTACGACGCGGACCTGCCCGAACTGCCCGAGCCGGACGGCGGGTTGGTGACCCGTGCCGTCCACCGGTGGCGGTTCGAGTCCGTGACGGAGGACTGACCGGGGCCGGGTGAGGTCCTGCGACCGCCCCGACGGGCCGGCGACGGCCGGCGCCCGGACACCTCCGGAGGCGCTCCCGCCCGCGACTGCGCGGCGCCTCAGCCGTCCGTCGACACCTCGCAGCGCAGTCGCCGGTCCGGGCCCACTACCCGGCGCGGCCCGGTCAGCGACAACCGTGCGGTGTGCCGGGTCTCCGCGCTCGACGCCCCCAGCCGCAGCTCCAGCGTGCCCGGTTCGACCACCCGCTCGCCCGAGCGGCCGGTGAAGGCCGACAGGTCCGTGTGGAAGCCGAAGGTGACCCGGCGGGCCTCACCGGGTGCCAGGCGCAGCCGCCGGTAGCCGATCAGCCGCACGTCCGGACGCGTCACCGACGCCACCGGGTCGTGCAGGTAGAGCTGGACGACCTCGGTGCCGTCGCGGTCGCCGGTGTTGCGGACGGTGAGCGAGAGGTCGTACGAGCCGTCCGTCGCGATCTCCGCGTCCGTTCCCCGGAAGTCCTCCCAGGCGAACGTCGTGTACGAGTGGCCGTGGCCGAAGGCGTGGAGCGGGGTGGGGTCCAGGTTGCTGACCTCGTTCGCGAGGCCGAGCGGGGGCTGGAGGTAGGTCCACGGCTGGCCGCCGGGCAGCCGCGGCACGCTCACCGGGAGGCGCCCCGAGGGGTTGACGCGGCCGGACAGCACACCGGCGACCGCCGGGCCGCCCTCCTCGCCCGGGAAGAACGCCTGCACCACGGCGCCCAGCCGGCCGTCCCAGCGGCCCAGCGCGTAGGGGCGGCCGGTGAGCAGGACCAGCACCACCGGGACGCCGGTGTCGACCAGCGCGTCCAGCAGTTCGCCCTGGACGCCGGGCAGCCGGAGGTCGGAGGCGTCGCAGCCCTCGCCGGACGTGCCCCGGCCGAAGAGCCCGGCGCGGTCGCCGAGCACGGCCACGCACACGTCGGCTTCCGACGCCCGCGCCACCGCCTCGGCGAAACCGGACGGGTCGGGGTCCGAGACGCCGCAGCCCTCCGCGAACGTCACCTTGGTGTCCGGGAGTTCGGCGCGCAGCGAGTCGAGGACGGTGGGGATGTCGATGCCCATCGGCACGTCGGGGTGGTGCGTGAGGACGTGGGACGGGAAGGAGTAGCAGCCGAGCATCGCGAGCGGGTCCGCGGCACGGGGGCCGACCACCGCGACCCGGGTCTCGGGAGCCAGCGGCAGCAGCCCGGCCGGGTTGTCCAGCAGGACCACCGACGCCTCCGCCAGCCGGCCGGCCAGGGCCCGGTTGGCCGTCGAGTCCAGGTCGACGGAGCCTTGTGGCTCGGGCTCCCAGTCCTCGTCCAGGAGACCCAGTTCGCACTTCTGCAGCAGTACGCGGCGGGCCGCCCGGTCGACCAGCGACTCCGGGGTGCTTCCGCCGCGTACGGCGTCCACCAGCGGTTTTCCGTAGCAGTTCACCGTCGGCAGTTCGACGTCGACGCCGGCCTCCAGCGCCGCATGGGCCGCCTCGGCCGGGTTTCCCGCCACCCGGTGCAGGGTCTGGAGGAATCCGACACCGAAGTAGTCGGCGACCACGGTTCCGGTGAAGCCCCACCGCTCCCGCAGGAGTTCGGTCAGCAGCCGGGCGTCCGCCGACGCGGGGACGCCGTCCGTCTCGTTGTAGGCCGCCATCACCGAACGGGCGCCGCCCTCGCGCAGCGCCATCTCGAACGGCGGGAGCGTGACGTCCGCGAACTCCCGCGCGCCCGCTCGCACCGGCGCCAGGTTCCGGGCCCCCGCGGACGACGCGTACCCGGCGAAGTGCTTCAGCGTGGCGACGATCCCGGCCGATTCCAGGCCTCGCACATAGGCCGTGCCGATGGTGCCGACGAGGTACGGGTCCTCGCCGATCGTCTCCTCCACCCGGCCCCAGCGCAGGTCGCGGACCACGTCGAGGACGGGCGCGAGGCCCTGGTGCACGCCGACCGAGCGCAGGTCCTCGCCGATGCGTGCGCCCAGCTCCTCGACCAGTTCCGGGTCGAAGGTGGCGCCCCAGGCGAGCGGGACGGGATAGGCCGTCGCGCGCCAGGCGGTGAACCCCGCCAGGCACTCCTCGTGGGCGACCGCGGGGATGCCGAAGCGGCCGGCGTCGGCGATCGCCCGCTGGGCGCGGGCCAGAGCGCGCGCGCCCAGCGCCGGGTCCACCGGGGCGGTGCCGAAGGAGCGGGTCAGCTGGCCGAGCCCGAAGGTGATCAGCTCGTCCCAGTCCTGGTCGGTGGTCATCTCGTGCTGGAGCGGGGCGACTCCGCCGCCGTCCGCCGCCGCGCCCACCCACACGCCGTACAGCTGGGCGGTCTTCTCCTCCAGGGTCATCCGGGAGAGCAGGTCGTCGACGCGGGCCGCCGGAGTGCGTGAAGGGTCGCGCCAGGGAGCGGTGGTCATGAAACTCCTGTCAGGGAAGAGGGGTTCGACTGCCCCCGGGTCGTACACGTTCACTTGCCGCCCACACCCATGAGGCCGCCGACCAGCGCACGGCGGGCCACCAGGTACACGGCGAAGATCGGGACACCGGAGAGGACCACGGAGGCCAGCAGGGCGGGGATGTTCACGCCGAACTCGCTCACGTAGGTGAACAGGCCGAGGGTCAGGACCCGGGGGCCGTCGGACTGCGTGAAGATCAGCGGGAAGAGGAGCCCGTTCCAGGCCTGGAGCGCCGCGTAGATGACCACGGTGCCGATGCCGCCCTTGGCCAGCGGGATGACCAGCTGGAACAGCATCCGGGTGGTGGAGGCGCCGTCCAGTCCCATCGCCTCGTACAGGTCCTCCGAGATGTCCCGCAGGGTGCCGGTGAGGATCAGCACCGACACCGGCATCGCGAAGGCGGCCGTCGGCAGGATGATCGCGAGCAGGCTGTCGTAGAGGTTCAGCTTGGTGATCATCAGGTAGAGGGGGACCACGACGGCCTGCGCCGGGATCGCGACGCCCAGCAGGAACAGCCGGAAGGCGGCCCCCGACCACACGCTCCGGGTCCGCACGGCGACGTAGGAGAGCGGGACGCACAGGGCGAGGACGATCACCACGACCGCGGCCGCCACGAGCGCGGTGTTCCACAGCAGGTGGCCGAAGCCGTTGTGCAGGACGGTGTCGTAGTTGTCCAGCGTCGGGTGGGAGGGCGGCTTGAGGGCGTTGTGGCCCAGCGCCTCGCTCTGGTGGGTGAGCGAGGACGAGATCATCGCGTAGACCGGGACGATCACGACGGCCAGCCAGATCACCGAGCCGAGCCCCGCGAGGGGGTTGGAGCGCCGGGACCAGCGCCTGCGGCGGGGTGCGGTCCGGTCGGGGCCCGGAGCGGGGGCGGTCCTCACCGGGCGCCGCAAGGTGTCGTGCGACACGTCGTCACATTCCTTCCCGGGTGCTGCGCATCGCGCCGAAGCCGGACAGCCGCACCATCAGCAGGGACAACGCGGTCGCGGCGACCACCAGGAACGAGGCGACCGCGCTCGCGTAGCCGAAGTCGTAGCTCTTGAAGCCCGCCTGGTACATCAGGTACGGCAGGATCGCCGTGTCGGTGCCGGGGCCGCCCTGGGTGAGGATGAGGACGGTCTCGAAGTAGGTGAGCGAACCGACGACCATCAGCACACCGGACGTGGTGGCGGTGTTGCGCAGCTGCGGCAGGGTGATCGAGAAGAACTGCCGCAGGCGTCCGGCGCCGTCGATGGCCGCCGCCTGGTAGAGCACCTCGGGGATCTGCCGTGCGCCACCCTGGTAGATGAGCGTGTGGAACGGGATGAACTGCCAGCCGCCGACGAAGACGATCGCGAGGAACGCTCCGCTGGTCGTGCCGAGGGTGTCGGCGTGGATGATGCCGAAGTTCGGGTCGAGCAGCGCGTAGAACAGCAGCGAGATCGCCGTCGACGAGAGCAGGAACGGCGTGAAGAAGATCGCCGAGAGGACCGCGCGGTTGCGCTGCCGGCCTGCTGCCCACACGCCCAGCAGAAGCGAGATCACGGTCTGGAACACCCAGCTCACCACGGTCAGCGCCACGGTGACCGTCAGCGACTGGGTGAGCCGGTCGTCGTTCAGCAGCTTGCGCCAGTTCGCGAGGCCGACCGGACGGGGGTCGCCCAGGCCGTTCCACTGGGTGAACGAGAGGTAGAAGGCCAGGACCATCGGGGCGAGGGCGAAGAACGCGAAGAACAGGATGGCGGGCAGGGCCAGCGCGGCGTTCGGGCGCCCGGCCCTGTTGCGTGCGGCGGAGCGGGGGCGGCCCGCGGTGCGCGGGCCGCCCTTGACGTGCGCTGTGCTCACTTCAGCCCCTTGAGCGCGGACACGAACTGCGCCGGGGAGGACTTGCCCACGAACAGCTTGTTGACCTCGGTGAGCATCGGGGTCGACACGTTCGGGGCGACCGCCTGGTCCCAGCTCAGCGTGAACGCCGGTGCGTCCTGGACCATCTGGTACTGGAACTTGGCGAACTCCGGGTTGGGGGAGGCGTCGAGCAGGCTCGCCGCGTTGGAGGTGGCCGGCACGTCGCCGTTGGCGATGAGTTCCTTGGTGTAGGCCTCGGAGGCGCTGTCCCGCAGGAAGGCGATCGCCGCGTCCTTGTTGGAGGTGCGGGCGTTCACCGACCAGTAGTTGGTGGGGTTGCCGACCACGTTGCGGATGTCACCGGAGCCGCCCTCGATCTTCGGGAACGCGCACCATCCCAGGTTGTTCTTGGCGAAGTCCGGGAACTTGCCGAGCTGCGTGGAGTACTCCCACGACCCCATCAGGTGCATCGCCGCCTTGCCCTTGGCGAAGACGGCGGGGGCGCCGCCGTTGCCGTAGCCGACCGAGCTGTAGCCCTTGCCGAAGGCGCCGTCGTCGATCAGCTCCTTGACGGTCTGGGCGGCCTTGAGGACGGCCGGGTCGCCCCAGCCGGACGCGTCACCGTTCTTGATCTTGTCGAAGACGTCGGGGCCGCCGATCCGGTCGACCAGGTACTCCAGCCACATCAGCTCGGGCCAGATGTCCGAGCCGCCCAGCGCGAACGGGGTGATCCGCGCCTTCTTCAGCTTGGCGTTGATGTCGAGCAACTGGTCCCAGGTGGTGGGCGGCTGGAGCTTGTGCTCCGCGAAGACGGTCTTGTTGTAGAAGAGGATCACCGGCTGCATGCCCCGCATGGGCACGCCGTAGTTCTTGCCGTCCAGCCCGCCCGCGCTGAGCACCGACGGCAGGAAGCCGCTCTTCAGCACCGGGTCGGACGCGATGACGTCGGTCAGGTCGACGAGCTGTCCGGCGTCCTTGTACGCCTTGATCGAGCCGCCGCCCCAGTTGAAGAACACGTCGGGGGCGTTGGGCGAGCCCATCGCGGTGCGCAGCTTCGCCGGGTAGTCCGTGGCGGGCACCTTCTGGAGCTTGACCGTGCCCTTGGCCTTCTTCGCGGCGGCCGACGCGTTGAACCGGGCGACGGACTTGACCTGGATCTTCGCCGCGTCGTCCCCGTAGACGAACGCGGTGAGCGTGCCGCCGCCGCCCGACCCGCCGCCGGAGCCGCAGGCGGTGAGCCCGCCGACGGAGGCCAGGGCGGTCGCGCCCGCGCCGAGGAACCAACGTCTGCTGTAGGACTCCATGGGACGGCACCTCTCGGTATGCGCGAGGACTCCACGACGAGCCGACGCGAATGTTTCGATTCGAACTTCGAATGTTCCGGGAACGTAGGGCGATCCTGAGGGTTCGTCAAGAGGTCGCGCAGGGATACGATCGCGAACATGAAGCCTGGGAATTCCGTGGAAGCGCGGACCGCGACGCTCGCCGAGATCGCCCGTGAGGCCGGGGTCTCGGCTCCGACTGTTTCGAAGGTGCTCAACGGCCGCGCCGACGTCGCCCCCGCGACCCGCACCCGGGTCGAGGAGCTGCTGCGCGGCCACGGATACCGGCGGCGCGGGGGAGAGGGAGGCCGGTCGCCCCTCATCGACCTGGTCTTCCACGAGCTGGAGAGCGCCTGGGCGATGGAGGTCATCCGGGGTGTGGAGAACGTCGCCCGGGAGGAGGGGCTGAGCGTGGTGCTGTCCGAGAGCGCCGGGCGGCTGACTCCGGGCCGGACCTGGGCCGACCAGGTCGCGGCGCGCCGCCCGCACGGGGTGATCCTCGTGCTGTCCGGGCTCGACGAGTCCGGGCGCGCGCTGCTGACCAGCAGGTCCGTCCCGTTCGTGGTGATGGATCCGGCCGGTGACCCGGGTGACGACGTGCCGTCCATCGGGGCCACCAACTGGCAGGGCGGGCTCGCCGCGACGCGTCATCTGATCGAGCTCGGTCACACCCGGATCGGCGCGATCACCGGACCCTCGCGGATGATGTGCAGCCGCGCCCGGGTCGACGGCTACCGGGCGGCGCTGGAGACGGCGGGGCTGCCCGTCGACCCCGGGCTGATCCGCCCCGGCACCTTCCACCACGAGAGCGGCTATCAGGCGGGACTCGAACTCCTGCGCATGCCCGACCGGCCCACGGCCGTCTTCGCCGGCAACGACCTCCAGGCGCTCGGCCTCTACGAGGCGGCCCGCGAGCTGGGGCTGCGGGTCCCCGAGGACCTGAGTGTCGTCGGCTTCGACGATCTGCCGGTGGCGCGCTGGGTGGGGCCGCCGCTGACGACCGTACGGCAGCCGCTCACGGAGATGGCCGAGGCGGCGGCGAAGCTGGTGCTCGAACTGGGGCGTCAGGAGAGGCCCGCGGCCGGAACGCGGATGGAGCTGGCGACCAGCCTGGTGGTCCGCAGCAGCACGGGGGCGCCTCCGGCGTGAGCGGTGAGCGTGCCTCCTCCGCGCCCGCCGAAGCCTGTCGATCGCGCTGTCGAAACTTTCGGACAGCGCCGGTGGCCTCGGTACCTGTGGTGCCTGCGGTGCCCGGGGTGCTCCGCGGTGCCTAGTGGTGTCTCCGGTGCCTGTGGTGTCTGCGGCGGCTGTGGTGCCTGTGGTGGCCGCGTGCTGACGCCGGTCTGAGAAAGGTGAGATTTTCCGAAGAAAAGATCCCTCCACGTCATTGCTCGACATAATTCGCACTTATGTTCCTCGACGTGACGGAACACGACGAGGGCGGGGACGGGACGGAGCCGGTGGTCCGGCGGCGGGTGCTGAAGGCCGTGGGCCTCGCCCTGGCCGGGGTCCTGGTGCTGGGCATCGGCGCGGCGGGCTGGGCCTACTGGCACCTGAACCACAACATCAGGAGCGTCGACATCGACGGGGCGCTCGGCGACAACCGTCCGGCGAAGGCGGTGCCGACACCCTCCTCGTCCGCCGCCCCGCTGCCGAGCGGCGCCCTCAACATCCTGGTCCTCGGCTCCGACTCGCGCAGCGGGAAGGCGAACGCCGAGCTCGGCGGCGGCGACAGCGGCGGTGCCCGTTCGGACACGGCGATGGTCGTCCACATCGACGAGGGCCGCACCGCGGCGACCGTGGTGAGCATCCCCCGGGACACCCTGGTGACCCGCCCGTCCTGCCCGACCCCGTCCGGCGGGACCACCTCGGTGGCGTACGGCACGATGTTCAACAGCGCGTACTCGCTCGGCGGACCGGTCTGCGCCGTGAAGACCGTCGAGTCCCTGACGGGGGTCCGCATGGACCACTACCTGGAGCTCGACTTCTCGGGCTTCGCGAAGCTGGTGAACGCGCTCGGCGGGGTCACGGTCACGACGGACGAGGACATCGACGACGACCAGAGTCATCTGCACCTGAAGGCCGGCACCCATCTCCTGGACGGCACCCACGCCCTGGCCCTGGCCCGTACCCGGCACGGCATAGGCGACGGCAGCGACCTCGGCCGCATCGGGCTCCAGCAGAAGCTGGTCAAGGCACTGCTGGAACAGATCTCCTCGACGTCCCTGCTGACCAATCCGGCCAAGCTCTACCAGGTCGCCGACGCGGTCACCGGCAGCCTCACCACGGACACCGGCCTCGACTCCCTCGGCGAGCTGACGAAGTTCGGCCAGAGCCTCGGGTCCCTGTCCGCCGACCACGTCAGGACGGTCATGATGCCGGTGGTGACGGCCCCCTCGGACGCCAACCGGGTGGTGGCGCGCGAGCCCCAGGCGGGCGAGCTGTGGGCGTCGCTCAAGTGACCGTGTACGTCAGCAGATAGCGCCAGTAGAGGAGTTGGCGGACACGGGCGCCCGGCAGCAGGCGGCTCGCCTCGCCACGGACGGCGGCGAGCGACATCAGCGGCGCGCGCACCGGCGCCGGGACCACCGCGGGCCCGCTCCCGCGCAGCCGTTCGCCCGCCGACACCCCGGCCCGGGCCACCGCGTTGGCGGGCACCGCCGCGAGGTCCCACCAGGTGTGCCCCGCGTAGCAGCCCAGCACCAGCAGCATCCCGCCCGGCGCCAGCGCGTCGCGGAACCCGGTCACCGTGCGGAAGGGCATGTGGTGCAGGCTCGCGAGGCAGGTGATGACGTCGTAGTGCGCCTTCGGCAGCGCGGCCGAGGCGGCGTCCGTCCGCCGGAACCGGGGCCCGCCGCCGATCCGTTCGGCGGCGGCGATCACCTCCGCGGACGGATCGACGGCGTCCACCGCGTAGCCGCGGGGGGGGGGGCGCCCCCCCCCACCGGCCCGGCGGCCCCCCCCCCCCCCCCCCGCGCGGCCCCCGGGCCGCGGCCGGGGCGGGATACACAAACACACACACACCTC
>NZ_JBHWEL010000022.1:5660-69076 GCF_042734135.1 Streptomyces sp. NPDC059668 | reverse complement strand
TCGCGGGTGTTTTTTTTTTTTTTAACCGAGACCACACCCCCGCGGGCCCCGCCCGGCGGGCGCCCCCGCCCCCCCCGCGCGCGCCCCCCCGCCCCCCCCCGCGGCCGGTGCCGCAGCCCACGTCCAGCGCGGTGCGCCCGTGTCCGTGCCCGTGTCCGGGCAGTTTCCGCAGCAGGAGCCGGTGGTAGTGGTCGTTGTGGTCGAAGGGCACAGGGGAAACGTCGCACACCGCGGACACGGGCGGTAGAGCTCCCCGGACAGCCGTCCTCCGGCCCTTCCCGCAGCTGCCCGTGGGCCGCCCGGGAAGCCTCGGAAGCCGTCCCGCGGCGCTCGGAAAAGAATCTTCGAGGTTTTCCGGGGACCGTGTCGAAACCGGCGCCCCGCGATCGACGCAGGGGTGAGAGGCGAGGAGAAGCCCCGCCCTCCGCACCGAAGGAGCCACCATGCCCCGCTACCTGTCCCTGGTCCGTATCGACGAGACCAACGCCCCCGCCGAGGGCCCGAGCCCGGAGCTGATGCAGCGGATGGGCGAGCTGATCGAGGAGATCACCAAGGCGGGGGTCATGCTCGACACCGCCGGACTGACGCCGACCGTCCAGGGCAAGCGGGTGCACTGGGAGGGCGGACAGCTGTCCGTCACCGACGGCCCCTTCACCGAGTCCAAGGAGGTCGTCGGCGGTTACGCGCTCATGCAGTGCAAGGACATGGCCGAGGCGCTGGAGTGGACCAAGCGGTTCCTGAAGACGCACGAGGAGCACTGGACCGTGACCTGCGAGGTGCGGGAGATCGCCGAGGGCTGAGCGGCGGCTTGGCCCAGCCGGTCCGCTGGTGTCTGATGGTGGGCTGTGGAACAGCAGCCCACCGTCACCCCGTCCGGTGCCGACGAGACCGTGGAGACGATCTTCCGGATCGAGTCGCCCCGGATCATCGCCGGCGTCACCCGCGTCGTCCGGGACGTCGGCATCGCCGAGGAGCTGGCCCAGGACGCACTCGTCGCGGCGCTGGAGCAGTGGCCGCGGGACGGGGTCCCGGACAACCCCGGCGCCTGGCTCATGGCCACGGCCAAGCACCGGGCGATCGACCTCGTACGCCGCCGGGAGCGCTACGCGCGCAAGCTGGAGGAGATCGGGCGCGACCTGGAGACGACCGTCCCCTTCGAGGAACCCTCCGACCCGGACGACATCGACGACGACCTGCTCCGGCTCGTGTTCACCGCCTGCCACCCGGTGCTGTCCGCCCAGGCCCGCATCGCCCTCACGCTGCGCCTGCTCGGCGGACTGAGCACACCGGAGATCGCCCGCGCCTTCCTCGCGCCGGAGGCGACGATCGCCCAGCGCATCGTGCGCGCCAAACGGACGCTGGCGACGAAGGGGGTCCCCTTCGAGGTCCCCTACGGCCCGGACCGGGAGAGCCGGCTCGGCTCGGTCCTCGAGGTCATCTACCTGGTCTTCAACGAGGGGTACGCGGCCACGGCCGGCGACGACCTGCTGCGCCCCGCCCTCTGCGAGGAGGCCCTCCGGCTGGCCCGCGTCCTCGCCGAGCTGATGCCCGAGGAGCCCGAGGTGCACGGGCTCGTCGCGCTGTTGGAGCTCCAGGAGTCCCGCGCGGCCGCCCGCACCGGGCCCTCGGGCGAGCCGGTCCTCCTCAGGGACCAGAACCGCCGCCGCTGGAACCGCCTGCTGATCCACCGCGGCTTCGCCGCCCTGGCCCGCGCGAGCGCCGTCACCACCGGTGCCCCGGGTCCCTACGCCCTACAGGCCGCCATCGCCGCCAGCCACGCCCAGGCGTACACCTACGAGGACACGGACTGGCGGCAGATCGCCACGCTGTACGGACTTCTCGCGGCGCGTTCCCCGTCGCCCGTCGTGGAACTCAACCGGGCAGTCGCCGTCTCGATGGCGGACGGCCCCGGACCCGCCCTGGCCATCGTCGACACGCTCGCGGCCGAACCCGCCCTGCGCGACTACCACCTGCTTCCCAGCGTCCGCGGGGACCTGCTCGCGCGGCTGGGGCGCACACGGGAGGCGCGGGCGGAGTTCGAACGGGCCGCCGGTCTGGCCCGCAACGAACGCGAACGGAAACTGCTGGAGGCACGCGCGGAGGAGTGCGGCTAGGGCGCAACACGCCCTGGGGCGTGGTGCGGTGCCGTCAGGCGGAGTGCTGCCGGGCCGGGTGGCCGAGCAGCATCGTCGGTGCCCCCGCGACCCGGGTCAGGAAGACGGTGGCCGCGTGCGGACCCTGCGGCTTGACCTTCCTGCGCAGTTCCTCCGGCTCGACCGCGGAGCCGCGCTTCTTCACCGTCAGCACGCCGACCTCCCGCTCCCGCAGCAGCGCCTTCAGCTTCTTCACGTTGAAGGGGAGCCGGTCGGTGATCTCGTACGCGGTGGCGTACGGGGTCGGGCGCAGCGTGTCCGCGGTGATGTACGCGATGGTTTCGTCGAGGAGCCCGCCGTCGAGGTCCTCGGCCGCCTCGGCGACCAGATGGGCGCGGATCACGGCGCCGTCGGGCTCGTACAGATAGCGTCCGACCGGCCGCACCGAGGGGTCGGGCAGGCCGCGGCCGCGCAGGAGGCGCGGGCCGGGCAGCAGGGTGGCGCGCACCAGACCCGGTTCGGTGCCGAACCACAGCACGGCCTCCTTCACGTCCCCGCCGTCCGAGATCCACTCGGCCTCCGCCTCGGCGGGGACCGTCTCGTGCGGGATGCCCGGGGCGATCTTCAGGGCGGCGAGCGGGGCCTTCAGAGCCGCCCCGACCGCCCAGGAGAGCGGCGGTGAGTACGCCTCGGGGTCGAAGATCCGCCCGCCCGCCCTGCCGCCCCGCCGTGCCGGGTCCACGAAGACGGCGTCGTACGGGGCCGTGTCCACCTCCGTGACATCGGCCTCGCGCACCTCGATCAGACCGGAGAGCCCGAGCGCGTCCGCGTTCGCGCGGGCGGCGGCGGCCGCCAGGGGGTCACGGTCGACGGCGAGGACGCGGATCCCGGCGCGGGCCAGCGCGATCGCGTCGCCGCCGATGCCGGAGCAGAGGTCGGCGACCGAGCGCACTCCGAGGGCGCGCAGACGCTCCGCGCGGTGCGTGGCGACCGTGGTCCGGGTCGACTGCTCGACCCCGTTCGCCGTGAAGAACATCCGCTCCGCGTCCTCGGCGCCGAACTTCGCCGCCGCCCGCTGCCGCAGCCGCGCCTGGCCGAGCGCCGCGGAGACCAACTCGGCCGGATGGGTGCGGCGCAGCCGGGTGGCGACGGCCAGCTCCTGGGCCGGTTCGGTGCCGCGTACCTCGTCGAGCAGCGCGTGGCCCTCGGGGGTGAGCAGGGAGGCGAAGGAGACGTCGTTCACCGGCCCATTGTCGGTCAGTGTGGGCCAGTCGGTGGACGGTGCGCGTCCGGTCGCGGTGTCGAAGCCCCGTACGGGCCCTGGCCTGGGAGGATCCGACACCATGCGATCAGTACGACAAGCCGATAAAAATGACGCGAAATGGACGAGTGTCCGAAGCGGGACCGCCGTCCTCGCCGTCATCGGAACCGCCTCCGGCCGTGCCGGCGGCGGGGTCGCGGAGGTGTGGCCCGCACCAGGCCCGCGGCGGGCGTCGCCGGCGCCCGCGGCCGAGCGCCGGGGACCGGCCGCGGCGCGGGAGGGCCACCTGTGAGACGAGGGTCGCCGGGCCCGGGCACCCGGGTGCGCGCGCGGGCGGGCGCCGCGCTGGCCACGGCGCTCGCCGCCGTCCTGCTGGCCGGCTGCGCCCAGTCCGTCGACCCGATCGAGCGCCTGGGCAAGAAGGCCGCACAGGAAGTGGGCAGGGCCCGCCCGCACGGTCCCGCGTCGGCGACGTACCGGCGCTGGGGACTCTCCGCCCCGCTCGCCCCGGCTCCGCGACCGCCCGCCCGCACCGGCGTGCGCCGCGACCGGAAGGGGCTGGTCCCGGTCGTCGGCCGCGTGCCCACCCGCGACAAGGTGGTCTTCCTGACGTACGACGACGGCGCCGAACGCGACCCGCGGTTCGTCGACATGGTGCGTGAACTGCGGCTGCCGGTCAGCATGTTCCTCACGGACAGCGTCGTCGGCCCCGGTTACGGGCACTTCGCGCGGCTGCGGGAGGTGGGCGCGAGCGTGCAGAACCACACCCTCGACCACGCCTCGCTGCGCGGCCTGCCGTACGCCGGCCAGCGGGCCGAGATCTGCGGCCAGCAGGAGAAGCTCAAGGCCCGCTTCGGCATCCGCCCCCGGCTCTTCCGGCCCCCCTACGGCACCTACGACACCACCACCCTGCGCGCCGCCGCCGACTGCGGGGTCTCGGCCGTCGTCCTGGGCAGGGAGGCCGACGCCCACCGGCTGCGCCCCGGCGACATCCTGTCCGGCTTCGAGGAGCCGAACCTCACCGCCGCGACCACCCGCCTCCTCCGCCGCATCCAGGCGGAGGGCTTCACCCCGGCCCGCCTGGAGAACTACCTCTGATGACCCACGCCCGCCGATCCAGCCCGTCCGGCGTTTGAGGACCAGCCCTCCGGGCGATGGCGGGGGTCCAGGGGGCGCAGCCCCTTGGCCGGGGGTCCGGGGGCAGGGCCCCCAGCAGCGCGCCCACACCGACGAACGGCACCCCGAACCCCACGCCACGCCGAAGGCCTTTGGCACTCCGCTTGACCGAGTGCTAATCGCGGTCATAGTCTCAGGCCTGGCACTCCCCACTGGAGAGTGCCAATAGCGACGGGCAGGTCCGGCACCCGCGACGACGGATCCACCTGGTCGCCACCTCAGACAGTTAACCCCGTGAGATCTCCGAAGGGGGAGGTCGGATCGTGACGACCACCAGCTCCAAGGTTGCCATCAAGCCGCTCGAGGACCGTGTCGTGGTCCAGCCGCTGGACGCCGAGCAGACCACGGCTTCTGGCCTGGTCATCCCGGACACCGCGAAGGAGAAGCCCCAGGAGGGCGTCGTCCTCGCCGTGGGCCCGGGCCGCTTCGAGAACGGCGAGCGCCTGCCGCTCGACGTCAGCACCGGCGACATCGTGCTGTACAGCAAGTACGGCGGCACCGAGGTGAAGTACAACGGCGAGGAGTACCTCGTCCTCTCGGCCCGCGACGTGCTCGCGATCATCGAGAAGTAATTCACCACAGTTCTGCAGTGAACTGCGCCCCTGGCCCCCGCGACCTTATGAAGCCGGGCGCTGGGGGCGCGGTTCGTTTTCACCCACGTTTTCCGAGAGGGCTGAACCGCTCCCATGGCGAAGATCCTGAAGTTCGACGAGGACGCCCGTCGCGCCCTTGAGCGCGGCGTCAACAAGCTTGCCGACACGGTGAAGGTGACGATCGGCCCCAAGGGCCGCAACGTCGTCATCGACAAGAAGTTCGGCGCCCCCACCATCACCAACGACGGCGTCACCATCGCCCGCGAGGTCGAGCTCGACGACCCGTACGAGAACCTCGGCGCCCAGCTGGTGAAGGAGGTGGCGACCAAGACCAACGACATCGCGGGTGACGGTACGACCACCGCCACCGTGCTGGCCCAGGCGCTCGTCCGCGAGGGCCTGAAGAACGTCGCCGCGGGTGCCTCCCCGGCGCTGCTCAAGAAGGGCATCGACGCCGCGGTCAAGGCCGTGTCCGAGGAGCTCCTCGCGACCGCCCGCCCGATCGACGAGAAGTCCGACATCGCCGCCGTCGCCGCCCTGTCCGCCCAGGACAGCCAGGTCGGCGAGCTCATCGCCGAGGCGATGGACAAGGTCGGCAAGGACGGTGTCATCACCGTCGAGGAGTCCAACACCTTCGGTCTGGAGCTGGACTTCACCGAGGGCATGGCCTTCGACAAGGGCTACCTGTCGCCGTACTTCGTGACGGACCAGGAGCGCATGGAGGCCGTCCTCGAGGACCCGTACATCCTCATCCACCAGGGCAAGATCTCCTCCATCCAGGACCTGCTGCCGCTGCTGGAGAAGGTCATCCAGGCCAACGCCTCCAAGCCGCTGCTGATCATCGCCGAGGACGTCGACGGCGAGGCCCTCTCGACCCTGGTCGTGAACAAGATCCGCGGCACGTTCAACGCCGTCGCCGTGAAGGCCCCCGGCTTCGGCGACCGCCGCAAGGCCATGCTGGGCGACCTCGCCACCCTCACCGGCGGTCAGGTCATCGCCGAGGAGGTCGGCCTCAAGCTCGACCAGGTCGGTCTGGACGTGCTGGGCACCGCCCGCCGCGTGACGGTCACCAAGGACGACACCACCGTCGTCGACGGCGGCGGCGAGCACGACGCCGTCGTGGGCCGCGTCAACCAGATCAAGGCCGAGATCGAGAACACGGACTCCGACTGGGACCGCGAGAAGCTCCAGGAGCGCCTCGCGAAGCTGGCCGGCGGCGTGTGCGTGATCAAGGTCGGCGCCGCCACCGAGGTGGAGCTCAAGGAGAAGAAGCACCGTCTGGAGGACGCCATCTCCGCGACCCGCGCCGCGGTCGAGGAGGGCATCGTCTCCGGTGGTGGCTCCGCGCTCGTCCACGCCGTGAAGGTCCTGGAGGGCAACCTCGGCAAGACCGGCGACGAGGCCACGGGTGTCGCGGTCGTCCGCCGCGCCGCCGTCGAGCCGCTGCGCTGGATCGCCGAGAACGCCGGCCTCGAGGGCTACGTCATCACCTCCAAGGTCGCCGAGCTCGACAAGGGCCAGGGCTTCAACGCCGCCACCGGCGAGTACGGCGACCTGGTCAAGTCCGGTGTCATCGACCCGGTCAAGGTCACCCGCTCCGCTCTGGAGAACGCGGCCTCCATCGCCTCCCTGCTCCTCACGACCGAGACCCTGGTCGTCGAGAAGCCGGCCGAGGAAGAGGCCGACGCGGGCCACGGCCACGGCCACGGTCACTCCCACTGAGGCACGCGGTGAGGCGCCCGCACCGGTAGGCGCCCACACCGTCGGACAGCACTGAGGCCCAGCTCCCTTCGGGGATGCTGGGCCTCAGCGCTGCACCGGGCACGCGCGCGCCCCACGGCCGTACCGTCCGTACCGGCCGTACAGCTCCACGGCCGTACAGTCCTGCTGTTCTACGGCTCAGCCGCTCAGCCGCTCAGCCGCTCTACTGCGGCCCGTACTTGCGCCCCGTCTTCGACGTGATCCCGCCGAGCAGCCCGCGCGGCGCCACCTTCACCACACCCATCAGCGCCTTGTAACGCAGGTCGGGGATGGACAGCGACTTGCCGCGGGCCAGGTCCGCGAGCGCCGCCGCGACCAGCTTGTCCGCGTCGAGCCACATCCAGTTCGGGATGTTGTCCGTGCCCATCCCGGCACGCTGGTGGAACTCGGTGCGCACGAAGCCCGGAGCCAGCGCCATCAGCCGTACGCCGCTGCCGGCCAGATCCTTCGCCGCGCCCTGCGTGAACTGCACGACCCACGCCTTGGACGCCCCGTACGTGCCCCGCGGTACGAACGCGGCCACCGACGCCACATTGACGACCCCGCCCCGGCCGCGCTCCCGCATGGCCGCGGTCGCCGCCGACGTCAGCCGCAGCACCGCCTCGCAGTGCACCTTGAGCATCGTCAGCTCGTCCGCCATCGACACCTCGAGGTAGCGGCCCTTGTTGCCGAAACCGGCGTTGTTGATCAGCAGGTCGACCGGGTTCCTGCGGTCGCTCAGCCGCCTGGCCACCGACTCGATGCCGTCGTCCGTCGCCAGGTCGGCCGTCAGCACCTCCGCCTCGATGCCGTGCCGGTCGTGCAGTTCCGTCGCCTGCTCGGCCAGGCGCTTGGTGTCGCGCGCCACCAGCACGAGGTTGTGGCCGTCAGCCGCGAGGCGGCGCGCGAAGGCGGCGCCGATGCCCGCGGTCGATCCCGTAATCAGAGCCGTTGTCATGGCCCAAGGCTAGTGACCTGACCAGGCGCACCGCGCCCCCCGCCTCCCGGTGCCCGGCCCCGCTCCCGGTGTGCCGCGCGGCCGGTGCCGCGGCCCTCGCCCGCCGTGCCCCGCGCGTGCTGCCGCGACCGCTAGCCGCCCTGCCGCGCCACGTACTTCTCCGCCGCCGCCAACGCCTCCGGATGCAGTGCCCGGCCCGCGGCCAACAGCCCTGGCAGCAGCTCGCGTTCGGTCGTCATGGCGCGGAACTCGACCGCGACCGTCACCTCGTGCTCCGGCCGGTGGACGATCTCGATCGGGTCCCCCGCGCGGATCTCCCCGGGCTCGACGACCCGCAGATACGCTCCGGGCGCTGCTTTCCGGGTGAACCGCTTCACCCAGCCGCGCTCCCCGAGGTGTTCCTGGAACGTGCGGCAGGGGATGCGTCCGGAGGTGACCTCCAGGACCAGCACGGAGCCGACCCGCCAGCGCTCACCGATCCGCGCGCCGGACACGTCCAGTCCCCGCGTCGTGAGGTTCTCGCCGAAGGCGCCGTTCACCAGTGGCCGGCCGAGCTCGCGCTCCCAGTCGTCGAGGTCCTCACGGGCGACGGCGTAGACGGCCTGGTCGTTCCCGCCGTGGTGGCGCAGGTCGCACACCGTGTCCCCGGCCAGACCGCTCGCGCCGACCCCCTTGGGCCCGGGGGCCGTCACCCGCACCGGCCCGGCCACCGGCTGTTTGTCGATGCCGGTCACACCGGCGGCCTGGTCCGTGTACGGGACGGCGCGCGCACGGCCCAGATTCAGAGACAGAAGCTGCATGACAGCACGCTAGGCGATGGGAGGCAAAGCGTCGACGCGATATTCGCCACCGTACCCAAGTCTCGCTTATGCTCGAACGGTGATCGAGGCTCGTCATCTCCGTGTTCTGCGCGCCGTCGCCGCCACCGGTTCCTTCTCGGCGGCGGGACGCGAACTGGGCTGCACCCAACCCGCCGTCAGCCAGCAGATGAAGGCGCTCGAATCGTCCGTCGGCACACCGCTGCTGATCCGCACGGGCCGTGAGATGCGCCTGACGCAGGCGGGCGAGGCCCTGGTGCGGCACGCGGCCGGCATCATCGCGGGGCTGACCGCCGCCGAGGAGGAGGTCGCCGCGATCGCCGGCCTGCGCGCCGGCCGGGTCCGGCTCGTCTCCTTCCCCAGCGGCAGTTCGACCCTCGTCCCCACGGCACTGGCCGCCCTGCGCGCCGCGCATCCCGGCACCCGGGTCTCGCTGGAGGAGGCCGAGCCGCCCGAGTCCGTCGACAAGCTCCGCGACGGCGACTGCGACATCGCGCTCGCGTTCCGCTACGAGGGAGCGGCGGGCGTCGAGGAGTGGGACGACCTGGTCGTACGGCCGCTGCTGCGCGACCGGCTGGTCGGACTGGTCCCCGAGGGGCACCGGCTCGCCCGCGCGGGGTCCGTCGCGATCGGTGAACTCGCCGGGGAACCGTGGATCGCGGGCTGCCCGCGGTGCCGGGGGCAACTGGTGGAGGTCTGCCGCCGCGAGGGTTTCGCGCCCCGCATCGACTTCGCCACCGACGACTATCCCGCGGTGGTCGGGCTGGTCGGCGCGGGTCTGGGGGTCGCGGTGCTGCCGCAGCTCGCGATCGAGTCCGTACGCCCCAAGGGCGCCCGCGCCGTGACCGTGGAGCCGCCTGTGTGGCGGGAGATCGTCGCGCTGACGCTGCCGGATCTCTCTCAGGTGCCGGCGGTGGCGGCGACGCTGGACCAGCTGGCCCTGGCCGCGGCCCGCTGACGACGGCGGACGACCGCGGGCGCCGCGCACGCGTCAGGGACGCGCGTGCGCGCGTCCGTTCCAGGGCATGCCGACGCACGCCCGATCAGGGGCACACCTCTGCGCCCAGCTGCGGACTCATCAATGAAGAAACGTTCCTTCAAGTGTTCGAAGCGGAGCCGCTCCCGGTGGCCGACGCCGTCACCAGGCGGTTCCGTGCCCGTCCCATGAGTTCTTCGCGCTCGTCCTCGGTCAGGCCGCCCCACACCCCGTACGGCTCGCGCACCGCGAGTGCGTGAGCGGCGCACTGCGCGCGTACCGGGCATCGCATACAGACCTCTTTGGCCGAGTTCTCGCGAGCGCTCCGTGCCGCACCGCGCTCGCCCTCCGGATGGAAGAAGAGCGAGCTGTCGACCCCACGGCATGCCGCGAGGAGCTGCCAGTCCCAGAGATCCGCGTTCGGACCGGGAAGGCGGGAGAAATCTGCCATTGCGTGTCCCCTTGTTGCCGTTCTGGGATGCTCTGTGCCCACCGACCGTACATCTACGATCTAAGGAGATGAAAATATGACTCATTGCGAATCTAGCCGCAGACACCAGTAAATGGGAAGAAAACAGGCTGAATGGGGCATAGGTTGTGTTGAAAGATTGAGGGTCCGTAGCGCATGTCTGCACCGTGTCCGTGCCTTCACGTAGAGTGCCGAAGATGACCGGCTGCCCCGTAACTCTTTCGAGTGACCATCGTTGAGAGTGCGGAGGCGGTTGAAGGAACAAGCGCTCGGGCAGACGGCAGTTTCCGTCGGCGAGTGTCGACCGCACAGGTGACGATTCGTACCAGCCTGGAGGCTCAAGGTGACGCGCATCAGCTGCGGAGGGCGGCCATGACATCCGTCCTCGTCTGCGACGACTCCCCGCTTGCCCGAGAGGCGCTCCGCCGTGCGGTGGCGACCGTGCCCGGCGTCGAGCGCGTGACGACTGCGGCCAACGGAGAAGAGGTGCTCCGCCGATGGGGTGCCGACCGTTCGGACCTGATTCTGATGGACGTACGCATGCCCGGTCTGGGCGGCGTCGAGACCGTTCGGCGGCTGCTGTCCGCCGACCCCGGTGCGCGCATCATCATGCTCACCGTGGCCGAGGACCTGGACGGTGTGGCACTCGCCGTCGCCGCCGGGGCCCGGGGATATCTGCACAAGGACGCCTCCCGGGCGGAGCTGCGCGCGACCGTGACCCAGGCGCTCGCCGACCCGACCTGGCGGCTCGCCCCGCGCAGACTGCGCTCGGCCGAGATGGGCGCCGCGCCCACGCTCACCGCGCGTGAGATCCAGGTCCTCGAGGGCATGAGCCACGGCCGCTCCAACGCGGAGATCGGCCGCGAGCTGTTCCTCTCCGAGGACACGGTGAAGACGCACGCCCGGCGGCTCTTCAAGAAGCTCGGCGCCTCGGACCGAGCGCACGCCGTGGCGCTCGGTTTCCGGTGGGGCCTGGTCCGCTAGGTGAGCCGTCGCGGGGCTACGACGCACCCCGCCTGCCGCGTGGCGGGCGGGGCCGACAAGGGGGCGCGCCGGGTGCCCGCTGCTCGTTTCGCCGCCGATGCCGCATCCTTGAGGTGTGGAGTTCCTCGGGGACGAGTCGGTCGAGCGGAAGGGGAGGGCGCAGGAGATGAGTTCCGGCGCACCTGCTCATAACGCTTCGGTGCACAACTACGGACGCGGTGCCACGGACAGAACGACGCCAAGGCACCATGGACCGATGCGTGACGACGAGACGACGGTGATCGGTGCGCTCGTCCATCGCGCGGTCGACGGCGACGAGCAGGCCACGCACGACCTGCTCGCTCATGTTCATCCTCTGGCATTGCGCTACTGCCGCACGCGTCTGTCCCGGCTGCCGGGCGACGCGCGGCACTTCGTGGAGGACCTGGCGCAGGAGGTCTGCGTCGCGGTGCTCCTCGCCCTGCCCCGTTACAAGGACACCGGGCGGCCCTTCGAAGCCTTCGTCTTCGCCATCGCCGCGCACAAGGTCGCCGACCTTCAGCGCGCCGCGATGCGCCATCCCGGGTCGACGGCGGTCCCCTCGGACGAGATGCCCGAGCGCCCCGACGACTCCCTCGGTCCCGAGGAGCGCGCGCTGCTCAGCAGCGACGCCGAATGGGCCAAGAAGCTGATGGCCAACCTCCCCGAGAACCAGCGCGAGCTGCTTCTGCTCCGTATCGCGGTGGGCCTCACGGCCGAGGAGACGGGCCAGATGCTGGGGATGTCACCGGGAGCGGTCCGGGTGGCTCAGCACCGGGCGCTGAGCCGGCTGCGGGCGCTCGCGGAGCAGTAGGCGCGCAGCCGCGGTCGCCGGAGGGCGCGCCGTGGCCGGCGTGCGCGAGAGCTGCCGAAGCGTGCGCGAGAGCTGCCGAAGGCACGGGCGGGTACGGGGCGGGAGCGCGGGCCGCGGGCGTGCGCTCCGTCGTGTTCCGCCGCGCTCGGTGTTCTGCCGCGCGGGTGTCGCGTCCTGTGATGTGTGCGCCGGGGTGCACGGTGCCCGGCTCCGCCGTGCGCCGTCGCGCGGTCGCCGGTTTCTTGCCGCAAAGGTGAGAACGGACACGGTGGAGTGCGGCATCGTCGGGAGAAACCGCGTCCGCGGAGTGTTACGGCACCGCGGTGACGGGGAGGCGAACCCCGGGGACCAGGCTGTCGGGCCGACGGATGAACGGCCCCGGCGTGGCGCCCGTACGAACCTACGAAGCCCGAGGGCGATCCGAACCGTGGAATGGGAGACCCTTGCTTCCCGTTAGCATGGACATCCGCACCGATCAAGGCCATTTGGGGAAGGTGTCATGACTGCCAACGTCGACGGAGTGCCCGCCAAATTCGCGACACTCGGGCTGACCTACGACGACGTGCTGCTGCTGCCGGGCGCGTCGGACATGGCGCCCGACGAGATCGACACCGCCTCGTACATCTCGAAGAACGTGCGGGTGAACATCCCGCTGCTCTCCGCGGCCATGGACAAGGTGACCGAGTCCCGCATGGCCATCGCGATGGCCCGCCAGGGCGGTGTCGGCGTGCTGCACCGCAACCTGTCCATCGAGGACCAGGCCAACCAGGTCGACCTGGTGAAGCGGTCCGAGTCGGGCATGGTGACCGACCCGATCACGGTCCACCCGGACGCGACGCTCGGCGAGGCCGACGCGATCTGCGCCAAGTTCCGCATCTCCGGCGTGCCGGTGACCGACGGCGGCGGCAAGCTCCTCGGCATCGTCACCAACCGCGACATGGCCTTCGAGACCGACCGTTCGCGCCAGGTGCGCGAGGTCATGACGCCGATGCCGCTGGTCACCGGCAAGGTCGGCATCTCCGGCACCGACGCCATGGAGCTGCTGCGCCGCCACAAGATCGAGAAGCTTCCGCTGGTCGACGACGCGGGTGTCCTCAAGGGCCTCATCACGGTCAAGGACTTCGTGAAGGCCGAGAAGTACCCGAACGCCGCCAAGGACGCCGAGGGGCGTCTGCTGGTCGGCGCGGCCGTCGGTGTGGCCGGTGACGCCTTCGAGCGCGCCCAGGCCCTCATCGAGGCGGGCGTCGACTTCATCGTCGTCGACACCGCGCACGGCCACTCCCGGCTGGTCGGCGACATGGTCGCCAAGATCAAGTCGAACTCCGCGGGCGTGGACGTCATCGGCGGCAACATCGCCACCCGTGACGGCGCGCAGGCCCTCATCGACGCGGGTGTCGACGGCATCAAGGTCGGTGTCGGCCCCGGCTCCATCTGCACGACCCGCGTGGTCGCCGGCATCGGCGTACCCCAGGTCACCGCCATCTACGAGGCCTCCCTCGCCGCCAAGGCGGCCGGTGTCCCGGTCATCGGCGACGGCGGTCTTCAGTACTCCGGCGACATCGCCAAGGCCCTGGTCGCCGGCGCCGACACGGTGATGCTCGGTTCGCTCCTGGCGGGCTGCGAGGAGTCGCCGGGCGAGCTGCTCTTCATCAACGGCAAGCAGTTCAAGTCGTATCGCGGCATGGGCTCGCTGGGCGCCATGCAGTCCCGTGGCGAGCAGCGCTCCTTCTCCAAGGACCGTTACTTCCAGGAGGGCGTCGCCTCCGACGAGAAGCTGGTGCCCGAGGGCATCGAGGGCCAGGTGCCCTACCGCGGTCCGCTGTCCGCGGTCGTGCACCAGCTGGTCGGCGGCCTGCGCCAGTCGATGTTCTACGTCGGCGGGCGTACCGTTCCCGAGCTCCAGGACAACGGCCGGTTCGTCCGGATCACCTCGGCGGGCCTCAAGGAGAGCCACCCGCACGACATCCAGATGACGGTCGAGGCACCGAACTACAGCCGCAACAAGTAGCCGTCACCAAGCAGCCGTACAGAGCTCCACGCGTGCGTGAAGCCCGAACGAGGGCGGTCCCGGAGGTTCCGGGACCGCTCTCGTCGTAGGCGTCGGGGATACTGGAAGGCGCAGAACCGAAGAGGGAAAGGCCACACACGTGACTGAGATCGAGATCGGGCGCGGCAAGCGCGGCCGCCGGGCGTACGCCTTCGACGACATCGCCGTCGTCCCGAGCCGCCGTACGCGGGACCCGAAGGAGGTCTCGATCGCCTGGCAGATCGACGCCTACCGCTTCGAGCTGCCGTTCCTGGCCGCCCCGATGGACTCGGTCGTCTCCCCGGCCACCGCGATCCGTATCGGCGAGCTGGGCGGCCTGGGCGTCCTCAACCTCGAAGGCCTGTGGACGAGGTACGAGGACCCGCAGCCGCTGCTCGACGAGATCGCCGAGCTGGACGTGGACGCCGCGACCCGTCGTCTGCAGGAGATCTACGCGGCTCCCATCAAGGAGGAGCTGATCGGGCAGCGCATCAAGGAGGTGCGCGACTCCGGAGTCGTCACCGCCGCAGCGCTGTCCCCGCAGCGCACGGCCCAGTTCTCCAAGGCCGTGGTCGACGCGGGTGTGGACATCTTCGTCATCCGCGGTACGACGGTGTCGGCGGAGCACGTCTCGGGCGCCGCCGAGCCGCTGAACCTCAAGCAGTTCATCTACGAGCTGGATGTTCCCGTCATCGTCGGCGGCTGTGCCACGTACACCGCGGCCCTGCACCTGATGCGCACCGGCGCGGCGGGTGTCCTGGTCGGCTTCGGCGGCGGCGCCGCGCACACCACGCGCAACGTGCTGGGCATCCAGGTCCCGATGGCCACCGCCGTCGCCGACGTGGCCGCGGCCCGCCGCGACTACATGGACGAGTCCGGCGGCCGGTACGTGCACGTGATCGCGGACGGTGGCGTCGGCTGGTCCGGCGACCTGCCCAAGGCCATCGCCTGCGGCGCCGACTCGGTGATGATGGGCTCTCCGCTCGCCCGTGCCACGGACGCGCCCGGCAAGGGCCACCACTGGGGCATGGAGGCGGTCAACGAGGAGCTGCCGCGCGGCAAGAAGGTCGACCTCGGCACCGTCGGCACCATCGAGGAGATCCTCACCGGCCCGTCGCACATCCCGGACGGTTCCATGAACATCTTCGGTGCCCTGCGCCGTGCCATGGCCACCACCGGCTACAGCGAGCTCAAGGAGTTCCAGCGCGTCGAGGTGACGGTCGCGGACTCGCAGCACAAGCGGTGATCTCGCGCTCGACCTGAACGAGGGGCCCGGACCGGCATCGGTCCGGGCCCCTCGCGCGTGCCCACGGGTTCTGGCCTCCGTACGGGTTGCCGGCGGGTGGACCGGACGGCGGCCGAGTCATGCGGTCCCTCTGCATCCCCCAGGGAGGCGAGCGCACAGCCGAGAGCGCCCGATTCGTGGTCGCACGTGTGTACGGGAGAGGGTGCACGGCAATGGGCGGCGGTGATCTCGGGCCGGGGGGATTTCGGTGGGGTCAGAGCCGGTGCGCCGCTCCCGTGGGGGTCGCCCCGCGGGTGTCCAGCAGGAGCTGGGCCTTCACGGACAGGCCCTGGAGGTCGTACGTCCGGTGCGGCTGGAGCAGGATCGTGAGGTCGGCGTCGGCGGCCGCCTCGTACAGGGAGTCGGCGCGCGGGACGGGGCGGCCGAGGACGTTCCAGGCCGGGACCAGGGGGTCGTGGTAGCTGACGGACGCGCCGAGTTCCATCAGGCGCAGGGCGATCTCGTGGGCGGGAGTGCCCTGTTGGTCGGCGAGATCGGCCTTGTAGGTGACGCCGAGCAGGAGCACACGTGCGGCGCGGGCCGATTTCCCGTGCTCGTTGAGGAGGGCGGCGGCGCGCCGGATGACGTACTGGGGCATGTGGTTGTTGACCTGCTGGGCCAGTTCGACCATGCGCAGGGAGCGCGGCGCGCGGCCGGTCAGGTCCTGGGGGATGCCGTGTCCGCCGACGCCGGGGCCCGGCCGGAAGGCCTGGAAGCCGAAGGGCTTGGTCTCGGCGCAGCGGATGACGTCCCACAGGTCGACGCCCAGGTCGTGGCAGAGCACGGCCATCTCGTTGACCAGGGCGATGTTCACGTGCCGGTAGTTGGTCTCCAGGAGCTGCACGGTCTCCGCCTCGCGTGGCCCCCGCGCGCGGACGACCTTGTCCGTGAGCCGGCCGTAGAAGGCGGCGGCCGACTCGGTGCAGGCGGGGGTGAGACCACCGATGATCTTGGGGGTGTTGGCCGGGGTGAAGTCGCGGTTCCCCGGGTCGACCCGGCTGGGCGAGTACGCGAGGTGGAAGTCGCGCCCCGCGCGCAGTCCGGAGCCCTCTTCGAGGAGGGGGCGCAGGAAGTCGTCCGTGGTCCCGGGGTGCACCGGTGACTCCAGGATCACCGTGGTGTGCGGGCGCAGGTGCGCGGCCAGGGTCCGGGCGGCGGAGGCCACCTGGGCCAGGTCGTGCGCGCCGTCCGGGCCCGGTGGGGTCGGGGCGCAGATGACGGCGGTGCGGACCCGGCCGAGTTCGACCGGGTCGGTGGTCGGCCGGAAGCCCCCCGAGAGCATCCGGCGCACTTCGGCGGGGGTGAGCGAGCCGCCTTCCGGCCCGGTCTTGTAGCCGAGCGTGGAGACGCCGGCGGCGACGGCGGCCTGGGCCAGGGGCAGGCCGAGATGACCGAGTCCGATGACGGCGAGATCTGCGGGCATGGCGTGGGCCGTCCTTCCCAGTAACCGAAGCGGGACAGGTGCGCAAGTCCTGTGGACAGGATGGACGAGCGCAATGTCAGACTAGGAGTAAATATGACCGATATGTGGGATTGGTCGGGCGAATTTCCGCGAGTGTTGTCCACAGGCTGAGGGCGCGTGGTGGCCGAAGAAGGGCAAGACGGTCAGACTTTGGGCAGGGGGCAGGTGAGCCGGGCGTCGCCGGACAGGTGAGGCCAGCGCGACAGACAGCGGGAGGCAGCGGTGAGGACAGCGAAACTGGGGCCGGCGGAGCGTGCCGAGTCCCTGGCGGGAATGGCCGAGCGCGAGCTGGACGTGCTGGTGGTGGGCGCGGGCGTGGTCGGTGCGGGCACCGCGCTCGACGCCGTGACACGCGGCCTGTCCACAGGCCTGGTCGAGGCCCGTGACTGGGCGTCGGGCACGTCGAGCCGGTCCAGCAAGCTGATCCACGGCGGTCTGCGCTACCTGGAGATGCTCGACTTCGCCCTGGTGCGCGAAGCCCTGAAGGAGCGCGGGCTCCTCCTGGAGCGGCTCGCACCGCACCTGGTGAAGCCGGTGCCCTTCCTCTATCCCCTCCAGCACAAGGGCTGGGAGCGGTTGTACGCCGGATCGGGCGTGGCTCTCTACGACGCCATGTCGATGACGAGCGGCCACGGACGCGGCCTGCCCACCCACCGTCATCTCTCCCGCGGCAAGGCCCTGCGCGTCGCCCCCGCGTTGAAGAAGGACGCGCTGGTGGGCGCGCTGCAGTACTACGACGCGCAGATGGACGACGCCCGCTATGTGGCGACCCTGGTGCGTACGGCGGCGGCGTACGGCGCGAAGGTCGCCAACCGTGCCCGCGTGACCGGCTTCCTGCGCGAGGGCGAGCGCGTGGTCGGCGCCCGGGTGCAGGACGTCGAGGGCGGCGGGGAGTACGAGATCCACGCCAAGCAGATCGTCAACGCCACCGGCGTGTGGACCGACGACACCCAGGCCATGGTCGGCGAGAGGGGCCAGTTCCACGTACGCGCCTCCAAGGGCATCCATCTGGTCGTACCGAAGGACCGGATCAACTCCTCGACCGGTCTGATCCTGCGCACCGAGAAGTCCGTCCTCTTCGTCATCCCCTGGGGGCGGCACTGGATCATCGGCACCACGGACACCGACTGGGACCTCGACAAGGCCCACCCGGCGGCGTCCAGCGCGGACATCGACTATCTGCTGGAGCACGTGAACTCGGTGCTCTCGGTACCGCTGACCCGTGACGACGTCCAGGGGGTCTACGCGGGACTGCGGCCGCTGCTCGCCGGGGAGTCGGACGCCACCAGCAAGCTGTCGCGCGAGCACACCGTGGCCCATCCGGTGCCGGGCCTCGTGGTCGTGGCGGGCGGCAAGTACACGACCTACCGGGTGATGGCCAAGGACGCGGTCGACGAGGCGGTGCACGGACTCGACCAGCGCGTCGCCGAGTGCGTCACCGAGGACACCCCGCTGCTCGGCGCCGAGGGGTACCGGGCACTGTGGAACGCGCGGGCCCGCATAGCGCAGCGCACCGGGCTCCATGTGGTCCGCGTGGAGCACCTGTTGAACCGCTACGGCGCGCTCGCGGAGGAGGTCCTCGACCTCATCGCCGCCGACCCGGCCCTGGCTGAGCCGCTGCCGGCCGCCGAGGACTACCTCAAGGCCGAGATCGTCTACGCCGCCTCGCACGAGGGCGCCCGGCACCTGGACGACGTGCTGACCCGGCGGACCCGCATCTCGATCGAGACCTTCGACCGCGGCACGCGCAGTGCCCGCGAGGCCGCCGAGTTGATGGCGCCGGTCCTCGGCTGGGACAAGGACCAGATCGAGCGCGAGGTGGAGCACTACGAGAAGCGGGTCGAGGCCGAGCGGGAGTCCCAGCGTCAGCCGGACGACCTGACGGCCGACGCGGCGCGGCTCGGGGCCCCGGACATCGTGCCCCTCTGACCTGCGGTTCCCGGCACATCACCCGAACGGCCGTAGGGATCCGGGATCTCCGCTCGGGTCCCGTCCGTTCTACCGGGTGCGAGGGCAGAACTCGGTGGAGAGCAGAGCGGGTTCGAGGCCGGGATCGGCGATCTGGTCCGTGTTCACGCGGAAGCTGACGACGTGACGGCCGTCGGCATCGGCCGCGGTGCGCACATAACTGCCGGATATGCGGCCGTTGTGCCCCCAGACCGTGGTGCCGCACGCCAGTTTCACGGGATAGAGGCCCATGCCGTACAGGCCGTGTGCGGTGCGGGTGTCGAGCATCTCGCGCAGCAGGCGCGGTGGGAGCAGTTCGCCGCCGAGCAGGGCCGCGTAGAAGCGGTTCAGGTCGGTGAGGGTGGTGACGAGCTCACCCGCCGCGCCGGCCACGCGCGGGTCGAGCTCGGTGACGTCCCTGCCGTCGGCGGTGTACGAGCGGCCGTGCGGGGAGGGCAGGGACGTCAGACCACCGGGGAAAGAGGTGCCGGTCAGGCGGAGCGGACCGATGATGCGCCGCTCGGCCTCGGCGGCGTAGGAGTGGCCGGTGACCTGGCGGACGACCAGGCCGAGCAGGACGTAGTTGGTGTTCGAGTAGGCGAAGCGGCCGCGGGGGGCCGGGGAGTGGGTGAGCGCGATGCGTACGGCCGCCGCCGGGGTGAGCGGGACGATGCCACCGGTGTCCGCGGTGAAGTCGTACAGACCGCTGGTGTGGGTCAGCAGGGAGCGCAGGGTCAGCCGGCGGCCGTCGTTGCCCGCTCCGCGCACCAGACGCGGAAGATGAGCTTCCACCGAGTCGGACAGCGACAGTCGGTGCTCGGCGGCCAGTTGCAGCACCACGGTCGCGAGGAACGACTTGGTGACACTGCCCGCGCGGAAGTGGTCGGCACGGGCGATGCCCCGTCCGGCGCCGGCGAAGCGTGAGCCCGTGCCGTCGGAGGAGAGCAGGGCCGCGGCCGGGGCCCCGCCGCGGGTGACGAGACGGTCGAGGGCGGCACGGGTGGTCCGGGAGAGGGGGGTTGGCGCGCCGGCCGCGACGGAGCCGATGGAATCGACGGAGGCGAGGGGGTATGAGGTGGCCGGTGCGGGGGACCCGGGGGTGCGCGAGGCCGTCGGCTTCGGCGGGGCGGGTGACGGCTGGTCCGTCGGCGCGGGCGGCGGAAGTGTCCGCGAACCCCCCGGACGGGGTGGCGCGGACGCCGCGGAACCCGCCGGCGGCAGGGAGAGGAAGGACGGGGAGAGGGGCGAGTTCAGGCCGAACAGGCCGGCCGGGGCCAGTACCGCGAGCGTCAGGGACAGTGGTATGACCAGGAGTGTCCGAGGTGTCCGGCGCGATGGCATCGGCGGTCCTTCCTTCTCGCCGTCCATCATGCGGGACGCCGCGGCCCCGGCACCGGGCGGACCCCTTCCGAGGGGCACCCTGGGCGCTGAGCGCTTGTCGGGTGAGGGACAATGAAGGCTCTGTCAGGGCGGGTTGCATGAGGGGACGCATGTCGGACGCGGAGCGGGCGGGAGCATCCCGTCAGGACAAGAGCGAACGTCTCCTCGCCGGGCGGTACCGCCTGGGGGATGTTCTCGGCCGCGGCGGCATGGGCACGGTCTGGCGGGCCCAGGACGAAACGCTGGGCCGCACGGTCGCCGTCAAGGAGCTGAGGTTCCCGTCGAGCATCGACGAGGACGAGAAGCGGCGGCTGATCACGCGCACCCTGCGTGAGGCCAAGGCGATCGCGCGCATTCGCAACAACGGCGCGGTGACGGTCTTCGACGTGGTCGACGAGGACAACAGGCCGTGGATCGTGATGGAACTCGTCGAGGGCAAGTCGCTCGCCGAGGTCATCCGTGAGGACGGCGTCCTCACACCGAAGCGCGCCGCCGAGGTGGGGCTCGCGATACTCGACGTACTGCGCTCGGCGCACCGCGAGGGCATCCTGCACCGCGACGTGAAGCCGTCGAACGTGCTGATCTCCGACGACGGCCGGGTCGTGCTGACCGACTTCGGCATCGCCCAGGTGGAGGGCGACCCGTCGATCACCTCGACCGGCATGCTCGTGGGCGCGCCCTCCTACATCTCGCCGGAGCGGGCGCGCGGTCACAAGCCCGGTCCCGCGGCCGACCTGTGGTCGCTGGGCGGGCTGCTGTACGCGTCGGTCGAGGGCGTCCCGCCGTACGACAGGGGCTCCGCGATCGCGACGCTCACCGCGGTCATGACCGAGCCGGTGGAACAGCCGAAGAACGCGGGTCCGCTGGAGAACGTGATCTACGGGCTGCTCGCCAAGGACCCCGAGCAGCGGCTCGACAACGAGCGTGCGCGAGCGATGCTCAGCGAGGTGGTCCGCGCCCCCGAGCCCCGGGCGGCCGTGCCGGAGCCGGTGGACGCGACGAAGGTCGTGTCGCTGCCGCCGCTGCCGGACGAGGGCTCCGGCAGGGGTAGTTCGGGCGGCTCCGGCGCCAAGCGGGGCGAGGAGTCCGGCGAGCGGTTCCGTGGTGCGCTGCGTTCTGTGCGCAAGGCCGCTTCGGCGGCCGGCGCCGCCACCGCGGCGGCGACGGCGCGCGCGAAGCCCACCGGTACGGCGGGCACCGAGGGCGCGGCTCCGAAGACGCCGACGGTTCCCGGGCCGGCGGCTCCGGCGGGCGCGACCCCGTCGAAGCCCGCGGACGGGAAGGCCACGACGGCCGGCTCGGGCGCGGTCGCACCGGGCCCGCGCACCGGAGCGACGGACGTCTCCCGCAAGCCGGGAGCCCGCGACGGCGTGACGGTGGGGCTGAGCTCCGGACCGGTCGGCGGGCCGGGCACGAAGGACACGGGCGGTTCGGCGGATTCGACCCGGGTGGTGGACGCGGTCGGTTCGAGCGGGACCACGGGCGGCTCGGGCTCGGGAGGTTCCCAGGGTTCGGGATGGCCGGTGGCGCCCGAGCGACCGCCGCGGCCCGCGCCGAGGGCGCCGCTCACCGACGTGGTGCCGCGGCGGACCCTCGTCGTCATCGCGGTGGTCCTGGCCCTCGTCGTGATCGGGACCGTGCTGGCCCTCACCCTCGGCGGTGGTGACGGCAACGGCGCGAAGGGCGGCAAGAGCGGCGGCACCAAGACCACCGCGTCCGGCGGGGCGAACGCCGGCAGCGGCGGCAAGGACGCGAACAAGGGCGCGCACACCGACAGTGGAGACAAGAAGGACGACTCCTCGGCCCCGGACGGGGGCGGCACGTCGGGCGCCACGCCCGGCGCGGGCGCCTCGGGCGACGGGAGCGGCTCCGACGACGACAGCGGTTCGGGCGGCGGCAAGGAGACCGGTTCCGGCGGCTCCACGGCGGAGTCGACCTACGAGGGGGCCCAGGGGTTCTCGATCGGGCTGCCCAAGGGATGGAAGTACCGGACCACGGACGACGCGGGCGCCCGTTTCACCGGCCCCGACGGGCAGAAGCTGCTCGTCGGCTGGACGTCGACCCCCAAGGACGACCCGGTCGCGGACTGGGAGAACCAGTCGCGGTACATGACGCGCTCGCAGTACCAGAGGATCCGCATAGAGAAGGTGGACTACCGCGGCTGGAACACCGCCGACTGGGAGTTCACCTACCAGGACGGAGGCACGAAGTACCGGTCGATCGACCGCGGATTCGTTGTCAACGCCCATCAGGGGTATGCGTTGATGTACACGGCGAAGGCCTCCGCCTGGGACAGCGATCTGCGCAAGGACACCTGGCAGACGCTGACGAAGACGTTCCGGCCGAAGTCGTGAGACGCGGGTCCGAGCCCGGGTCGTGAGGTTCGGGCCGGTTCGCCCGGGGTGTCTGATGTAGGGCTCGGTCACGGGCTGGTGACATCTCGCATCCTCACATTGCGGGTTGCCTCCGGCACGTATCGTGAGTGGTTGCGGACCGTACCAAGCCGTAACGGGACGCAAGGCGAACGGAATTGACCACCGGGCGGCCGGGGGAGGCATCGTGGACGAGTACGCGGGTCGGGTACTGGCCGACCGCTATCGCCTCCCTCTGCCGCCGTCCGACGAGTACGAGTTCGCCGAGAGCCGCGCGTTCGACACCTACAGCGGGCAGGAAGTCCTGGTCCGGCAGGTGCCGTTGCCGGAGGTCGTCGAGGCCGAGGTGCTCGACGCGGACGGGTTGCCCGAGGGGTTCGTGGCCCGGGACGGCGGGGTGCGCCGCGCCACCGCGCGCACCACGCGCCGGCCTGCCGAACCCGCGGTGCGGCGGGCGATCGAGGCCGCGCAGGCAGCCGCCCAGATTCCCGACCATCCCCGGCTCGACCAGGTCTTCGACGTGTTCGCCGAAGGCGGCTCGCTGTGGATAGTGAGTGAACTGGTGCCCGCGAGGCCGCTGGCCGCGCTGCTCGCCGAGAAGCCGCTGAGCCCCTACCGCGCCGCCGAGGTCGCCGCCGACGTCCTCACCGCGCTGCGGGTGCTGCACGCGCACGGGTGGGTGCACCGCAACATCACCGCGCGCACGGTGCTCGTCTGCGACGACGGCAGGGTGATGCTGACCGGGCTGGCGGCCGGCGCCGCGGAGGAGGCGCTGTGCGGGTACGACCCGGTACCGGTACGGGACTTCGACGGTCCGGCGGGCGCTGAGGGCGCCCCCGGAGGGCCGGGGGCCGCGGGCCCGGGCGGGCCGCGGGCCTCCCGGGTGTCACAGGTGTCGCAGGTCCCGCCGGTTCCCCGGGGATCGAGGGCTGCCGGGGGTGAGGGCGGTGGGAACACCGGGCCGGCCTGGAACACCGGTTCGCCCGGCGCGCACTCCGGTACGGGCCCAGGGGCGGGCGCCCCGCGTGGCGTGAGCGGTGTCGGGGCCGGAGCCCAGGGGGCCACGAGTCCCGGGGGCACGTTCGGTGCCGTGGTCGCCGGCGCCCAGGGGATCGACGCCGAGGCCGCGCGACGGGCCGCGATCGAGGCGCGCGCCGAGAACGGTACGCCGGTGGGGGAACCGCCCGCCGCGGGCAGCGCTGCCCTGGCCCGCAGGGCACTTGACCCGGAGGGCGACGCCCGGGCGGCGCGGGCCGGAGCCATCGCCGCGTACCGCGCCGGAGCGCGCGCCGCCGCCCGTGTGCACGAACAGCAGCGGGGTGGCCCCGCCGCACTGCCCGCGCCCCGCCCCGCCCCGCCGGCCGACTCCTCGGCACCGCCCGCGCAGGCGTCCGGACACATCGTGGAACAGCGGCCGGAGACACCGCCGCCCGGTCAGATCGCCGACCCGTACGGCGTGGCACACACCAGGGCCTGGCACGGCGCACAGCCCCGCCCCGGCACCACGGGCACGGGCACGGGCCAGGGAGCCGGCCACGACACGGGCGGGGCATTCGGCCAGGGCGAGGCCCAGGGCTTCGGCCAGGGCGCGAGCCGGGACGACGAGCACGACAGCGGCCAGGGCACCGGCCCCGACAGCAGGCGGGGGTTCGGTCCCGAGGCCGGCCAGGGCTTCGGTCAGGGCGCGGGCCACGGCGCGGGTTCGGGCTTCGGGCCTGATACCGGCCAGGGCTTCGGTCAGGGCGCGGGCCCCGACGCAGGCGAGGGCTTTGGCCGGGGTGCCGGCTACGGCGCGGGTTCGGGCTTCGGTCCCGAGGCCGGCCAGGGCTTCAGCCAGGGCGCAGGCCCCGACGGTGGCCAGGGCTTCAGCCAGGGCGCGGGCCCCGACGGCGGCCGGGGCTTCGGCCAAGGCAACGGCCCCAACGCGGGCGAGGGCTTTGGTCAGGGCGCCGGCCCCAGCGTGGGCCCCGGCTTCAGCCGGGAGGCCGACCACGGCACCGGTCAAGGTTTCGGCCAGGGCACCGGCCAGGGCTTCGTTCAGGGTGCTGGTCAGGGCGCGGGTCAGGGAAGTGGGCGCAACGCCGGCCGGGGTGTCGGCCACGGTGCCGGTCAGGGCGTCGATCCCGGCGCTGCCCGCGGCTACGGCCACGACGTCGGTCAGACCCTCGGAAACCCCAGCGCACAAGCCCTGGGCCAGGGCGGCGGCCAGGCGCGTCCGGCGCTCCCGGGCGGCGGCGCCGGACACGGCCGCGTCGCCCCGGAGCTTCCCGGCGGCGCGCCCGCCCTGGTGCCCGGACAGCAGCACTCCGCGGTGCCCGTCCCCCCGCGCGGCCGTTGGGACGAGCTCGTCGCCGGTGCACCGCCGCGTCGCGGCCCCGCCACCGCGCTCGCCGCGGAGCGGGCCCGGCAGGCGCGGATGGCGGTCGTCGGTCCGGTGACCGAGCGCTGGGCGCCGGAGCAGGCGGGCCCGGTGCACGAGAACTGGCAGCTGGCGGCGCCGATCGGACCCGCCACCGACCTGTGGGCCTTGGGCGCGCTCCTCTTCCGGGCCGTGCAGGGCCACGCGCCCTACCCGGAGGAGAACACCGCCGAGCTGGTGCAACTGGTGTGCGCCGAGCCGCCCGCGTTCGCGGAGGAGTGCGGGCCCCTGCGGCCCGTCGTGGAGTCGCTGCTGCGTCAGGACCCCACGGAGCGGCTCGACTTCGAGGAACTGCGCGGCTGGCTGCGCTCCCTGGTACGGTCCGCGCCCGAGCCCGAGGCGGGCGCGCACGTCGTCGCGGCGCCCCCGGTCGACCCGAGCCGGCTCCCGATCGTGCGCCGGAGGTACGAACTCGTCCGCCGGCGCCGCGCCGGACTGCCCGCGACCAGCCCGCACGCCCGTCACAAACGGGCCAAGAGTGAGCGCCCGGTCCGTCCGGCGAGCCGAGCGGGGCAGGACAGGCCCCGGCGGCTCGGGCGGAACCTGGTCCTCCTGGTCCTGCTCCTGCTGGTCGCGGCGGTCGCGTACGCGATGGTCTTCATGCCGAAGAACGACCGCACGAACGGTTCCGACGACAGGCCGGCCGACTCCGCGGGACAACTGAGCCCCACCCCCCGGAACTCCTCGGGCACCGGCGCCGACGGAAGCGCGAGCAGCGAGCCGCGGCCCGACCAGACCTCCCCGGCAGGCGACAAGAACCCCTCCGGGAAGCCGAGTTCGTCGACCTCCCAGGGCCATGCCCCCGGCGTCGCGGCGGGCTTCACGCTGCGCAAGGACTCCGCGGGTTTCCAGGTCGCGGTGGCGAACGGCTGGGACCGCTCGCCCAAGAACGGGCGCGGCCAGGTCGTCTACTCCCACGGCGACTTCGAACTCATCGTCGTGCCCGGCCGGGACGGCACCGCGACCTACGGCAGTGATCCGCTGACCTACCAGCGGGAGCGGGAGGCCGAGTTGCAGCCGTTCCGCGACTCGACCTGGGCGACGTCCAGCGGGATGCGACGCATCGACGTCGGCGGACGGACCATGGCCGAGGGGCAGTTCACCTGGCAGAACTCCGCGGGGCAGGAGCTGTACGTCCGCAATCTCGTGATCGTCCAGGGCGGGCGCTACCACATCGTGCAGGTGCGTGGCCCGGAGGCCGAGATGGACGAGGTGACCCGGCTGTACGAGCAGGCGTCGACGACGTACCAAGTCACCGGCTGAGCACGCCGTCCGGTGCCTCCGCGACGCTGAACGCGGAATGGTTCCCTTCCGTACCAGGAAGGGAGAACCGTCACAGTGCGGTCTCCGTACGACCCCGCCGGTTCCCTGCGGGGTGACCGCTCCTTAGTCTGACCCTGTCAAGACCATTGCGGGGAAACGTGAATCAGATGCAGGGCCTGCTCCTCTCGGGCCGCTACCGGCTTGTCGAATCCATCGGCAGCGGTGGCATGGGCCGCGTGTGGCGCGCGCACGACGAGGTGTTGCACCGCGCGGTCGCGGTCAAGGAACTGACGGCAGCGCTGTACGTCACCGAGAGCGACCGGGCCGTACTCCTGGCGCGTACCCACGCGGAGGCGCGCGCCGCGGCCCGGATCAACCACTCGGCCGTCGTCACCGTGCACGACGTACTGGACCACGACAACCGGCCATGGATCGTCATGGAGCTGGTCGAGGGCAACTCGCTTGCCGACGCGGTCAAGGAACAGGGGCGGATCGAACCGGCCGAGGCCGCGCGGATCGGCCTGTGGGTGCTGCGCGCGCTGCGCGCCGCGCACGCGGCCGGGGTGCTGCACCGGGACGTGAAGCCGGGCAATGTCCTGCTCTCGTCCGACCGGCGGGTGCTGCTCACCGACTTCGGCATCGCGCAGGTCGAGGGCGACACGACGATCACGCGTACCGGTGAGATCGTCGGGTCCGTCGACTACCTCGCGCCCGAGCGGGTGCGTGGTCAGGACCCCGGTCCGTCCTCCGACCTGTGGGCGCTCGGTGCGACGCTGTACACGGCCGTGGAGGGGCGCTCGCCATTCCGGCGGACCTCGCCGCTGACCACGATGCAGGCGGTGGTCGACGAGGAGCCCGCGCTGCCGCAGCACGCCGGTGCACTCGGGCCCGTCATCACTGCACTGCTGCACAAGGATCCCGCCGTACGGCCCGGCGCGGAGGAGGCCGAGCAGATGCTCGCCGAAGCCGCAGAAGGACGCCGCCCGAGCGAGGCGCAGGCGTATGTGCCGACCCAACATGTGGACACCACGAGAGGTGCGCCCACGCACTCACCGGCGGGACCATATGGAACGACCACACAGGGCACCACGGCACATGGCACGGTCACACACGGCACGGCCAGGCAGGGCACAACGGGATATGACGCGACAGGGCATGGCACGGTCGCCCAGGGATACGGCGGGCCGCCCCACGGGGCGACATCGACGCTGAACGGGCCGGCGTCCGGACCCGCGGCCGGTGTTCCCGCCGGCGCCGGTAAGCGTCGCCGCGGACGGACGATCGCCCTCGTCCTCGCCTTCGCCGCGCTCGTCGGCGGTGGCGGTGCCGTGGCCATGAAATACCTGTCCGACGGGCACGGGCACAACAATGCCTCGACCGGCAAGGACACCACCGGCAAGAAGACCACCGGCAAAGGGGTCACCGGCTGGAGGCAGGTGCCGGACCCCGAAGGGTTCAGCCTCCCCCTGCCCGACGGTTCATGGAAACGGAAGGCCAACGGCGACCAGGTCGACTACACGCCGGACGGTGGCGAGCACTTCGTCCGCATAGCCGTCGACGCCTCCCCGGACTTCACCGACCCGCACGCGCACCAGCTCGACCTGGAGCAGCAGTTGACCAAGCTGGTCGACTACAACAAGGTGACCCTGGAGCCCAACACCTTCCGCGACCGTCCGGGCTCCCTGTGGGACTTCACCTGGACCGCGCTCCCGAAGCAGACGCCGTTCCCGGGACCGCGCCGGGCGATCGAGGAGACGTATCTCAGCCGGGACGGAGTCGAGTACGCGATCTACATGTCCGCGCCCGCGGCCGACTGGGCCACCGCACGGAAGCAGTTCGACGTGATCCTGCGGGGCTGGCTCCCGAAAGCCTGAGGCCGCCTGGCAGATCCGGCAGGTCTGCCAGGTCTGACAAGGCCGGGCATGGGTGACCGTGAGGTGCTGGCCGCGACCATGTCCGTGGCCGCGTCCGGCTGCACGTGGCAGCAACTGCCCTCGGCGTCGTTTGGACCTTCAGGGGCAATGGCCCACCGCAGTTTCACTGAGACGTGTTTGAGATCTGCTGTGGAGCTGTAGGCCCGACTGAGGTCGAAGGAGCGGGGTGGCGGTAGGTCGGAGGGGATGTGATGTTGCAGGTTCTGTACAGCGGGGGAACCAGGGAGCTCGAGCTCTCTGGGACGCGTCGAGGTCTCCTGATGCTCGGGCAGTTGCTGCGGGGGAAGGCTGGAAGCTTTGATCTCTCGGAGAACCGGCACCCCTTTCCCTACGAGAGGCCGCTGTCCGAGATCGCGTTCCGGGAGGATCCGGAGCGTGACACCGCTTCGATCGTCGCGGAGGACCAGATTCTGCGGATCCGGGGAGGGCGGGAAGCCCTCGACCTCCTTGCCGACAACATCGAGGACTTCGCCTCCGAGGCGGATGCAAGTGATCATTGCCACGTCGACTTCCCGACATACGACTTCATCGCGCCAGAGTCGGACCCGCTGGTGATCGCGTTCGTGAGGTGAGCGGAGAGCCTTCGACCGCACGGCGGTTGAGCCCGCAGGCCTCAGTGCGCTAGAGCGATCGTGGTCCTCGTCGGGTTGCCGGTCCGCCTCGGGTGAGGCGGCGGATCATGATGTCGATCATCGCCCAGCGGAGACGACCAGGCGGCCAGCGAAGCCCTGGTCGGCCCAGACCTTCCGGGCCCGGGGTGGTCGAGCCTGTTCCACAGCCACAGCCACAGCCACAGCCACAGCCACAGCCGCTTCGCGCCGACGCGGTCCTGGACGTTCGCCGCGACGACGTGGACGGCCAGGAGTAGGCCGAGGGTGTCGGTGACGATGAACCTCTTGCGGCCCTTCACCTTGTTACTCGCGTTGAAGCCCCTGGTTGCAGTGGGGCGGTATCCGCGGTGCGGACGGACTGCGAGTCGATCAAGCCAGCGCTGGGCTCCGCGTCGCGGCCGTCAGCTTCGCGGACCTTCCCGCGCAGGGCGTCATGGATGCGCTCAACGGTGCCGTCGTCGTGCCGCCACGTGACCCACCCAGTACACCGTCGGCCACGGAGTGAAGTCCCTCGGCAGTTGCCGCCAGGAACACCCGGTCCGCACCACGTAGAAGATCGCGTCGACGATCCGCCGCCGCAGATGTCTCTCCCGCCGACCACCCTTCGGACCCACCCGCGCCTGCGGCAGCAACGGCTCCACCAATACCCACTGCTCATCCGCCAGGTCCGACGGATACCCACACCCAGCACCGCTCACAGCATGCTCAACCACCGCCCCGGCAACGGGGCTTCCCAGGAAAAGCGGACCCGACGGATCCGAATCCTGTGGACCGGGGCAAGTTCGGTTCGAAGATCCATCTGGTCACCGAGGGGACCGGCTTTCCCTTGTCCGTCGGGATCTCGGGCGAATCTCCATGCGGACAAGGGCTATGACTGAAACCACCTGCGGCGTCGGTTATCCCGGCGGAGAATGCGGCACCGCATCGCCCGCGAGTGCGGTCGCAGAATTACACCGGGATACCGGACCTGATGGAGGACCGGGAGAGTCCGGAAGACACTATCGCGATGAGTTCGGCGGTCCGGTCGTGGTTCGGCCCCAGCATCATCAGGAACCCGAGATCAATACACCAGGCCGGGATGATCCGGGCACTCGCCGGGGCCTTGTCTGCCTGACCAACGTAGACATCTCACCCCGGGCGATCACCGGAGCGTGGATTCATTTTCCCGAGTGGTCAAAGGATTACCCCGCCGGGTACGTGCGACAGTCCCTAGAGCAGAGCGAAGTGATCGGTCCCTCGTGAGTGCTCTCCACCGTTCGGACCCGCCCGGCTTATGGTGTGCCCTCGAGGATCCGCGCGAGAGTTGAGCTGGACAGGCCATAAAGATGGCTCGGATGTTGCACTCAGGCCCAATCGAAGCAAGTCCTGACTATCTTGTCTCCTTCCCAGACCGCCACGTTCACACCGATATAGCGGAGCCAACCGTTGCTGTTCGATGCGTGAGTGGTGAAGGAGAGTTTCGATCCCTCTCCGTCGTATTCGTTATGCCAGGGCCATGGGTAGTTTTGAGCACTGCCATCGGTAGAGAGAAGTTGAATGGCCACGTGGTGGCCATCGGCAGCGGTGTCCTTAACCCAACCACTGATGTCCACGTAATTGTCTGACCAGTTGGTGAATGTGAGACTCCCTGAGGCGCCGGTCGTAGAACACGCGGCGCCGCCGCTCGCTGCGCTGGCGTTGGTCACTGTGGTTGTGGCGAATATTGCCACCGCCGCAACACTCGTGACAGAAAGACGCTTCAATGTGTTTCCCATAAAGAAAGGATAAGGCTTCCATGATTCACGTGACAGCATGATTCCAGCCGCCCGTTTTGCCCTGTGTGGCGCGTATCCTCTGGTGCTTTGCCATGCTTTGTATATTGTTCAGGACAGGTTGCGGCCGAAAATGATCGCCTCTGGGCCGCCCTGGTCACGCACGCCGACGAACTGGCCGAACTCGCCGGCTCCCAGGGGCCGTCGCGGCCACCTGGG
The DNA here is from genome assembly GCF_042734135.1 of Streptomyces sp. NPDC059668. Classification (NCBI taxonomy): domain Bacteria; kingdom Bacillati; phylum Actinomycetota; class Actinomycetes; order Kitasatosporales; family Streptomycetaceae; genus Streptomyces; species Streptomyces sp. NPDC059668. The sequence goes on along the minus strand of NZ_JBHWEL010000022.1, from coordinate 38,507 downwards.
CCGCCGGCTTGCCAATCCGGTTGCTCCCGGATCTTCGTGGACAAGGCGTCCCGCAGGAACACGGTCCAGTCGGAGCTCGGCAAGGCGCTGGACTACCTCCGTGAGGGCGACTTCGCCGGCGGTGAAGTCCGTCCCGCACGGTCCGCGGCAAGGCCTGTGTTCCCTGGTGTATGCCACCGGCTGTCTCGGGCGACGACACTTGGCCGGTCGCCGCCACGGAGGGCGTCCGTCCGGTGCGGCATGATGGGGCGTATGGGGACCGAGGGGGAGAACGTCCGCGTGATCGCCGGGCGTTACCGGCTGGAGGCCAGGATCGGGCGGGGCGGCATGGGTGTCGTCTGGCGGGCCACCGACCAACTGCTCAGCCGTCAGGTCGCGGTGAAGGAGCTCCCCCTCGACGACTCGCTCTCCGCGGACGAGGCCCGTCAGCAACGCGATCGCACCCTGCGCGAGGCCCGCGCGGTCGCCCAGCTGCACCACCCGCACATCATCGTCGTGCACGACGTGGTGGAGGAGGCCGAACGCCCGTACATCGTCATGGAGTTGATCGACGGCGGTTCGCTCGCGGAACGGATCTCCGCGGACGGCCCGGTCGACGCGCGCGAGGCCGCCCGGATCGGCATCGCCCTCCTCGGCGCGCTGCGCCGCGCGCACGACGCGGGGATCCTGCACCGTGACCTCAAGCCCGCGAACGTCCTGATGGAGGCGGGCACCGACCGGGTCGTCCTCACCGACTTCGGCATCGCCCAGGTCGCGGGGGCGACGACGCTCACCGAGAGCGGCTCCTTCGTCGGTTCGCCCGAGTACACCGCGCCCGAGCGGATGTCCGGCGCCCGGACCGGCCCCGAGTCCGACCTGTGGTCGCTCGGCGCGCTGCTGTGCACGGTGCTGAGCGGCGAGTCGCCCTTCCGCCGCGACTCCCTGGGCGGCATCCTGCACGCCGTCGTCATGGACGAGATCAGGCCGCCGGCCCAGGCCGCGCCCCTGCTTCCCGTCGTCCGGGGGCTGCTGGAGCGCGATCCGGACCGGCGGCTCGACGCGGTGGAGGCGGAGCGGCTGCTGCGGGCGTTCCGGCAGACCGGCCGTACGCCGCGGCCCGCGTCGCCCGGGTACACGCCCACGCAGCGCGACGTACCGAAGCGCAGGCCCGTGCCGCCGGACGCCGGGCCCCCGGTGCCGTCCGCCGGCAGGGCGGCCGGCGGCGCGCCGGAGCGTTCCGGGAAGCTCTCCACGCGGGGGCTGCTCATCGCCGCGCTGGTCGCCGCGATGGCGGGCGCCGGGGTGTCGGCGGCCGCACTGCTGACGCACGACGGCCGGGACGGGAGCGGCGGGGGTGACGGGGGCCGTACGCCGTCCACGTCGGCGAGTCCCGCGCCGGGGGCGTCGGCGAGCGCGTCGGCGTCCGTGGGCCGCCAGGTGTCCCCGGCGACTCCGCACCCCACGGTCACCGTCACCCGGGAACGGACGCCGAGCGCCGCCGAGCGCACCACGCCGGCCGGCTACCGGACCGTGCGCGATCCGGACGGCTACACGCTCGCCGTCCCGGACGGCTTCACGCGCGACCCGCAGGGCGAGCGGATCTTCTACATGTCGCCGGGGCAGACCTTCCGGATCGGCATCAAGGTGTCGGATCCCGTGGTGGGCGGTCCGCTCGTGGTGATGCGGAGCGCGGACGCCGACGGGCCGTCCACGAACCCGGGTTACCGCGACGGCACGGTCACCCCCACCTCGCACGCCGGACGGTCCGCGGCACTGTGGGAGTTCACCTGGGAGGGCTTCACCGAGGCGGAGGGGCCCCGGCACACGTACGACCTCTGCTGGGAGGAGCGCGGCCGGATGTACGACGTGTGGGTCTCGGCGCCGGTCGGCAGGATGACGGAGGCGAAGAAGTACTTCGACGTGGCGGTGGGGACCTTCACCGCCACGTGAACCGCACGTAGGCGGTGGATACGTGGCATATCGGCGGTGCGCCGCGTCACGGCTCTGTGACCGGTACGCGACGGGTCTGGATGCCGGAGCGCGGGCCGCGATAGGGATGGACCCATGAGCAGTGACGGGGGAGTACCGCAAGGCGCCGACGAGCCGACCAGCTTTGCCCTGCAACCGCCGCGGCCGGTGGCGTCCGCGGGGCAGCAGCGCGTTCCCTACCCGGGCAATCCGTACGCCGAGCCGACCGGGGCCGCCCCGCGGACGCAGGCCGGCCCTCCACAGCATCCGCGGTCCGCACAGCCGCATCCACAGCCACAGCATCCGCATCCACAGCATCCGCAGTCCGCGCAGCCGCAACCGCACCCCGCGCAACCGCAACCGCAGTCCGCACCACCGCATCCGCAGCCCGTGCATCCGCAGTCCCCGCAACCGCGATCCGAACAGCCGCAGTCCGCCCACCAGGGAGCTGCCCACCAGGGAGCCGACCACCAAGGGGTCGCGCATCCGCGGTCCCGGCCGGGCTCGGCTCCGCAGGACCCCGGTACCGGGCGGCTCGTCGCGGGCCGCTACCGGCTGCTGGCCAAGCTGGGCCACGGTGGCATGGGGACGGTCTGGCGGGCCGAGGACGAGACGGTGGACCGCGAGGTCGCCGTCAAGGAACCCAGACTCCCGGACCACCTGCCCGAGCGGGAACGCGCCAACGCCTTCGAGCGGATGCGCCGGGAGGCGCGCGCCGCCGCCCGGCTCGACCACCCGGCGGTGGTGAACGTCCACGACGTCGCGGTCGTGGACGGGCAGCCGTGGATCGTCATGGAGCTGGTGCGGGGCCGTTCGCTGGGCGCCGCCCTCGAGGAGGGCACCCTGGGAGTGCGGGAGGCGGCGCGGATCGGCCTGGAGGTGCTCGGCGCGCTGGAGGCCGCGCACGCGGCGGGCATCCTGCACCGTGACGTCAAGCCCGACAACGTCCTGCTCGGCCCGCACGGCCGGGTGGTCCTCACCGACTTCGGCATCGCGCAGATCGAGGGCGAGACGAGTCTGACGGACACCGGCGGCTTCGTCGGCTCGCCCGAGTACATCGCGCCGGAACGGGTGCTGGGCCAGCGCCCCGGCCCGTCCTGCGACCTCTGGTCGCTCGGCGTCGTCCTCTACGCGGCCACCGAGGGCGTGTCGCCCTTCCGCCGCAGCAACACCCCGGCCACCCTGCAGTCCGTGCTCAACTCCACCCCGGCGGCGCCCGCTTCGGCGAAGGGGCCGCTGGCGGAGGCGATCAACGGGCTGCTGGACAAGGACCCGTCCCGACGCCTCGGGGCCGCCCGGACGCGCCGGCTCCTGGAGGAGGCCGCCGAGCCGCCCGTCCCGGCGCCCACGCAGATCGTGCGGGCCGCCGGGGACGGGGAGACCGGCGGGCCGGCGCGGAGCGGCGGGGCGGGACCGGACGGCGGGACCGGACGGAACGGTGTCCGGGTTCCGCGCGCGGCCCTGTTCGGGCTGGGCGCGGCCGTCGTCGCGGCGGCCGTGACGGCGTACCTGGTGATCGCGAACCCGTTCGCGGGGCCGCTGCCCGACGGCTGGGGCAGACACCACGAGAAGGACGTCACCGCGACGCTGGCCGTGCCCGCGGGCTACCAGAGAACGACGCCGGACCGGACCTCGGACAAGACCCACTGGGTCACGTACACCGACTGGAGCGGCGGCATCTCGATCGGCCTCGGTGTGACCCGCAGGTCCGAGGACACGCCGCACCAGATCAAGGACTCCTCTGCCGCCCAGATGTACGCCGACAACGGCGACTTCAAGCAGAGCGGCGCGTACGCCCTCGACATGCCCCAAGGGCCGCGGACGGCGCCGAAGGAGACCACGTACCACGGCAGGCAGTCCGCGGAGAACACGGTCGTCTACACGACGAACGACAGCCAGGACCCGCGCCCGCGCGAGCTGCGCATGTTCTATTACAAGTCGTCCGCGGGCGACATGTACAAGCTCACGATCAGCTATCCGGGCAAGGGCGACTTCACGGCCCGCGGCCGTGAGGTCGCGAGGGCGGCGATCGCGAACCTGGACATCGACAAGCGGTAGGAAACCGGTGACGGGTCAGGAGGCCCCGCGGGCCCGTGCCTCCGCCGGGCCGGCGGGTACGGGCACGGGGCGGGCGCGGGTACGGCGGCGGTGCGGTCCTGGCGGACCGGCCCGTGACGGCCGGACGCGCCGCAGGTCACGGCTTGAGCCGGCCCGCGACCGCCTTGACGAGGTCGGTCTTCCCCACCCGCAGGGCGAACCGCTCGGCGCCGCCGGTCAGCGGCTTGGCGTACCAGGGCGTGCCCCGGCGGCGCCACTTGGCCGCGGCCAGGTCCTGCGGGAGCGGCGGGAGGGTCACGGACCAGCCGGCGAGCCGGAGTTCGCCGCTCCAGACCCCGGCGGGGAGGTCGGCGACCGGCACCCGGGCGGTGAAGGTGTCGCCGTGCGGGGTGCGGGTGGCGGGGAAGACGGCCGTCGCACCGCCTTCACCGGCGAGCACGAGCTCCAGCGGCTCGTCCGGATAGACGCCCAGCGTCCACCGGCCGGAGACCAGCAGCTCGGTCGGGGTGCTGGCGTTCCAGCGGGCCGGCGCGAGCTTCAGGTGCGACAGCACCCGGTGCTTCCTCTCGCCCAGGTCCAGCGTGAAGTTGCCGTGCGGCTTCGTGGTGTAGAGGGTGACGGCGCGGACCCCCCGGACGGTGTCCACGACACGGCTGTCCACCGCGCCGGGCACGTCCTCGCCCCGCTTGCTGCCGATCCGTGCCTCACGCGAGAGCCCCTGGGCCCCGACCGCCAGGGAGATGTCCCACAGCCCGTCGCCGAGCGGTGCCGTGCCGGCGGCGGTGTCGATGTCGACGCGGACCTCGAATCCCGCCGTGTCGTACGTGTACCGGCCGTCGTCCTCGTGCGCGCCCAGCCCCGGCGTGGCGGTGTGCGTGACCGGGAGCCGGTGCTCCGTCCCGGTCTCGCGTTCGCGCAGCACCAGTTCGGTGGTGACGTCCTCGGTCGCCACCCGGTGCAGGTACGCGTAGCCGGCCAGGCGCAGTACGGTGCCGCGCAGTTCGGCGCGGGAGACGTGGTGCCGGGTGCCGACCTGGCCGGTGACCTCGTAGCAGTCGTCGGGGACGGCGCGTGCCGGGTCCCGGAAGAAGGGGTACCGGGCGTAGGCGCGGCCCTTGTCGACGACCAGCGGCGTGGCCACGCCGGACTTCTTCGACTCCTCCTCGAAACGGTCGAGTTCGAGGAGTTCCTCGGGCATGTTGCGCTGGACGAGGTGCAGGCGCAGCCACGCCATCGCGGAGAGCTCCGCGCGCAGGCCGTCGTGGACCAGCGGGGTGATGATCCGGCTGAGCCGGGCCAGGGTCTCGCGCTGCTGCTCGGGAGATTCCAGTCCGAGGTGGCGGTGGACGAGCGAGCGCACCTCGACCGTGAGGTGGCGGTGCGCCATGCGGTCGCGGCCGGGGCCGGGCGGGACGTTGTCGGTGATGAGGTCGACCATGCGGGCGAGGTAGCGCAGCCGGGGCTCGGAACCCGAGGTGGTCGCGGTGATGTTGTTGCCGTCGTCGCGCAGGACCCAGAAGACGCAGTCGTAGTCGGCGACCACGGAGATCCCCGCGGCGTGGAGGTAGGCGGCGCCCACGAACGGCTGGTCCTCGCCCGTGGGCAGATCGGTCGGGAAGCGCAGACCGTGCCGTTCCACCAGCTCGCGGCGGAAGAGTTTCATCGGGCTGAGGGTCCAGTAGACGCGGGAGGTGAAGACGTCGGTCCTCGGCTGGTTGCGCCGGAACATCGACGTGGGAGCCTCGCGTCCGCCGACGCCGACCATCTTGCCGAGGACGACGTCGGTGCCGTTCTCCTCGGCCATGGCGACCATGCGTTCCAGGGCCTCGGGGCCCAGGTGGTCGTCGGCGTCCAGGAAGAAGACGTACGTGCCGCGGGCGAGGTCGAGTCCGGCGTTGCGGGGGGCGGCGGGGCCGCCGGAGTTCTCCTGCCGGACGACGCGCAGCAGACCGGGGTGCACACCGGCCAGCCGGTCGAGTTCGGCCGCGGTGCCGTCCGTCGAGCCGTCGTCGACGACGATGACTTCCAGCCGTTCTGTACCGATGGTCTGCTCGGCGACGGAGGAAATGGTGCGCGTCACGTAGGGCATCGCGTTGTATGCCGCGATGATCACCGAAACGGTGGGCGTGGCCATCTTTGACGTTCTCCAAGCAGGGCGGGGCACCCCCCGGTTCTCTGGCATGGCGTTCGCCATGTGCGGAGGTGCGCGCCATTTTCGGGAATACGTGCCGACTGTCTTGTGAAGATACCGTGAGCTGCCTATGCCTTCAAGGTAAGGGGCAGGTTAAGAGATCGTTCGCGAAGCGGGATGAACAATTCCTGAATGTCTCTTTTGTAATGCATTTCGATCGGGTGGGGCTTTCCTGTTCGTTGGCAGGGGAAAGTACCTCGAGGTCTGCCGCCGGGAGAATTCCGGGTCCGCGGCGGCTCCCGGTCGGAGGTCCCGCTCCCCCCGCTCCTCCTCGACGGCGGGGTGAAGCGGGCGCGGGCCCGAACAACGCCCTGATCAGCGCATTTGCTGCCAGTGCTCACTGGCGTGGTGTGTGCACCCCGTGAAAGCGGGTTACCAACGGGTACCCAAAGCCCCCGCGCCGTCATACCCTGCGCTTCATGACGGACTCGCAGGCCCCGGAAATCATCGGTACGGACCAGCCGGAAAAGACCGGCACCAACCCCCTCGCCGCCGCCCCCGCGGGCGCCCGCACCGCTGCCGACGTGGTCACGCCCGAGCTGGTCGCGCAGCTCACCAAGGGCGTCGTCGGCTCCGGACGGACGGCCAACCACACCCCGTTCACCGGCGAGAAGCTGGCCGACCTGCCCGAGTCCACCCCCGAGGACGTCGCCACGGCCTTCGAGCGGGCCCGCAGGGCGCAGACGGCCTGGGGTGCCACCCCGGTACGGCAGCGCGCCGCCGTCCTGCTGCGCTTCCACGACCTGGTGCTCGCGCGGCAGGCCGAGGTGCTGGACCTCATCCAGCTGGAGACGGGCAAGGCCCGGCTGCACGCGCACGAGGAGGTGCAGGCCGTCGTCGTGGCCGCGCGCCACTACGGCCGCAGGGCCCCGGCGTACCTCCGCCCCAAGCGGCACGCCGGCGCGATGCCCACCCTCACCAAGGTCACCGAACTGCGCCACCCGCGCGGTGTCGTGGGCCAGATCGCGCCCTGGAACTACCCGCTCGAACTCTCCGTCGGCGACGCGCTCCCCGCGTTCGTCGCGGGCAACGCGGTCGTCATGAAGCCCGACACCGAGACCTGTCTCACCGCGCTCTGGGCTCGCGACCTGCTGATCGAGGCCGGGCTGCCGGCCGAGGTCTTCCAGGTGGTCATCGGGGACGGTCCGGTCGTCGGACCGGAGATCGTCAAGCACGCCGACTACGTCTCCTTCACCGGGTCCACCCGCACCGGCCGAGAGGTCGCCCAAGGCGCCGCGGCCCGCCTCGTGGGCGTCTCCCTCGAACTCGGCGGCAAGAACGCCATGGTGGTCCTGGAGGACGCCGACATCGACAAGGCCGCGGCGGGCGCCGTCCGCGCCTGTTTCTCCTCCGCGGGCCAACTCTGCATCTCCATCGAGCGGTTGTACGTCCACGAGTCCGTCGCCGACGCGTTCGCGGAGCGTTTCGCCGCCCGCACCAGGGCCATGCGGCTCGGCACCTCCCTCGCCTACGGGGCCGACATGGGCTCGCTGGTGGGGGAGCGGCAGCTGGAGACCGTGACCCGGCACGTGGAGGAAGCGGTCGCGAAGGGGGCGAGGGTGCTCGCCGGAGGCGTCGCCCGTCCCGACGTCGGCCCCTACTTCTACGAGCCCACCATCCTCGACGGAGTCGAGGCACCCATGGCCGTCTGCAACGAGGAGACGTTCGGACCGGTGGTCTCGCTGTACCGCTTCAGGACGGAGGACGAGGTCGTCGAACTCGCCAACTCCACGGCGTACGGCCTCAACTCCTCCGTCTGGACGAAGGACGGGCGGCGCGGACGCGCGGTCGCGGCCCGGCTGCGCACCGGCACCGTGAACGTCAACGAGGGCTACGCGCCCGCGTACGGCAGCGTCCAGTCGCCCATGGGCGGCATGAAGGACTCGGGGCTCGGCCGGCGCCACGGCTCCGAGGGCATCCTCAAGTACACCGAGGCGCAGACCGTCGCCCAGCAGCGGCTGCTGCCGATGGCGCCGTCGCTGGGCATGGACGACGAGAAGTACGCGGCGTTCATGAGCCGGAGCCTCCAGGTCATGAAGGCGCTGCGGCTCCGCTAGCGCCGAGGCCCCGCCGGCGCCGCGGCACCCGTGCCGCCTGCGCCGGTTCCGGCGTCCTCACGCGTCCGTACCCGTTCTCGACGAGGAGAGCAGCACGTGTCACAGGAGAACTCCGTCCAGGAGCAGCACGACGACACCACGTACGACTCCGCGTACGACTACGACGTCCTCGTGGTCGGCTCCGGCTTCGGCGGTTCCGTCACGGCCCTGCGCCTGACGGAGAAGGGCTACCGCGTCGGGGTGCTGGAGGCCGGCCGCCGCTTCACCCGCGACACGCTGCCCAAGAACTCCTGGGACATCAGGAACTACCTCTGGGCCCCGCCGCTCGGTATGTACGGCATCCAGCGCATCCACCTGCTGGGCAACGTCATGGTGCTGGCGGGCGCGGGCGTCGGCGGCGGCTCCCTCAACTACGCCAACACCCTCTACGTACCGCCGAAGGCCTTCTTCGACGACCCGCAGTGGAAGGACATCACCGACTGGCAGGCGGAGTTGGGCCCGTACTACGACCAGGCCCGGCGCATGCTCGGCGTCCGGCTCAACCCGACGATGACCCCGTCCGACGTCCACCTCAAGGCGGCCGCGCAGCGGATGGGCGTCGGCGACACCTTCCACATGGCGCCGGTCGGTGTCTTCTTCGGGGACGGGAAGGACGCGGACGGCACGGCCGAGGCCGGTCCCGGCGGCGAGGTGGCGGACCCCTACTTCGGCGGCGTCGGACCCGACCGCAAGGCGTGCACCGAGTGCGGCGAGTGCATGACCGGCTGCCGGCACGGCGCGAAGAACACCCTCAACGAGAACTATCTGTACCTGGCCGAGAAGGCGGGCGCGGTCGTGCACCCGATGACGACCGTCGTGTCCGTCACCGACGACTCGCGCGGCGGGTACGCCGTGGCCACGCTGCCCACGGACGGGAAGCGCAAGGGCGCGGGCAAGATGTTCACGGCGCGCCGGGTCGTGATCGCCGCCGGTACGTACGGCACGCAGACCCTGCTGCACCGGATGCGGGCGGGCGGTCAGCTGCCCCGCCTCTCGCCGAGGCTGGGAGAGCTGACCCGCACCAACTCGGAGGCGCTGGTGGGCGCCCAGACGGACAACCGCAGGTACCGCAGGGCCACCGGTACACCGAAGGTCGACTTCACCCGGGGCGTCGCCATCACGTCCTCGATCCATCCCGACGCGAACACGCACATCGAACCGGTCCGCTACGGCAGGGGATCGAACTCGATGGGCAGCCTCTCCATCCTCCAGGTCCCGTACGCGGAGGGCTCGTCGAGGGCGCTGGGCTGGCTGGCCAACGCCGTGCGGCACCCGCTGCTGGTGGCCCGTTCGCTCTCCAACCGGCACTGGTCGGAGCGGACCATCATCGGCCTGGTGATGCAGTCGCTCGACAACTCGCTGACCACGTACCTGAAGCCGAAGGGCGCGGGCAAGGGCCTGCTGACCGCCCGCCAGGGGCACGGGGCGCCCAACCCCAAGCAGATCAGGGCGGCTTCGGAGGCGGCCTCCACCCTCGCGGCCGAGATCAACGGCTTCGCCGGCAGCAACGTGGGCGAGCTGATGGGCACACCGCTCACCGCGCACTTCCTGGGCGGCTGCCCGATCGGCGCGAGCCCCGAAGAGGGCGTGATCGACCCGTACCACCGGCTGTACGGACACCCGGGGATCTCGGTGGTCGACGGCGCCGCCGTCTCCGCGAACCTGGGCGTCAACCCGTCGCTCACCATCACGGCCCAGGCCGAGCGCGCGATGTCGTACTGGCCCAACAAGGGCGAGGCGGACCCGCGCCCGGCGCCGGGCGCCGCGTACGAACGGCTCGAGCCGGTCGAGCCCCTCCGGCCCGCCGTCCCCGCGGACGCCTTCGGCGCGCTGCGGCTGCCGTTCCTGGGGATGCCGACGGTGCCGCCGAAGAAGTAGGGCACCGAAGAAGCGGCCGGAGCCGGACGGACGCGGGAACGCGAAGAGGGACCTGTGCCCCCCTCCGAGCCCAGGTCCCTCTTCTTGTACTTGTACGAGTTCCTGTACGCGTTCCTGTACCGAGTTCTTGTACGTGTACCGCTGAGAGACGTCCCGCCTGCGCGGTCCGTCTCCGGCGTGCCGCCTTACGCGGCCGCGCCACCCGACTTGCGACGACGCACGGTGAACACCGCGCCGGCACCCGCGACGACGGCGATGCCGCCCACGAGGGCGATCGTCGGCAGGGCGGACGAGGAACCGGTCGAGGCGAGGCTGCCGGTGGCCGGGATCTCGTCGGCACCACCCTGCGGCTTCGTGCCGCCGGACGGCTTGTCACCCTTGCCCGGCTTGGCCTCGCCCGGGTCCTCGTTGCTGCTGCCGGCCGCGAGGACGGTGAGCTCGTAGAACGCGAAGGAGCTGTGGACGCAGTCCTGCTCCTGGTCCACGTAACCGCCCAGGCCGAGGGCGTAGCCGTCGCCGGCGGGGGCCTTCGAGCTGATGTTGACGCGCAGCTTGATGGCGACCGTCTGCTTGCCGCCCAGCGTGGTCTCACCGAAGTAGATGCCGTTGCCGACCTCGTCCGCGATGGACTCCCACGACTTGCTGGTGGGGTTGAAGTACTCGAGCTGGGCGTACGTGCTCAGCCAGTCCTTCTCGTCGTCGCTGTCCGAGTAGTTGTCGACCGTGGCGAGCCACTGGACCTGGCCGAGGTCCTGGTCGCTGTGGTTGGCGGCGGAGAGCGTGAAGTTGTGCCAGCCGCTGCCCGCGACGATCTTGCCGGGAAGCCCGGAGACGGCCAGCGACAGCTGGGAACCGGCGTCCACGCCGTCGTCGTCGACGGGGCAGTCCTCCGTCGGCCACGCCGACGGCTCGGCGGACTGCGACGGAGTGGCCGACGCGGTCGGCTTGCCGGACGTGCTGGCGGTGGCGGAGGCGCTCGCACTGCTGCTCGGAGCCGGAGCGGTCTCGCTCGTGGACTCGGAGGTGCTGGGCGCGGGAGCGGAGTCGCTCGGCGACGCGGACGCCGGCTCGCTCGCGGACTCCGACACCGTCGTACTCGGGGAGGGGCTGTCGTCCGACGCGAACGCGGCCGGCGCCGAAAGCAGCGCCAGTGGGGCTATGGCTGCCGTCGCGGCCGCGACGGCCATGGCACGGCGAAGCTTCATGAAGACCTCGGAAAGTCCGGTGCACCGCACTGCCGCGGCACGCGTATGGGTGAGGCCTCCGCGTGTGGGGCGCGGGTGTGGCCGGTGGTTCAGCAGGTGTGACCCGTGGACCTTGTGAAGGGTTGTGCTGCCCCTCACGGAATCCTTATGTGTGTTGGGTCACATGCGGGTACGACTTGTGGACACACGTTCTATCCACTTAGAACTGACCCTCGTGTCTGAGAAGCAGCCCGAAAGGGCAGGTGAGCCCGAGGAACGGCCGGGGGAGTCCTCCGTTCCCGACGAGGTGTGGGAGCGGTTCATCCGTGACTCCGAGCGGGACATCCGGGCCTCGGCCCCCAAGGAGCCGTCCGCCCGCGCCCGCATGGTGACCGAACGACTGCGGCAGCGGGAGGCCCAGGGCGTCGAACCGGAGGGATGGCGGACCGGGCCCGCCTGGCAGGAGATACGGAAGGCGGAGGGCCGCACGGCCCGTCGCCGACGGCTGTGGGCGATCATCGGCGTCCCCCTCGCGGCCGCCGTGGCACTGGTGGCCGTACGGCCGTCACTGCTGCCCGGCGATCCCCTCGGAACGTCTTCCGGCAGCTCGTCGTCCGGCGACGGGGCCGTCACCGAGCTGCCCGCCGAGACCGCGGCTCCGACCGCCGCGCCCTCGAAGGCCGCGCCCGATACACCCACCCTCGACCGGCCGTTCGCCGGGTCGCCCGCCGAACGGTACGCCGACGGCGCGGCGGGCATCGTCGTGCCGGCGGCGAAGCCGGTCGGCCCGCTCACCAAGGAGCAGGTCGCCCAGGCACTGCGGCAGACCAAGGCGCTGCTCGTCGGTGCGAACATCGACAGCGCGACGCTGCTCGGCGGCCGTCCGACGCACGCGCTCGCCGTTCTCGACCCCAAGCAGCCGAAGTTGCTCGACGACGTGAACAGCTGGCTGCGCAAGCCGGACGTGAAGCACGATCCGCTCTGGCTCTTCAGCCGGTTCGACCCGCGCGAGGTACGGCTCGTCGGGGACGTGGTCAAGACCCGCGGCCGTATGACGTTCAAGGCGGGCACGCGCGCGTCCGTCGTCATCCACGCCGACTACACCTTCGTCTACCCGCTGGCCCAGGCGGACCGGAAGTCGACCGAGGTGGCCCGCACCATCGTGCGCCGCGTCCTGGACATCGAGGTCTCCGACCCGGCGAAGTACCAGGTCACCCCGGGCAGACTGGCGCTCCTCTCGTACGACGAGAACCTCTCCAACTCCGCGTGCTTCGTCTACGACGGCTTCCTGCACCCGCGGTTCGACTCGGCCGCCCCGACCGCCTCGGCCGAGGCGACGCCGAGCGGACCCGCCATCGATCCGTACGACCGGAGCCGGGAGCTCGACCACTCCGACACCGAGTCCTGCGGAGCGGTCTCCAGGACCTGACCCGAGGGCACGCGCACGTGCGAAGGGCCCCGCGGGACGGAAACCGCGGGGCCCTTCTGCGTCAGCACCGACGTCAGGGCGGCGCCGGTGCCTGGGGCGCGGCGCCGGAGGGGGTGCGCCGCGGGTCATGGAACGAGGTCGTCGGTCCACGGGGACATGAACACGGACATGGACACGGACGTGGAGTCGGAGCCGGGGTGCGTCAGGAGCCGGGATCTCCGGACGTGTGCAGGTGCGGGGACTTCCACGGGTGGGGGCGCCCGTCGAAGGGACACGGTGATGCGGTTCCGCCGGCCGGTCGGACGGTCGCGCCGGGCGGCCCCGGGCGTCCCCGGAGCCGACCGTTCTCTTGAGTGACCGGGCCGCTGTCCCCTGCCGTCCGGTCACACCCCTGGGGCGAGGTCCCACGACGCACGGCACGATCCGTACGTCTCATCGCCCCAGCGGAGCCACGCGTGGTTGTTTCGGGCCCGCCCCTGGCTGGCACGGACACCAGGACCAACGAAGCGCGTCGCGTCCCGGTCACGCGCCGTACGGGTGAGACGGCATGCGTACGTGCGTACGCGGCGTGACGGGGTGCGCGGGACGGACGCGGCGCGCGGGATTCAGATGCGGCCCCGGCACAGCTCCAGCAGGGTCATGGCCAGCGACGTGCCCGGCTTGCCCAGCGCGTCACGGTAGCGGCCGAGGACCTCCATCTCGCGGGAGAGGTTCACCCGCCGGCCGCCGGACTCGATCCGGGCCTTCTGGATCACCGCCGAGACGGCCATGCGTTCCTGGACGAGGCCGATGATCCGGTCGTCGAGGGCGTCGACACGGTCACGGGCGTCGGCGATCACGCCGGCCGCCTCGTCGGTGCGGGCGCCGGTCCTGTCGAGTACGTCGGCTGTGTCGGCCATGGTGGGGCTCCTTCTGTCTGTTCCGCGGAAGGGGCACCCCGGGGCGGCCGGGCCCGGAAACGGCAGACGCCCCGGGCCTTGTCGGCCCGGGGCGCCTGGGGAGTCGCTTGTCAGTTGCTCAAGCAGCACGACCATGGCAGCCGGTGGGCCGGTTGCCATAGGTAAACGCGAAGGTGTGGTGCGTGAGCATGGGACCAGTATGCCCGGGCGTCCGGAATGGGCCAAGCGGGTTCGCATACTGAGACGCCGCGCGCCCCTACCCGGCCCATCCCCGGGGGCTCCGCCCCAGACCCCGCCAAGGGGCTGCGCCCCCTGGACCCCCGCCATCGCCCGAAGGGCTCGTCCTCAAGCGCCGGACGGGCTGGATATGCGGGCCTGCGCCGGGTGTGCCGGCCTGCCCCGGATATGCGGGCCCGCGCTGGATGTGCGGGCGTGGGCCGGATGGCCACAGTCCGGGCGTCAGCCTGTCGACGCAGGCCCGCACCATCAGCCCGTCCGGCGTTTGAGGACAAGGCCCTTGAGGCCGGACGGGGGTCTGGGGGCGGAGCCCCCAGGTACGGGATGGGTCGGGTAGGGGCGGCGGGGGCGAAATCGGCGGGACGGCACCCCCACGCCCACCCCCGGTAGACTCGACACCCCACACCCCCTGCTCACCGCCGGAAGGCAAACCGTGCCAGAAGCGTCCCCCGCCGCCCCCGACACCGTCCTGGTCGTCGACTTCGGTGCGCAGTACGCCCAGCTCATCGCCCGTCGCGTCCGCGAGGCCCGGGTCTACAGCGAGATCGTGCCGAGCACCATGCCGGTCCAGGAGATGCTCGCCAAGAACCCGGCGGCGATCATCCTCTCCGGGGGCCCCTCGTCGGTGTACGCCGAGAGCGCCCCCCGCCTCGACCGCGAGCTCTTCGAGGCCGGCGTCCCCGTCTTCGGCATGTGCTACGGCTTCCAGCTGATGGCGACGGCCCTCGGCGGCACCGTCGACAACACGGGCGCCCGCGAGTACGGCCGTACGCCCCTGCACGTCTCCAAGTCGGGCTCCACCCTGTTCGAGGGCACCCCGGACGAGCAGTCGGTGTGGATGTCGCACGGCGACGCGTGCAGCGCCGCCCCCGAGGGCTTCACGGTGACGGCCTCCACGGACGTCGTCCCGGTCGCGGCCTTCGAGGACGACGAGAAGAAGCTGTACGGCGTCCAGTACCACCCCGAGGTCATGCACTCCACGCACGGCCAGCAGGTGCTGGAGCACTTCCTGTACCGCGGCGCCGGCCTCAAGCCGGACTGGACGACCGGCAACGTCATCGAGGAGCAGGTCGCCCTCATCCGCGAGCAGGTCGGCGGCAAGCGCGCCATCTGCGGTCTGTCCGGCGGTGTGGACTCCGCCGTCGCCGCCGCGCTCGTGCAGAAGGCCATCGGCTCCCAGCTGACCTGCGTGTACGTCGACCACGGTCTGATGCGCAAGGGCGAGACGGAGCAGGTCGAGAAGGACTTCGTCGCGGCGACCGGCGTGCAGCTGAAGGTCGTGGACGCGCAGGAGCGGTTCCTCGACGCGCTCAAGGGCGTCTCGGACCCCGAGGAGAAGCGGAAGATCATCGGGCGCGAGTTCATCCGCGTCTTCGAGCAGGCCCAGGCGGAGATCGTCGCCGAGGCCGCCGAGGGCGAGGACGTCGCGTTCCTCGTGCAGGGCACGCTCTACCCGGACGTGGTCGAGTCCGGCGGCGGCACCGGTACCGCGAACATCAAGTCCCACCACAACGTGGGCGGCCTCCCCGAGGACCTGGAGTTCGAGCTCGTCGAGCCGCTGCGCAAGCTGTTCAAGGACGAGGTCCGGATGGTCGGCCAGCAGCTCGGCCTGCCCGACGAGATCGTCCAGCGCCAGCCCTTCCCGGGTCCCGGCCTCGGCATCCGTATCGTCGGCGAGGTCACCAAGGACCGGCTCGACCTGCTGCGCGAGGCCGACGCCATCGCCCGCGAGGAGCTGACGGCGGCCGGCCTCGACCGCGACATCTGGCAGTGCCCGGTGGTCCTGCTCGCCGACGTCCGCAGCGTGGGTGTCCAGGGTGACGGCCGTACGTACGGCCACCCGATCGTGCTCCGCCCGGTGTCGAGCGAGGACGCGATGACGGCCGACTGGTCGCGCCTGCCGTACGACGTCCTCGCGAAGATCTCGACCCGGATCACGAACGAGGTCGCCGACGTCAACCGCGTGGTCCTCGACGTGACGAGCAAGCCCCCGGGCACGATCGAGTGGGAGTAGCCCCACCCGTCAGGTCCGCCTGAGAGTCCGCACCGGCTCTCCGGGCTTCCAGACCTGGACGACCAGATACGTGTCGTCCTCGACGAAGGTCCGTACGACCTCCGTCAGCTCGGTGCGGAAGAGGTGGAACGGCTCCGGCGGTTCCACCTCTTTCCCGTACGCCCGCTTCGCGTCGCCGTCGGTGACCTCCACCGCCCGGCCGCTGATCCGTACGTCGCCCCCGCCCATCGCGGTGCCCGGCCCCGGGTTCGCCTGGAGCGCGAACCGCGGGTCGCGGCGCAGGTCGAGTGCCTTGAGCGAGTCCGGCATCATGCCGAGCCACAGCTCGCCGAGCAGGAAACGCGCCTCGATGCCGCTGGTGCGGGGTGCGCCGTCCTTGCGGAGCGTCGCGAGGACGTGGTGGGTGAACGCCCCGAACCGCTCCTCGGCCGGCCGGGCGAGTTCGGGTGCGGAGACGGTGAAGGCGGCCCAGTTCGTACGACTCATACGAGGAGTGTCGCGCCGATACCTGACATCTTCTGTCGTGATGGGGGGAGGTTCTCGGCAGCCCCGCAGGCTTCCGGGACCGGAGTGCCGCCCGCGCGGCCTCCGCACGACGCACGACCCCGGTACGGCCCCTCTCAGGGCCCTCCCGCGTAACGGTTCCGCACTCTCTTCACCGAACGGCCCTGTTCTCCTACGGCACCCGGAGGTAACTTCCGGTCCGTATCGGACACGCCAGTGCTGGAGGACATATGCAAGGGCCCACGCCGCCCCTGCCCCTACCGACCGACCAGCTCCAGTTCGCCATGCCGCCGATGTACGACTCGCCGGACGACGAGCGAAGCCACCGCAAGGAGCGGCTGGCCGGAGCGCTGCGGATCTTCGGGCGGCTCGGATTCGAGGACGGGGTCTCCGGCCACATCACCGCGCGCGACCCGGAGTACAGCGACTGCTTCTGGGTGAACCCCTTCGGGATGCCCTTCAAGCACGTCACCGTGAGCGACCTGGTCATGGCCAACCAGGACGGGCAGGTGGTCGAGGGCCGCTACCACGTGAACCAGGCGGCGTTCACCGTGCACGCCCAGGTCCACGCCGCCCGCCCCGACGTCGTCGCCGTCGCCCACTGCCACTCGGTGCACGGCCGCGCGCTCTCCGCCCTCGGCGACCTCCTCGACCCGATCAGCCAGGAGAGCTGTGCCTTCTACGAGGACCACGCGCTCTACGACACCTACAGCGGTGTCGCCGTGGACACCGAGGAGGGCCGCCGGATCGCCGGCGCGCTCGGCAGCCGCAAGGCCCTGGTGCTGCGCAACCACGGCCTGCTCACCGTCGGCGACTCGGTGGACGCGGCGGCCTGGTGGTTCCTGTCGATGGAACGCTCCAGCCAGGTCCAGCTCACCGCGCAGGCCGCGGGCCGTCCGGTCCTCATCGACCACAAGCAGGCCGTCGCGACCCGGGAGCAGCTCGGGGGCGACCTGGTGGCGTGGATCAACTACCAGCCCCTGTGGCAGGACATCAGCAGGAGCGAGCCGGATCTCCTCAGCTGAAGCCCTTCAGGACCGCCGCCTTCGTCACCGCGAACTCCTCGTCCGTGAGCACCCCGTCCCGGTGCAGCTCGCCCAGCTCGCGCAGCCGGCGCAGGAGTACGTCGTGATGGTCGGCCGGGGCCGGTACGCGGGCGGCGGCGGACGCCTGCGGGGGGCGCTCGGCGAACGCGCCCGTCCGGACCGACGGATGCGGCAGACGGGCCGTCACCGCGGCGGCGACGAGCGCCGTGAGCAGGTCACGGCGGGCGCTGCCCCACAGGTCGAGCGCGAAGGGATCCTTCTCGGCCGGCAGTTTGGAGAACACGGCCTCGCGCGTCACGAAACGCAGGAAGCCGTCCTCGTAACCGGAGTTGGGCAGCCATTCCACCTGCACCAGGTCGCCGACGGCGATGATCCGCGGGCCCGTCGCGCGCTTGACCCGGTCGGAGGTGTCCGCCCAGTCGATGCGCACCTGAGCGCCGTCGAAGGAGACCGTGCCGTCGCTGGACCGCACGGAGACGGGTACGGGTGGCCCCGCGAGCAGATAGGCCGTCGCCGGTTCCTTGGGGACCTGGTCCAGGAGCAGCGCACGGCGGATCTCCTCGGCGACGTACTCGGCGACCCCGGACCGGTCGACGTCGACCGTCAGCCGGTACGGATCGGCCGCGTCCGGAAGCCGGCCCCCGGTCGCCTGGAGCAGCGGATCGGCGCCCTCGCGCAGCCTCAGGCGCAGCCGGCCGCGCTTGCGTTCGGGTTCGTGGACGATGCCGGACACGGCTTCCAGGGGAACCGTGATCTCCCCGTACGTCTGCCGGAACAGGGGCACGGACCGGTGCAGCCCCGGCGTGATCCTGACCGTGCTGCCGTCGAAGGCCCAGGTCCCGTCGCGCTGGATGATCTCGGCCATGGGGGAATTCTCGCAGCCCGGTCAACACGGGGTCCGGCACTTCACCCGCGCTGACCAGACCTGCCGGACGCGGGCGCTGTTGCGTACGGCACAATTCGCTGTCATCGCGGGGCAGTTGTAAGGCAGTTGTACGGAAGTCAGGCGTGCGGGGCGGTACGGAGACGTACGACCCCGCACGAGGACGTACGCAGGCGTACGCAGACGTACGAGGATCTGGCCGCACGGGAGTTCCGGTGCGGGGAAGGCGGCAACGGGCGTGGCGGTGCAGGAGGCGAGACACGGCGCGGAGCGCGGTGCGGGGCGCGGTGGCGGGCTCGGCGCCGGGCAGGGCGCGCATGGTGGCGGCTGCACCTGCGGGGACTGTCCGCACGGGGCGCGCGAGGGGCACCGGCGGGCCGTCGCCGCGTTCCTCGCCAAGCGCGACGAACTGGCGTCGGGACAGGGTCTGCCGGCCGCCGTCGCGCACTCGGCTTCCGCGTCCCGGCAGTGGGTCTCGGACGAACTCACCCAGTCCGCCGACCTGGTCGCGGAACGCGGGCGCGTCGACGGCGAGGCCTGGCTCGGGCGGCTGTGGCGGCGTACGGCGTTCGCGGTGTGGGGAACCGTCGTGGCGCTGCTGCTGGTGCAGGCGCTCACCGCGATCGGCGCGGGGTGGACGGCGGCGCGGACGGCGGGGCTGGTCGCCGCGGTCGTGGTGGCCGGCCTGCTGACCGGCGCGGGCTATCTGCACCGGGCGCGCGGCGGTGCCCTCGCGCCCGTCATCGGTGAGGACAACCGTCTCTCCACCTCGCGTGCGATGGCCGTCGCGTGGGTGCTGTTCGTGGTGTTCGCGGTGCTCGTCCTGGTGGGGCAGCTGGCGGCGGCCTCCGCCCACGGCAGGCGCGACGACCTGATCGCCGGGCTCGAACTCGCCCGGGGCGCGGGTGTCGTGACCGTCGTCGCGGTGGTGTGCGGGATCGCGGTGCTGGTGCGCCGCGTGGTGGGCGTGCGGGTCCTCGGGCAACGGCTGCAGAAGGTGCGGGCCGACCGGCCGCGCGCCGCCGACCTCCTCACGGACGACTCGGGCAAGGGCAGCTTCGCCGACATCCAGTACGTCGTCATCGGCGCCGTCGCCCTGGTCTTCGCCGCCGTACGGCTGGCCCGGCGGCCGGAACAGCTGCCCGACCTGCCATGGGGCCTGGCGCTGCTCGTCCTGGTCTCGGCCGCCACCTATCTGTCAGGCAAGTACGCGGAGGGCGGCCGGCCCGTGATCCTCTCCGTCGTCCGTTCCCGCGAGGCCGGTGACCTCGACGCTCCGATCCGCACCGGGGACGACATCGAGATCCGGGGGGCCGGGTTCGTCCCTCCGGGCGCCCAGACCGCGGACCGGCTCTCCCGCATGGTCGTCCGCATCGGCGCGGTCCATGTGCACGTACCGCTGGTCCCGGTGCCGGGCGGCTTCAGCAGTCCCACGGACGCCGTGCTCACCGTGCCGGTACCGGTCGACGTGGAGCCGGGACGGGTGGAGGTCCAGGTGGTGACGGCGGCGGGTGTGGAGACCAACCGCTGCGTGATCGACGTGACGGACTGAGGGAGCGGCGGGCTGGGGGAGCAACGCGCCGGGGGAGTGGCGGGCTGAGGGGTCGGCGGGCTGGAGGAGTGGTGGGCTGGAGGTGGTGGGCTGAGGGGGCCTCGGCGCCGGGGTGCCGTGCCACCGGGGCGGTGGTCGCTGGGCGTCGGGTCACCGGTTCGGCGGTGGCGGACGGAGGCGCAATTTCCGTCCTGTCCGCCCTGTACCCATGGCCGGAGGGCGGCCGGACGCGGCTCCGGGCAAGAAAAACCGCTCCCCGCCATTGAGCGGGGGCCCGCTCCCGTACGTATGGTCTGTTGAGGGGTCAACGGAATACGGGTGAGAGGCGGCGGAGAGCGATGACTCACGGTATGCGAACGGACACCCAGGGCTCCTATGTCGACAGCGGCGGCGGGCGGGACGGGTGGCGCGAGACGGCCACGCGCTACGCCCTGCTGCCGCTGCGCATCTTCCTCGGCGTCACCTTCATCTACGCGGGGATCGACAAGCTCACCAACAGCGCCTTCCTCTCCGACTCGGGCTCCGGCTCGATCGGGGACCTGATGCGCACGGTGCGTGACTCGTCGGCGATCCCGGCCCTGGTCGATCTCGCGCTGAAGAGTCCCGTCGGATTCGGCTACGCCATCGCCCTGGGCGAACTGGCGGTCGGCCTCGGCACCCTCTTCGGACTGCTGGCCCGTCTCGCGGCGTTCGGCGGCGCGCTGATCTCCCTCAGCCTGTGGCTGACGGTCAGCTGGGCCTCCGACCCGTACTACTACGGGAACGACCTCGCCTACCTGATGGCCTGGCTGCCCCTGGTCCTCGCCGGCGCCTCGGTCTTCTCGCTCGACGCGGCCTGGCGCGCGCGGCGCGGGCAACGGAGCGGGGAGTACCGCTACTAAGGCGTGTTGCGGAAGTCCCGGTCAGGACACACCCCGGGCGGGGGCTGCGGGACCGCGAGGCCGAGGCGTGAGCGCCGGAGGCCGCGCGGTCCTTTCGTGTGCCGTGTCCCGGCCCGGTCAGCCCGGCAGGTACGAGTCCTCGGGGCCTCGGTCCGCCGCCCCCGCGGCCGCCAGTCGGGAGCCCGCCCTGCGCCGCCGTATGCCGTGTGCCAGGAGCGCCACCGCTCCGGCCAGGCAGAGGCCGCCCGTCAGGAGGGGGATCATCACGAACCACGGGGTGTCCCACCAGCCGCCCGCGTCACCGGCGTACACGACGCCCGCGGTGGTGAGGAAGAAGCCCGCGACCAGCTTTCCCGGCCGGAACTCATGACGTGCCACGGGTCACCTCCGCCTGGCCGACACCGACGTGCAGGTCGAGGTCGAGGATTCCGCCGTGCCGCGTGCCCGCCGCCGGGGCCAGCGTCACCTGCTTGACCTTGCCGGGCTCCACGTCCACGTCCTTCTTGCCGTCGCCGGGCAACTGGATGTCCCCGAGCCCCACGTCGATGTTCAGCCGTACGATCGCGTCCTTCGGGACCACCACTTCGAGCCGCCCCGCGCCCACCTCCGCGCGCGCCGTCACCGTCCGTCCCTCGGCCAGGTCGAGCCGGCTCAGGTCGAGGGTGCCCACGCCCGTGCCGAGTTCGTAGTTCTTCCGTACGTCCGCGACGGCGGCCGGTGTCCACTCCGTCCGCTTCCAGTGCGTGCTGATGTCCTTCGGCAGGGCCACCGAGCCGGCCAGCAGAGCCGCCGTGAGCACGGCCAGGAAGAGCGAGCCCGCGCCCGTACGCCCGACGAACGCGCTGAGCGCGATACCCAGGCCGAAGACGACGAGCGCGCAGGACAGACCGATCTGCAGGCTCGGACCGAGCGGCCGGTCGTGCCACGTCAGGCCCGAGCCGAGGCCGCCCGCGACGAGCGCCAACAGGAACACCCAGCCGCCGATCCAGCGCGGCCCGCGCGGCCGCGGCTCCCGCGACGCGCGCAGGTCCGGGCGGGGGATGCCGCGGGCGATGGCCACCGCCGCCGCGACGTCCCGGTCCCGGGCGTCCCGCGGGCCCCAGAGATAGCCGGTGCCGCCGACGTGCGAACCGTCCTTGACGATCGGGTCGCGCCACCAGGAGGGGTAGGAGGCGGGCACCGGCGGAGCCTGTGCCTCGGGCGGGGCGTCGGCCACGGCCTGGGCGGCGAGCGGGTCCGGGTCGGGCGCGCCGCGCTGCTGCGACCAGTACCCCGCGCCCGCGAGGAGCAGGGTGAGGACCACGGCGAAGGTGAGCACCCCGCCGTTGTTGAGCATGGAGAGGAAGACCCCGCAGCCCACGAGGGCGAAGAGCACGGCCGTCAGCGCCTGGCCGTCCACCCGGCCGGTGAGGAGCTTGCGCACCTCGTTCTCGTCCTCGTCGTCGTACGGGACGAACAGCCAGAAGAAGCCGTACAGGATGAGACCGATGCCGCCCGTCGCGGAGAGCACCGCGAGCACGATCCGGAAGATCACCGGGTCCATGTCGCACTGCCGCCCGAGGCCCGCGCACACCCCGCCCAGCATCCTGTGCCGCCGGTCGCGCCGGAACCTGTGCGGGGCCTCGGGCGCCACCACGTCGTCGTGCGCGCGCGGCCCGTCACCCGTGGCGGTGCCCGGCGGCGGGGCGCCTGAGCCACGGGGCGGCTCCGCTGCCGCGCGCTGCTGATCTGTCATGTGTCCATGGTGACGGGCGGGAAGGCGCGACGGGAGTCGGGACGACCCTGGCCGAACCCTGATATCGGCCCTGACGGGTCCGCGCGGAGCCCTTCGAGCACCGGCTCGTCGAAGATCAGGGGAGTCTCGGGGGTCGACCCTGATGCTCCGGCCGCCCGGCCGTGTGAACATCGTTGGCATGCCGGAAGCCGCAGCAGTGCCTCTCGACGACCCGCGGCCCCCGCGCAAGCTCTACCGCAGCAGTGACGGACGCTGGCTCGGCGGTGTGGCGCGGGGGCTCGCCGGGCATCTCGGGCTGCCCGTCATCTGGGTGCGGCTGGTCTTCGTCGGCCTGTTCATGGCGGACGGCCTCGGCGCGCTGCTCTACGCCGCCTTCTGGTTCTTCGTACCGCTCGGTGTCGGCGGGGTCGACTCCGAGCGCGCGCCTGCCTTCACCACCGAGACCGCCCCCGACGGCCGCCGCAGACTCGTCGCCCGCAAGCCGGACCGCGGCCAGATGGTCGCCCTGCTCCTCATGGTCGTCGTGGCCATGGTCTTCGTCGGCAACGTGAACCTCGGCGGCGGAGCCAAGGCGTACCTCTGGCCCACCGTCCTCGTCGGCGCGGGCGTCGCCCTGGTCTGGCGCCAGGCGGACAACGCGCGGCGGGCCCGGTGGGTGGAGGTCGGCCGCCGCCGCCGGACGCTCACGCTGCTGCGGTCCGCGGCCGGTGTCCTGCTCGTCACCGCGGGCGTCACCGGGATATTCGTCCTCCAGGGCTCCGCGGCCCACCTCGGCTCCGTCCTCCAGGCGGCGCTCGCCGTCCTCGTCGGCACGGCGCTCCTCGCCGGCCCCTATCTCGTCCGCATGACGCAGGACCTCTCCGAGGAGCGCCTGATGCGCATCCGGGCCCAGGAGCGGGCCGAAGTGGCCGCCCATGTCCACGACTCGGTGCTGCACACCCTGACCCTGATCCAGCGCAACGCGGAGAATGCGAACGAGGTGCGCCGGCTCGCCCGGGCCCAGGAGCGCGACCTGCGCGCCTGGCTCTACAAGCCGGAGGGCACCGGCAAGGACGAGGCCGACGAGCCCACCACCCTCGCCGAGGCGGTCCGCCGCGACGCCGCCGAGGTCGAGGACAAGCACGGCGTCCCCATCGAGGTCGTCGTGGTCGGGGACTGCCCGCTCGACGAGGGCCTGAGCGCACAGATGCAGGCCGCGCGGGAAGCCATGGTGAACGCCGCCAAGTACGGTGGCGAGGGCGGCGCCGTACAGGTCTACGCCGAAGTCGAGGGAAGGACGGTCTTCGTGTCCGTCCGCGACCGCGGCCCCGGCTTCGACCTCGACGCGATACCCGCCGACCGCATGGGCGTCAGAGAATCGATCATCGGCCGCATGGAGCGCAACGGCGGCACGGCGCGACTGCGCGCGGTGCCGGACGGCGGCACGGAGGTCGAGCTGGAGATGGAGAGGGCGGAGAAGACGTCATGAGCGACGCGAACGGGCCGACGGCCGGATTGCCCGGGCACACCGGCCCCGACGAGCCGAGCGACACCGCGACCGGAGCGGGGGCGGTCACCGGCTCCCCGGAGGCGAGCGGACCGGCCGCCGCCGAGCCGTCCGGAGCGCCGGGCGGACGTCATGTGCGGGTCGTCCTCGTCGACGACCACCGCATGTTCCGTACGGGGGTGCAGGCCGAGATCGGACAGACCGAGCGGACCGGCGTCCAGGTGGTCGGCGAGGCCGCGGACGTCGACCAGGCGGTCACGGTCATCACGGCCGCCCGGCCCGAGGTCGTGCTCCTCGACGTCCATCTGCCGGGCGGCGGCGGTGTCGAAGTGCTGCGCCGCTGCGCCCCGTTGATGAGCGACGCCGAGCAGCCGGTCCGTTTCCTCGCGCTGTCCGTGTCGGACGCGGCGGAGGACGTCATCGGCGTGATCCGCGGCGGTGCCCGGGGCTACGTCACCAAGACGATCACCGGGACCGACCTGGTGGACTCCATCTTCCGTGTCCAGGAGGGTGACGCCGTCTTCTCGCCCCGCCTGGCCGGGTTCGTCCTGGACGCCTTCGCCTCCACCGACGCCCCGCCGGTCGACGAGGACCTCGACCGTCTCACCCAGCGCGAGCGCGAGGTCCTGCGCCTCATCGCCCGCGGCTACGCGTACAAGGAGATCGCCAAGCAGCTGTTCATCTCCGTCAAGACGGTCGAGTCCCATGTCTCGGCGGTCCTCAGGAAGCTCCAGCTCTCCAACCGGCACGAGCTGACGCGCTGGGCGACGGCACGACGCCTGGTGTGACACACGGTCCGCCGGTCCGCGCGGACGCCGGACGTCCCGGTGTTCCGCGGCGGGCGCCTACCGGTGTTCCGCGGTGCGCGCCGGGCCCGGGATGCGCAGCGCCCAGCGGTAGTGGCGTACGGCCTTGGCGATCCCGATGAGACCGGTCGTCCACAGGATCAGGCCGATTCCGACGCCCTGGACGACATCGCTGTACAGACCGGGGCCGGACCCGGCCGGCGCCGCCGCGGCGTAGGACGTCCAGACGCCGATCGCGCAGACACCGAGTGAGGAGAGCAGCCAGAAGAGGCTCAGCCCGGGGGAGCGGAGCCGGGAGTCGGTCGCGGGATGGCGGTCCAACTCGGTCCAGGCCTTCAGCAGTTCGTGCATACGCCGGTCGCTGCGCACGGACAGGGCGAGAGCGAGGAGCGTCGGGGCGAGCGCGGCAAGACCCAGCAGGGCGAACAGCGGGCCGAGGACGACACCGGTGGGATCGCGCTGCTCGATCTGCTGGAGCGGCAGCACCAGCAGGGCCCAGCCGACGATCGCCGCGAGCGCCAGCAGCCAGAGCAGCAGCACCCGGTGCACCCCGAGGCTCCGTCCGCGCAGTTCCTCCAGCACCCGGCCCCGGTCGGCCAGCAGGGCCGCCCGGTCCGGCCAGGAGCGGATGTGCGCGGGCGGCGGAGGCGGCGGCAGCAGGAAGCCGGGCATCAGGACCTCTCGGACGACGGAACGGAGTCCGCGTCGACGCTACCGCGATCCACCCCCGCGCCCCCACCACGCCGATCCGCCCCGGTGTCTTCGCGCCACCCGGGTGGACCTGTGCGCTCAGGCCACCCGGGTGGCTCCCGCGAACGGCATCTCGTCGACCGGCGCGAGACGCACCGGCGCGGTGGGGTTCGGGGCGTGGATCATCATCCCGTTGCCCACGTAGATCCCCACATGGCTGATGCCCGAGTAGAAGAACACCAGGTCGCCGGGGCGGAGTTCGGAGCGCGAGACCCGTCGGCCCGCGTTGATCTGGGCGTACGTCGTGCGCGGCAGCTGGACGCCCGCCGAGCGGTACGCGGCCTGGGCCAGGCCCGAGCAGTCGAAGGCGTCGGGCCCGGTGGCGCCCCAGACGTAGGGGCTGCCGAGCTTCCCGTAGGCGTACGAGACG
Source organism: Streptomyces sp. NPDC059668 (assembly GCF_042734135.1). Lineage (NCBI taxonomy): Bacteria > Bacillati > Actinomycetota > Actinomycetes > Kitasatosporales > Streptomycetaceae > Streptomyces > Streptomyces sp. NPDC059668. The sequence continues at coordinate 12,561 of NZ_JBHWEL010000022.1, read as the reverse complement.
GCGGCGGCCGCGCGAGAGTTGGGGGCCGCGACCGAACCGGCCGAGGGCGACGAGGGTGCCGGGCCCAGGTCCCGCGCGGCGGAACGCGAGGCGTGCCGTGCCGTGCCCGCGGCACCGCCGGCCGCCCCGGGGTCCCCGAGCCGTGCCCGCTGCTCGTCGGTGAGCCGCGACAGCAGCTGTCGCGCGGAGTCCAGCTTTCCGGTGATCGTCTTCTTGGCCCGCTTCAGCTCCGCCTGCCGCGCGGTGAGCGACGCGAGCTCGATGTGGGCGGCCCCGCGCAGCTGCTCGATCTCCCGCAGCTGTTTGCGGACCCGGGCCACCGCCCCCGCCTGCCGGTCACCGACCCGCTCGGCGAACGCGGCCCCGTCCAGGTACTGGTCGGGCCGGTCGGAGAGCGCGAGCTGCAGAGCGGGGTCGAGGCCCCCGCTGCGGTACTGCGCCGCGGCGATCGAACCCAGCGCGTCCCGTGCCGCGTTGAGCCGGTCCTCCTTGCGCGCCGTCTCGTCGCGCAGGTCGTGCAGCCGCCGTGACGCCTGGTCGGCCTTCTCCTTCGCCCCGTCGTACTTCTCCGTGGCGACCTCGGCCTCTTGGTACAACGTGTCGACCCTGGCCTTCACCTGCGCCGGGGACAGTTGCGGCTCCGCGTGCCCGGTGCCCTCGAATCCGGCCGTCGTCGCCGCGCCGGCGAGGGCGATGGTCGCGGCCGTGCGGACCGTATGGCCGCCGAGTGAGCGCTGTCTGGGCTTGCGGTGCGCTGCCACGAGGGCCCACATCCTTCCCGGGGGACGTGACCGCCGGGGAGTGCGCGGTCATCGGTGACGCGTCCGGCGGCGGCCCACACAGGGGGAGCGAGTCGCCGCCGGACCTTTCTCGGCGGTGGTGTCCGACTGCCGCCCCTGGCCCGGGCGGCGGTGGGGAGCCGGGCACCTGGTGGAGGACGCTAAACCTGAGGGTGAGGGCGCGGTAACACCATGTGCGGAACTGGCGGAAGTGGATCGCCCGGTGACCGTATGTGACCGTGATTCCGGTGTGCCCCCGGCGACTTCACACAGGGTGATGACCGATGGGACGGTTCCGGGACGATCCAGGGTTCTCAGGTGCTACGGGCCGCCAGGGGGTGGGCCGGTGCGAAGAGGGACACACACCGCCGATTAGGCTCCGGCCCCATGGACGTACTCATCCATCTCTTCGTGGGCCTGCACATCATCGGCATCGCCTCCCTGCTCGGCGGCTTCCTCACCCAGATGAAGGCGATGGGCCGGGGCACCGCCCGGTTCGTCCCGGCCATGCTGCACGGCGCGCTGACCATGCTGGTCACGGGTGTCGTCCTGGTCGGTCTCAACCAGGCCGACGACCACGCGGTCAACACCGTCAAGATCGGCGTGAAGCTGGCCCTGCTGATCGTGATCCTCGGGCTGGTCTACGTGAAGCGGGACGACGAGAAGGTCGACAAGGGCCTGTTCGGGCTGGTCGGGCTGCTGACGACCGCGAACATCTTCATCGCGGTGCTGTGGACCTGACGGTTCCGGCCGCCACCAGCAGCCAGGCCGCCACCGAGATCCACAGCAGTACCTGCCCGACCCCCCTCAGCCACGCGAAACCGACGGCGTCCGCGACCGACAGGGCCGCCGCCGCCGTCATGGCCATCGGGAACACGGTCGCCCACCGCCGCACGTCGTACCGCGGACGCCGAAACAGCAGTTCCGCGACGGCCAGCACGGCGTACCAGGCGAGCGTCACCATGATCAGCGCCTGGGTCATCCAGCGCATCACGCCGTTGTCGTCGTAGTTCCACAGAGAGGTGTCCGCCTGGTAGGCGAGGACCAGCTTCGACGCGGCCAGCGCCGAGATCGCGAGCGCGCCGCCCGCGATCCAGTGGTCGCCGCCGCCGGTGGCCGTCTCCCGGAAGTCGAAGCACGTCAGCGCCACCACGTAGAGCACCAGGAACCCCAGCCAGAACAGGACCAGCGCCGCGTACGCGAGCCAGTCCACGCGCGCGGCCCCGGCGAGCGACGCGGCGAGCACCGCGAGGGCCTGCGTGGCCACGCACCCCAGGAACACGCTTCCGGGCATCCGGAGCCGCAGTCCTCTGACGAGGAGGCAGAGGAGCCCCGGCCACAGCACGGCGGCGAGCGCGAGCAGCACCTCCGCGGCCCCGAGCCATCCCAGGTCGGTCAGCCGGGTGCCGAGCACGGCGGTCGCGGCGACCCCGGTGAGCGCGCTCGGCGTGCCGGCCTCCTCCAGCCACCGGTCCCGCTCCCGCAGCAGGCGCACGGTGAAGTCGACGGCGAACCCGAGCCAGGTGACGGCCGCCAGGACCAGTGCGATCAGGGACAGGACCTCGGCGCCGGTCTCGTGCAGCCCGACGGAGAGGATGCCGGTGGCCAGGACGGCGGCCGCGGCGGCGGGCGGGCTCTCCGCCCACCAGGTGCGGAGTCGGACCCACGGGCTGCGGGGCGGCGAGGTGGCTGGCATGGCCCCGATGCTAGGGATCTTCTGCCGGGTTGCCCGTGGGGCGCGCGCGTCCTTCACGAATGCGCGGCGGGGCGGGCGGGCGCGGACAGGGCGGCACGGGGGTGCGCCGGCGGGCGGCGCGGAGGACGCGGGCACGCGCGCGGGGAGCCCGGGGGGCCACACGCGCGCGTGCCCCGCGGCGGCGCTCAGGCCGGGCGCACCACACTGTGGATGGCGTAGAAGATCGACTCCTCACGGACGTACGCACCCGGCTTGGGGGCGTGGATCATCATCCCGTTGCCGATGTAGAGGCCCACGTGGCTGATGTCGTCGTAGAAGAAGACGAGGTCTCCGGGCTCGACGGCGGAGAGGGAGACCGTGGTGCCCACGTTCACCTGGTCGTAGGTGGTCCTCGGGAGGGTGACGCCGGCGGCCTTCCAGACGGCCTGGGTGAGACCGGAGCAGTCGTACGAGCCGGGTCCGGTCGCGCCCCACACGTACGGCTTGCCGATCTGGGCGCGGGCGAAGGCGATGGCCTTGGCGGCCTTGGCGGCGTACGAGGAGTCGCCGGCCGGGGTCCCGGAGGTCCCCGTCCCGGTGGTGCCGGACGGTGTGCCCGGCTGCCGGGCCGTGTCCCGGGCCTTCCGCTCCGCCGCGGCCCGCTCGGCGGCCAGCTCGGCCGCCTTGCGGTCGGCCGCCTCCCGCTTCTTCTTCGCGATCGCGGCGAGCCGCGCCTTCTCGTCGGCGGTCAGCTTCGAGAGCAGGTCGCGCGCCGCGGCGAGCTTGCCCTGGACGTCGGCCTTGGAGGTCTTGAGCGCGTCCTGCGACGTGGTGAGCGTCCGCAGGCTCCGGGAGGCCTCCTCGCGCTTCTTCGAGGTGGCGGACCGCTCGGTGACGTAGTCGTCGACGGCCGCCTTCTGGCGGCTGGTCAGACGGTTCATCAACTGGGTCTGGTCGAAGTAGTCCTGCGGGTTGTCGGCCAGCAGCAGGCTCGCGCTGCCGGGCGCGGACGCCCCGGTGCGGTACTGGGCCGCGGCGAACGAACCCAGCTCCTCGCGCGCGGTGTTGAGCTTCTCGGTGCGCCGGGCCACGTCGTCGAGGAGGGAGTCGACGCGCTTGCGCTGCTGGGCGGTCCTCTCCCTGGTCGCGTTGTACTTCTCGGTGGCGGTCTCGGCCTGGTGGTAGAGGTCGTCGACCTTCTTCTCGACCTCTTCGAGGGTCGGCCGGGGCTCGGCCGGGGGTGCGGCATTGGCCGTCTGCGAGAGCAGGGCCACGGAGGTCAGGGCGGCCGTGGCGAGGGCCGGGGTCCGTATGCCCGTCCGGCGGGTGCCCGGAGGACTCCACTTGCGGTGCGACGCCAAGAGAGGCGACTCCTTCCGTCATCCGCCTACCGGGTTAGCTGTCGGGTTCGGGCGGGTGCTTCCGGAAGGTTTGCCCTACGGTCCTCGCCCCAGAGGCGGTTGGACCGATTCACCCCAAAGTCGGTTGGGTCCCCGGCTCCGGTGGCCGCGCGGGCGCGCCGGACTCGGCGGAGGCCGCTCGGCCCGGCGACGTTCGCCGGTCGGTGTCGAGCGGTCTGCCCGGCACGCTAGCCAACGCGTAAGTGTTCTGTGAAGTTTGATGTGCGATATGCCCGATACATTTTCGTGACCTGGACCGCCGGGGCCTCCGGAGTGGCCGCCCGTAGCGGGACGGTCCCGGAAGGTGAGCGCGCGTGGGTGGGGGTCGGGCGGTCCCCGAGGGTGAGGGCGCGTCGCTGGGGGTCGGTCCCGGAGGGCGGGGGCGGCGTCGGTGGGGGACGGCCTCGGAGGGGGGCGCGTCGGTGCGGGAGGAGGGCGCGGTTTCCGCGCGGTCCCGGGCCGGACTCCGTGGGAAATCCGGCCCAGTTCTCGGGGTGGCGGCGGGTTGTCAGTGCGGCCGCCTAGACTCGGAGAGCGATGAGCAGCCTCTTTGATGACAGCTTCCTGGCGGACCTCAAGCCTTCCGGGGCCCATGAGGAAGAGCCCCCGCCGCCGCCCGAGGACGAGGCGGCGGAGCCGCTTCCGGACGACCTGTTCGGCGGCCGCTTCGACGTGCCCCCGGACCGCGACGCGTACTACCGCGACGGCGCCCACCGGCCCGCCGTGGACCCGGCGGCCCTGCTGGACGGGCTGAACGAGAACCAGCGCGCGGCCGTGGTGCACTCCGGCTCCCCGCTGCTCATCGTGGCCGGCGCCGGCTCCGGCAAGACCCGGGTGCTCACACACCGGATCGCGCACCTGCTGGGCGAGCGCCATGTCCACCCCGGCCAGATCCTCGCGATCACCTTCACGAACAAGGCCGCGGGCGAGATGAAGGAGCGCGTCGAGCAGCTCGTCGGCCCGCGCGCCAACGCGATGTGGGTGATGACCTTCCACAGCGCGTGCGTGCGCATCCTGCGCCGCGAGTCGAAGCGCCTCGGCTTCACGTCCTCGTTCTCGATCTACGACGCCGCCGACAGCAAGCGCCTGATGGCCCTGGTCTGCCGCGACCTCGACCTCGACCCGAAGCGCTTCCCGCCGAAGTCGTTCACCGCGAAGATCTCCAACCTGAAGAACGAGCTGATCGACGAGGAGGACTTCGCGGGCCAGGCGGCCGACGGTTTCGAGAAGACCCTCGCCCAGGCCTACGCGATGTACCAGTCGCGGCTGCGCGAGGCCAACGCCCTCGACTTCGACGACCTGATCATGACGACGGTCAACCTGCTCCGTGCCTTCCCGGACGTGGCCGAGCACTACCGCCGCCGCTTCCGCCACGTCCTGGTCGACGAGTACCAGGACACGAACCACGCGCAGTACGCCCTGGTCAGGGAGCTCGTGGGACCGGCGAGCGGGGACCGCGCCGAGGACGTGCCGCCGGCCGAGGGCGATCTCGGGCCCGCCGAGCTGTGCGTGGTGGGTGACGCCGACCAGTCGATCTACGCCTTCCGCGGCGCGACCATCCGCAACATCCTCCAGTTCGAGGAGGACTACCCGGACGCGACGACCATCCTCCTGGAGCAGAACTACCGCTCCACCCAGACGATCCTCACCGCGGCCAACGCGGTCATCGAGCGCAACGAGTCGCGCCGCCCCAAGAACCTGTGGACGAACGCGGGCGCGGGCTCGAACATCACGGGCTACGTCGCCGACACCGAGCACGACGAGGCGCAGTTCGTCGCCGAGGAGATAGACCGTCTCACCGACGCGGGCGAGGCGAAGGCGGGCGACGTCGCGGTCTTCTACCGGACGAACGCCCAGTCCCGTGTCTTCGAAGAGATCTTCATCCGCGTCGGCCTGCCCTACAAGGTCGTCGGCGGTGTCCGCTTCTACGAGCGCAAGGAGGTCCGGGACGTCCTGGCCTACCTGCGGGTCCTGTCCAACCCCGAGGACTCCGTCCCGCTGCGCCGGATCCTGAACGTCCCCAAGCGCGGGATCGGCGACCGCGCCGAGGCGATGATCGACGCCCTGTCGCAACGGGAGCGGATCAGCTTCCCGCAGGCTCTGCGCCGCGTCGACGAGGCGTACGGCATGGCGGCGCGCTCGACGAACGCCGTGAAGCGCTTCAACACGCTCATGGAGGACCTCCGGACGATCGTCGAGTCCGGCGCGGGCCCGGCGACGGTCCTGGAGGCGGTCCTGGAGCGCACCGGCTACCTCGCCGAGCTCCAGGCCTCGACCGACCCGCAGGACGAGACCCGGATCGAGAACCTCCAGGAACTCGCCGCCGTGGCACTGGAGTTCGAGCAGGAGTCCGGCGCGGCCGAGGACGGTACCGGCGCGGCGGGAGCGGCCGATGCGGCGGGAGCGGCCGACGGGGCCGATGCGGCCGGGGCGGCTGGACCGGCCGGGGCGACCGGCGGCCTCTCCGCGTTCCTGGAGCGGGTCGCGCTCGTCGCCGACTCCGACCAGATCCCCGACGAGGACGACGGCAACGGCGTCATCACCCTGATGACCCTGCACACCGCCAAGGGCCTGGAGTTCCCGGTCGTGTTCCTCACCGGGATGGAGGACGGCGTCTTCCCGCACATGCGTGCGCTGGGGCAGGTCAAGGAGCTGGAGGAGGAGCGGCGTCTCGCGTACGTCGGCATCACCCGCGCGCGGGAGCGGCTCTACCTCACCCGCTCGTCCATGCGCAGCGCGTGGGGCCAGCCCTCGTACAACCCGCCGTCCCGCTTCCTGGAGGAGATCCCGGACACGCATCTGGAGTGGAAGCGCACGGGCGCGACGGCTCCGGTGTCCTCGGGACCCGTCTCGGGGGTGGCGGCCTCGCTGTCGTCCTCGCGTTCGCGGTCCGCTGCGTCCGGGGCGTCCGGTTTCGCGACGCGCCGCGGGGCCTCCGAGAAGCCGGTCGTCTCGCTGGCGGGGGGGGTGCGGGGGACCCACCCCCCCGTCGGGCGCCGGCCGGTGGTGGGCGGGGAGGGCCCGGGCGCGCACCCGGGGGCCCCCGT